>JAIBBJ010000006.1 GCA_019694735.1 Gemmatimonadaceae bacterium | reverse complement strand
GCGTGCGTCCTCACGAAGGACAACGCCGACGCGACCTGGCGGATCGACCAGGAGGCCCAGGTGCTCATGGGCCGGATGGGCGAGGCCATCGTCCGGACCTTCCGCCGCGAGGGCGCGCGATGACCGTGCGGCCGCCGATCGCATGGGGCCCGGCCGCCGCCGCGGCGCGCGCCGCCGGCACGCCCCTCGTGGCGCTCGAGAGCTCGGTGCTCGCCCAGGGCCTCCCGGTCCCCGCCAATGCCGAGGCCGACCGGCGGATGCGGGCCGCGATCGCCGCGCGCGGGGCGGCGCCGGTCATCACGGCCATGGTGCGCGGCACGCTCACGCTCGGGCTCGAGGGCGACGACCTCGCGCGCTTCCTGCGCCGCGAGGGGATCGCGAAGGTCTCGGCGCGCGACCTCCCGGTCGCGGCCGCGCAGGGCCGGGACGGCGCGACGACCGTCGCCGGCACGCTCGCCGCGTGCGTCGTCGGCGGGCTCGACGTGTTCGCGACCGGCGGCATCGGCGGCGTGCACCGTGAGCCCGCGTTCGACGAGTCCGCCGATCTCGACGAGCTCGGGCGCACGAGCGCCGTGGTGGTGTGCGCCGGCGCGAAATCCATCCTCGACCTCCCGGCGACGCTGGAGCGGCTGGAGTCGCGCGGGATCACGCTCGTGGGGTACCGCACGGCCGAGTTCCCCGGATTCTTCACGGCGTCCACCGGGCTCCCGCTGCCGGCCTCGGTGGACTCGGCGGCGGAGGTGGCGGCCCTCCTGCGGTCCGCCCGCGCCCTCCGGCGGCCCGGCGCGGTGCTCGTGGTGCAGCCGCCCCCCCCGGAGGCCGCGCTCGACCGCGCGACGGTGGAAGTCGCGGTGGAACAGGCGCTTGGCGAGGCCCGCGACGGCGGCATCCGCGGTGCGGCGCTCACGCCGTTCCTGCTCGCGGCGGTGGAGCGCGCCACCGGCGGGGCGTCCCGGCGCGCCAATCTGGCATTGCTCGAACGGAACGCGGCGCTGGCGGCCGAGGTGGCGGTCGCCCTGTCCGTGCCCCCCTGACGCAGCGCCCCGCCGCTGTCGTGGCGGGGTATCACCCTGTAGGTTCCAGCCTTGTCCCCCGAGCCGGAGGCCACCCGCCCGATGCCCTCACCGTTCCTGAGTTCCGAGGAGTACGACGAGCGCGCACACCAGCTCTACAATGAGGGGAACTATGACGACGCCCTCGCCCTGCTGCGCGAGGGCCTCGGCCTCTACCCCAACGCGGTGGAACTGCACGTGGGGGTCGGCTATGCGCGGCTCGCGCGCGACGAGTTCGCGTGGGCACGGCGGGCGTTCGAGGAAGCGCTGGTGCTCGATCCCGAGCACGAGGATGCACTCGCGGGGCTCGGCGAGACGCTGCTCAAGTTCGGCCAGACGCCGCAGGCGCTGAAGACCTTCCACCGCATCCTCGAGCTCGGCTACGCCGATGACATCGAGTTGATGCTGCAGGTCGGCCGCGCGCTCTTCCGCGAGGGGCTCGTCGCCGACGCGAAGGACTACTTCGAGGTGGCGGTGCAGCAGGTGCCGGAGAACGCCGAGGCGGTGGCCATGGTCGGCTACGCCCAGCACCGGCTGGGCGACGACGCCGGCGCCGAGGAGACGCTGAAGCGCGCGATCGCGCTCGATCCCGAGCACAGCGAGGCGCGGATCTACCTCGGCAACCTGCTGTACGACCGGGAGCAGTTCGAGGCCGCGCTCTATCACCTCGACCAGACCAAGCCCGAGGACCACTGGGACGAGCTCGGGATCTGGCGGCTGATGGAGCTGCGCAAGTCGCACCTGCGGATCAAGGATGACGACCCGTCGCTCCGCGTGTGGGAGGAGCGGCTCACGGAGCTCGCGCCGCCCGCCGACCCGGTGGAGGAGATGCTGGCCGAGATCGAGGCGCGGGCGAGCGAGCAGCAGCAGGAGGAGGCGCGGACGCAACTCGAGCTCTTCGGCGCGCTGCTCGCCGACCTCACCGACCGCAAGGCGCCGCCGGACCTGCACCGCGTGGTCGGCCGCGACGGCCGCCGCTACGACGGCACCTGGGAGCAGATCGTCGCCGGCATGCGCGACGCGAGCGCGTCGGGCCAGGCGCGCACGCTCGAGGAGTTCATGCAGGCCGAGGCGCGGCGCGGGTTCGCGCTCACGGGCATGCTGATCCCCACGCGCGACGCCGAGAGCTTCCTCCGCGCGAGCGCCGACGCCGGGCTCCTGCGGATCGTCCACTGATCCGCTTCGCGGCGGTCTCGAAGACGTACCGTCCCCTCCTCGGCCGCCCGGTGCGCGCGGTCGAGGAGGTCTCGTTCACGGTCGGGCCGGGCGAGGTCGTCGGGATCGCGGGACCGAACGGGGCGGGGAAGAGCACCCTCATCGCGCTGCTCCTCGGCTTGCTCGGGCCGGATGCGGGCGAGGTCACCGTGGACGGCCTCGCGCCGCGCGCCTTCATCGAGCGGGAGGGCGTCGCGTACCTGCCGGAGCTGATGACGATCCCGCTCGAGTGGCACCTCGAGGAGGCGCTCACGCGGCTCGCCACGCTGCAGGGGATCCCGGCGGGTGCGCGGGCCGCGGCGTGTGCCCAGGCGATCGAGGCGACCGGCATCGCGGAGCATCGCGGCAAGCGGCTCAAGGCGCTCTCGAAGGGGAACCTGCAGCGGCTGGGGCTCGCGCAGGCGCTGCTCTCGCCGCGGCGCGTGGTGGTGTTCGATGAACCCACGCACGGCCTCGACCCGGTGTGGACGGCGCGGTTCCGGGAGATCGTCGGCGGCCTCCGCGCGCCCGACCGCGCCGTGCTCGTCGCGTCGCACAACCTCGACGAACTGGAGCGGATCGCGGACCGCGTGGTGATCGTCGACCGCGGGCGCGTCCAGCGGATCGTGGAGGTGCGTGCCGCGCAGGCGGATGGTGCCGTGCGCGCCTGGCGCATCCAGGCGGCGGCGGGACACGAGGCGCTGTTGGCGCACCTGCCGGAGGCCGCGCGCCGCGGCGCGCTCGTCGACTGCCGTGCCGATGTCGCGGCGCTGAACCGCGGCCTCGCGGCGGCGATCGCCGAGGGGGCGCTGGTCACCGCGGTCGTCCCGGCGGAGAGCGTGCTCGAAGAGGCCTTCCGCACGGCGGTGTCCGGATGAGCGGCGGGCTCGCGGCCTACCTGCGGTGGCACCTGCGCGATGCCGCGCTGCGCGCGTTCGCCCCGGTCATCATCGCCTTCGGCCTCCTCGGCATCCCGATCCTGACGATGGCGCAGGCCAGCGGCTGGGCGGCCCTCCGGGCGGACGGCGATGCCCAGCGCGGGCTGCTCGCCGGCTATGCGCAGCTCGTGCCGACCGTCATCACGCTCGGCGCGCTCCTGGTCGCGAGCGGGTTCGTCGCCGCCGACCGCGACCGCGGGTACGTGCGCTTCCTCTTCTCGGCGCCCGTCGTGCCCTGGCGGTACTACCTCCAGCGCTTCGTCGTGGGGCTCACCGCGTTCGTCGCCGCGTGCGCCCTCGTGCCGATCGGCTTCGGCCTGATGATCACCGCGCGGCCGGTCGCGCCCGTCCTCGTGTCGGCGGCGCTGTACGGCTACCTCATCGGCGCCCTGGCGATGCTGGCGGGGGCGCTCACGCGGCGCGACGGGGCGGTCGTGCTCGGCATCGTCATGCTCTCGTCGATCCTTCAGCCGCTCGCGGCGCAGGCGGAGCTCGCCGGGTGGGTGGAGTTCCTGGCCGCGATCCTCCCGCCGCTCGGTCCTGCGGACGCCGTGCGCGGCGCCGTGCTCGCCGGACGGGCCGTGGACCGCCCGGCGCTGGTCCACGTGCTAGGTTATGCGACCGGCATGCTCGTCTCCGCCCTCGTCCTCATCCGCCGCGCGCCGCTCGTCCGCTGATGTCAGGCCTGCACGCCATCCTCCCGCCGGACTCCGTCCGACGCTGCGTCCTGCCGAACGGCCTCACCGTGCTCGCGCGCCGCGACGCCTCGGCGCCGGTGGTCTCCATCGTGACCTGGGTCGGCGCGGGCTACTTCGACGAGCCGGACGACGTGGTCGGGATCGCCCACGTGCTCGAGCACATGTACTTCAAGGGCACGCCGACGCGCGGCGTCGGCGAGATCGCCCGGGCGACGAAGGCCGCCGGCGGCTACCTCAACGCCGGCACGATCTACGACCACACGCACTACTACACGGTGCTGCCGAGCTCCGGCTTCACGCAGGGGCTCGACGTGCAGGCTGACGCCTATGCCCACTCGGTGATCGACGCCGGCGAGCTCGCGCGCGAGCTCGAGGTGATCATCGAGGAGACCAAGCGGAAGGCCGATACGCCCGCCGCCCTCGCCGTCGAGACGCTCTTCGAGGTCCTGCACGACCGGCACCGCATCCGCCGCTGGCGGATGGGGCGCGAGCACGAGCTCCGGGCGCTCACACGCGACCAGCTGGTCGGCTTCTATCGCCACTACTACCGGCCGTCGAACACCGTGCTGGCGATCGTCGGCGACGTGGATCCCGACGTGGCGATCGCCGAGGCCACGCGCCGGTACGGCGCGATCGCCGACGCGCCGGTCACGCGCGTGCCGGGCCCCGAGGAGACCGCTCCCCCCGGCTTCCGCGTGCGCGAGTGGGAAGGCGACATCGCGCAGGCCGAGCTGCTCCTCGGGTGGCGCACGCCCCCGACCGCGCACGCCGACACGCCGGCGCTCGACGTCCTCGCGACGGTCCTCGCCGGCGGGCGCGCGTCGCGGCTCGTCCGCGCGGCGCGCGATCGGCGGCTGGTCTCGTCGGTCTCGGCGTACGACTACACGCCCACGGCGCTCGGGGTGTTCGTCGTGCACGCGGGCGCGCGGCCGGCCGACCTGCCGGCCGCCGCCCGCGCCCTCTGGGACCAGATGCGGCGCGTGCGGGAGGGCGAGGTCACGGAGGCCGAGCTCGCGCGCGCCCGCTGCCTCCTCGAGGCCCAGTGGCTGCGCCGGCTCGAGTCCGCTGACGGCCAGGCGAACTTCCTGGGCGCGTGGGAGCTGGCGGGCGGCTGGGAGCGCGGCATCGCGTACTACGAGGCGCTGCTCGCGGTGGATGCGGCGCGGATCGCGGAGGTGGCGCGCCGCTGGCTCGGCGCGGAGGAGGCCTCGGTGGTCTGCTACCGGCCGCGCGGCAGCCGTCCGCTCGGCGACGGGCCGGGGGCGGTGCGCGCGTTGCTCGAGGCCGAGCGGCCGGCGGCCATCGAACCGACCGGCGCACCGGTTGCCGCGCCAGCGCTCATCGGCGCCGGGGCGCGGCTCGAGCGCGTGGTGGACGACGTGCACGTCTTCCGCACGGCCGGCGACGTTCCGGTGCTCGTGAAGCGCCGGCCGGGCGCGGCGCTCGCGCACTTCGGCTGCTTCATCGACGGCGGCGGCACGGAGGAGCGCGAGGCGGATGGCGGCGTCACGACCCTGATGGCGCGGGCCGCGCTCCGTGGCACGGTGCACCGCAGCGCCTCGCGCCTCGCCGAGGACGCCGAACGGCTCGGCGGCGTCCCGGGCGCCAGCAGCGGCACCGAGACGATGCAGTGGACGATGGGGGTGCCGGCGCGTCATTTCGCCGCCGCGGCGGAGCTCGTCGCGGACCTCGTGCTCGCCCCGACCTTCCCGGCGGACGGCGTGGAGGCCGAGCGTGCGGTGGCGAAGGCGGCCCTCGCGCAGCTGCGGGACGACATGTACCGGCAGCCGATCCGGCTCGCCGGGGCGGCCGCGTGGCCGGGGCACCCGTACGGGCGCTCCACCCTCGGCTCCGAATCATCCATCGCCGCGCTCACGCGCGAGGACCTCGTGCGCTGGCACGCACGCCAAGTGCCGGAGTCGGCGGCCGTCCTCGTCGCGGTGGGCGACCTCGACCCGCAGGAGGCGGCCGACGTGCTGGCGAAGCGCTTCGCTGCGCTCCGGGCGCGGGCGCCGCGCCGCGTCGCGCCCCCGGACTGGCCCGCCGCCGCGCAGGTCGAGGTGGAGGAACGCGACAAGGCGCAGACCGCGCTCGCGATCCTCTTCCCCGGGCCGGCGCAGGACGATCCGCTCCGGTTCGACGCGGAGCTGATCGCCGGCGTGGCCAGCGGCCTCGGCGGACGCTTCTTCGAGGAGCTCCGCGACCGGCAGTCGCTCGCCTACACCGTGCACGTCCGTCCGTTCGTCCGGCGCGCCGGCGGCGCGTTCGCGGCGTACATCGCGACCTCTCCGGCGAAGGAGGCGCAGGCGCGCGAGGGACTGCTGCGCGAGTTCGCCCGGCTCGTGGAGGAGGAGATCACCGACGCCGAGCTGCGGCAGGCGCGCACCTTCGCCATCGGCAGCTGGCAGATCCGGCAGTCCTCCGGCGCGGCCGTGCTCGGCGAGATCGCCGACGCGTGGATGCACGACGACCTGGGGGCGATCGCCCGCTACCCGGCGGACCTCGCGTCGGTCACCACGGCCCGGATGCGCGAGGCCGCCGCCCGCTGGTTCGATCCGGCGCGACGCATCGAGGGGATCGTGCGCGGGCGCACGGCGGGCTGAGCCCCGGCCGCGGCGCGCGGCCGGTCAGAGCGTCGGCCGCCACTCCCGCCACCACGCGAGCAGCTGCAGCACGCCCCACATCGCGTGGCCGTTCCCGGCGCGTCCGGCCTGCACGCGGGCCCACTCCGCGCGCACCGCGGACGCCCGCAGCACGGGCACCTCACGGAGCATCCCGTCCGTCAGGAGCGACTCCGCCCAGTCGCGGAGCGGCCCGGTGAGCCAGCCCCGTACCGGCATCGTGAACCACCGCTTCGGCCGTTCCCAGAGCGGGCGCGGCACGTGGCGCGCCAGCAGCTCCCGCAGCACCCACTTCGTGGTACCCTGCCGCACGCGGAGGTCGTGCGGCAACGTCCACGCGAACTCGAGCACGCGGTGGTCGAGCAGCGGTGCCCGCACCTCGAGCCCGACGGCCATCGACGCGCGGTCGATCTTGGCGAGCAGGTCGTCGGGCAGGTACGTCACCTGGTCCGCGAGCATCATCCGCTCGGCGAGGGCGAGCGTCGGGTGCGCGCCGAGGACCGCGAGCAACCGGTCCGGTGCCTCCGATGCGACGTCGAGCAGCACGCGCGGGTCGAGCCAGGCCGCGCGCAGGGAGCGGTACCCTTCGATGGCGTCGCCGAGGGCGAACAGGTGCCCGACCTTCTGCACGCGCTCGCCGATCAGGGGCGGCCGCCGATCGCGCGGGACCACCGCGAGGGCGACGGCCGCGAGCGCGTCCCACGTCGTGGCGCTCGGCGTCGTGAGCAGCGCGCCGAGCGCCGTGCGGAGCGGTGCGGGCGTCGCGGCGATCCGCCCCAGGAGCTTCCGGCCCTGCTCGTACCGGGTGTAGCCGGCGAAGACCTCGTCGCCGCCGTCGCCGCAGAGCGCGACGGTCACGTCGCGCCGCGCCAGGCGGCAGAGGAGCACCGTCGGGATCACCGACGGGTCCGCGAACGGCTCATCGAAGATCCGCGGCAGCTCCGGCACGACCGCGAGCGCCTCCGCGCCGCCGACGCGCCAGTCCACATGGCGCGTGCCGAGGTGCGCGGCGATCCGCGCGGCGGCGGCCGTCTCGTCGATCGCCTCGTCGTCGAAGCCGATGGTGAACGTGCGCACCGGCTCGCGTGCCACCTGCTGCATCAGCGCGACCGTGAGCGCCGAATCCACGCCACCCGACAGCAGCGCGCCGAGCGGGACGTCCGACTCGAGGCGCTCGCGCGTCGCGGTGAGCAGGAGCTCGTGCAGGTGCGAGAGCGCGACGCGCTCGTCGCCCGCCATGCGCCACGTCCCGCGCGCGGCCGCCCCGGCGTCGGCGACGCGCTCGGCCTCCCACCACGGCTCGCTCGCGGCCAGCGGCGCGTCGGCGTCGCGGATCGTGAGCAGGTGGCCGGGGGTGAGCTTCAGGACGTCCCGATAGATGCTGCCCGGCGCCGGCACGTAGAGGTAGCGCGCGAAGGCCGGCAGCTGGCTCGCGTCGATGCGCCGCGGGAAGTCGGGGTCCGCCACGAGGGCCTTGAGCTCCGACGCGAAGAGCACGAGCCCGGGCGCGCGCGCGACGAAGAGCGGCTTCTTGCCGAGCCGGTCCCGCACGAGCGTCAGCGTGCGCGCCTCCCCGTCCCAGAGTGCGATCGCGAACATCCCGGCGAGCCGGGGGAGCGTGCCGCGCACGCCCCACGCCTCGACCGCGGCGAGGATGACCTCGGTGTCGCTGTGGCCGCGGAACGCGTGACCGAGGCCGGCGAGCTCGTCGCGGAGGGTCCGGTGGTTGTAGATCTCGCCATTGAAGGCGATCCGGTAGCGCCCGCTGGCCGACGCCATCGGCTGGTGGCCGGCCGGGGAGAGGTCCAGGATCGACAGCCGGCGGAAGCCGAGGCCGATGCCGGCGTCGGCGTCCCACCACGCGCCGTCGTCATCGGGCCCGCGGTGGGTGAGCGGACGCCGGAGCCGCGCGAGCGCGGGTTCGAGCGATGCGCGCCGCTCGGCGCGCGTGGTCAGGATCCCGGCCAGGCCGCACATCGCGGTGCCCGCGCGTCAGCGCGCGGTCGCCGGCGGGTAGCCGAGCGTCGCGTTCAGCCAGCGCACGAGGGGCAGCAGCGCCGCGTAATCCTTCATGATCGCATCGACGAGCCTCGGCGACAGCACCTCGGCGTCGGTCAGCATCCGGTGCGCGGTGAAGCTGTTGAAGCGCAGCCAGTGCGCGGCCGGGTGGTCGGGCGCGAAGCCGCGCGGTACCCGCGTGAGTCGCACGCCGGGGTCGTCCTCGGAGAGCGCGCCGAATCGGCGCGTGAAGGCGGGCGCCCTGACCAGCTTCTCGAACCCCCGCTGCTCGTCGACGATCCGCTCGCGGATCCGCCCGAGCAGCGGCCGGGGCGGCATCCAGAACCCGCCGGCGACGAGCGAGGCGCCGGGTTCGATGTGGAAGTAGAAGCCGGCGCCGCCGTGCGCGTCACGTCCGACGCCGCGCCCGGCATCGCGGTGGAAGGCCCAGAGCGCCGCGTGCGTCTTGTACGGCGACTTGTCCTTCGAGAAGCGCACATCGCGGTGGATCCGGAAGAGCGCGTGCCGCGGGGGCGCGACGAACTCCGGCGCCAGCCGCGCGAAGCGCACGTCGAGCTCCTCCGCAAGCAGCTTGAGCGGGCCGAGCACCTCGGCCTGGTAGGTCGGGCGGTTCGCCTCGAACCAGGGCTTGTCGTTGTGCCGCTTGAGTCCGCGGAGGAAGGTCAGTGCCTGCGGCCGGAACTGGCGGAAGGCGCTCACGGGGCCGCCGGCGGACGCGCGGGAGCCGGCGCGGCGCCGCGCGGCTGGGGGTTCTGCAGGCGTGGGCCGCCCGGCGCACCGACCACGGTCGTGAGCGACCGGTGTCCGTCCGCGCCGACGGCGCGGACGCCGACCCACACGTCGTCGAGCTGCTCGTCGAGCAGGAATTCGGTGACGTTCCCCGCGGCGACGACGCGGGTGTACGTCGGCGCGGTCGTCCGCCGCACGAGCAGCTCGTACCCGGCCGCGTTGGCCACCGGCGACCACCGGATGGTGAACGCCTGTCCACCGGAGGCGCGGTCGCGGGCGTAGCCGGTGCGTTCCGGGCGCGCGGGCGCCGCGGCGAGCGACGCGACGGTCGCGAGATTGAGGCGCGCCACCCGCGCCACATAGCCGAAGTTCACGTCGGCGAGCGAGTCGGTGGGGAGATGCTGGCGCTTGTAGTTCTCGAGCCGCTCCGTGAAGCGGAGGCCGGGGATGCCGCGGTCGACGAAGGGCCGGTGGTCGCCGCCGCGCCCGAGACGGTCGAGCCGTAGCACCGGCAGCACCTCGAACTGCGGCTGGTAGAGGGCCCCCGTCGCCCAGACGTAGCGCGCGAGCTCCCCGCCGCCGACGGCGAGCGAATCCACCGCGAACACGCGCACCGAGGTCGAGTCCATGCGGCCGTCGTCGGCGACGACGTTGCCGACGATGTCGTCGGTGAAGGCCGCCGTCACCGTCCGCCCCTCGCGAGCGAGCCGTTCGGCGAACTGCGTGGACCCGAGCAGACCCTGCTCCTCGCCGGTGTAGAGCACGAACGCGATCGAGGCGTCGAAGCCGCGCGGGAAGTGCTTGGCCGTCACGCGCGCGAGCTCCATCACGGCGACGGTGCCCGACCCGTCATCGTCCGCGCCGGGCGCGTCGGCGGTGAAGTCCATGGCGTTCGTCGAGCAGATGCAGGAATCGTAGTGGCCGCCGATCACCACCACGCGGGACGTGTCCCGCCCTGGGAGCCAGGCGACGACGTTGACGAGCCGCACCGTGGGCCGCTCGGGCGACCGCCCCACGACCGCCGAGCCGGTGTCGAACTCGATGCGCAGGCAGCCGCCGCAGTCGGTCGAGGCCCGGGTCAGCTGGGCGTGGATCCAGCGCCGCGCCGCGCCGATGCCGCGGGTCGACGAGAGCGTGTCGCTCATCGTGTGCCGCGTGCCGAACGCCACCAGCGCGGAGTCGAGCGCGCGCAGCCTCGCCGGCGAGATGTCCCCGAGCGCCGCGGCGATGCGCGGGTCCCGCTGCAGCCCGATGGTCGAGGGCGCCTGCGCCCCCGCAGACGACGACGCCGCGACGAGCGCCGCGGCGAGGAGGAGTCGTGCCCGCATTGGTGGTTCCTCGTGGATCCGGGTCGGGCGCAGCCGCGGGGCCGCGCCTCAGAACATCGACATCGCCAGGAAGCTGCGCAGCGAGTCGTTGGTCGCCCGCAGCCGCCCCGAGAGCAGCCGCACGCACGACCAGAGCACCTTGTACGCGATGTCGCGATTGAAGTCGAGCAGCAGCTCGAAGTCGGAGCGGGAGATCGTCAGCACCTTCGTGCCGCCGTTCGAGATCGCATCCGTCGACCGCTCGCTCCGGTCGAACACCGACATCTCGCCGAACAGCGCGCCGGGCTTGAGCACCGCCAGCGCCTCCTCGCCGCTCCCGGGCACCACGCGCGAGATGCGCACGTCGCCCGAGACGATGAGGTAGAGCCGGCTCCCCGCCTCGCCTTCCTTGAAGATGTACTCGCCCGAGACGAACTCCTGCGAGCGGCAGACCTCGGCCACGCGGGCGAGCTCGCCGTCGTCCAGGTCCTGGAAGATCGAGACGCCGCGCAGCAGCGCGACCACGTCGGACATCGTTGCCTCGGGAACGGGGGCTACAAGGCGAAGCTACCGGGGCCCCACAGGCCGTGCAAGCCGGACGGCCCCCGGCCGCAGGGCGTTGAGCCCGGCGGCACCCGAGCATAGCATTCCGCGCGTGCTGCCCTTCCGTCGCCTCGCCGGAGCCGCGTGCGTCGCGCTCGCCGCGTTCCGGACCGCCGCTGCCCAGCAGGAGGTCACCCCCGCGCCGCAGGTGGAGTTCCGTGCCGAGGGCGTGCTGTCGCCGCGCGCGGGCGCGCTCCTGGGGGTCGGCCTGAATGTGCGAGCCGGATGGTATGCGCGGGTCGGGCTCGCGGCGATGGCCGGCGCGTCCGACGGCCGCGCGGGGACGGCCGGGGTCCAGCGGCTCGAGGGCACCGCGCGCTTCCTCTTCGATCCCTTCGGGGAGCGACGGCGCGGCCTGTACGCCGGTGCGGGGCTCGGAGTCGAACGGGTCGACGGGGCGGGCACCGCCAAGGCCCGGGGACTGCTGCTCGGGGTCGTCGGGGTGGAGGGCGGCACCGTCGGGCGCGTCGTGCCCGCCCTCGAGCTCACCGTGGGCGGCGGAGTTCGGCTCGGGGTGCTCCTACGCACACGCCGCTCCCAGGGACGCTGACCATGCCGGTCCGTCCCGCGGAGGCGGAACGCACACGGCCCCGGAGCATCGCTCCGGGGCCGTGTCGTCTCAGGCCGCGCTCACCGTGTCGAGCTCGCCCGCGGTCGCATCGCCCGCATCCTGCGCGAGCTCCGTCGTCGGGGCCGCCGTCGGCTCGGGCCGCTTGGCCGGCGCCGCGAAGCGCTCGCCCAGGGTCCGCAGGTCGGCCAGATCCTTCGTGCCGAGCTCGTGATACCGCTCGGACATGTACTTCATGGTGTCGTCGAACCACTCGGTCATGTGTTCCGGCTCGCAGCCGACGACACCGCACCGCATGATGTGCTGGAAGAGCTCGTCGCGCGCCTGATCGAACGGCGACGGGGTGGCGGCCACCGGACGGCCGCGGGGCTTCTGTCTGCTCATCTCGCCCGGATGGAGGGTGATGGACGGGCGACCCGTCCGCAGTGGAAAGCTAACGCAGGGGCGTCGCGTATCCTACCCCGGCCCCCCGCCGGGTATAACTTTCGGCGAACCTGAACCCTCCCCCGTGGAGTTCCGTCCGTGTCCAAAGTGAAGCCGTCCAACCGCAGCCCGTTCGGTCCGCTCCTCATCGGCGTCGCCATCATCGGCCTCGGCGCCCTCGGCTGGGTGCTGTCCCGCCCCACCAAGGTGATCGCCCTCGAGCCTGGCGCCGGGGCGAACCTCGAGGCGCGCGGCGTCGTCGTCGGGAGCCGGGACGCCCTGGTCGAGGTCGTGGAGTTCGCCGACTTCGAGTGCCCGGGGTGCGGCTATTTCGCCACCGTCGAGGAGCCGGACATCATGGCCCGCCTCGTCGCCACCGGCGAGATCCGCTTCCGCTACCTCGATTACCCGCTCGACATCCACCGCAACGCCGTCGCCGCCCACAACGCGGCGGCCTGCGCCAACGAGCAGAGCAAGTTCTGGGAGATGCACGACGGCATCTACCGCAACCAGGACCGCTGGAACGGGCAGGCGACGCGGAACCCCAAGGCACCGCTCAAGCAGATCGCGAAGGACGTCGGCCTCGACGTCTCGGCATGGGAGGAGTGCTTCGATTCGGGGCGGATGCTCCCGCAGATCGCCGCGAACCGCCGCGAGGGTGAGCGCCTGCGGGTGGGGTCCACGCCGTCGTTCAAGATCGGCGACCAGATCATCCCCGGATCGATGAGCTACGACCAGATGCGCGGGTACGTCGCCGCGGAGAAGGTCCGCATCATGGCCAACCAGAGCGCCGAGACCGGCAAGTCGGTCAGCGTGGACGAGGCCCGGAAGGCGCAGGTCCCGGTCAAGCCCTGACCGGTCCCGCTCCACGGCCCGAGGGCCGGTGGCCGCGCGGCGCTCCGCGCCCGGCCACCGGCCCTCGTCGCCTGCGGTCCCTCCCCGGTTCAGCCCTCGGAGTCCGCGTACTGCTCCTTGAGCGCGTTGACGACGTTGGGGTCCGCCAGCGTGGTCGTGTCGCCGAGCGCGCGTCCCTCCGCGATGTCGCGCAGGAGCCGCCGCATGATCTTCCCTGAGCGGGTCTTCGGCAGGTCGGCCGAGAAGAGCACGTCGTCCGGCCGGGCGAGCGCCCCGATCTTCTGCGCCACGAACTCGCGCAGCTCCTCCCGGAGGGCCGAGCTCTTCTGGTGCCCGTCACGCAACGTGACGAACGCGCAGACGGACTGCCCCTTCAGCTCGTGCGTCTTGCCGACCACCGCCGCCTCGGCGACCGCGGGATGCTCGACGAGCGCCGATTCCACCTCCATCGTGCCGATGCGGTGGCCGGCCACGTTGAGGACGTCGTCCACGCGGCCGAGGATCCACCAGTAGCCGTCCTCGTCGCGCTTGGCGCCGTCGCCCGCGAAGTAGAGGTCCGGCCGGCCCGCCCACTTGGAGAAGTAGGTCTCGACGTAGCGGCGGTCGTCGCCCCAGATGGTGCGCAGCATGGACGGCCAGGGGCGCGTGATGGAGAGCAGGCCGCCGCCGGTCGGGATCGGCTCCCCCTGCTGCGTCAGCAACTGCACGCTGTAGCCGGGCAGCGGCTGCGTGGCGCTGCCCGGCTTGGTCGCCGTGAGCCCCGGCAGCGGCGAGATCACGATCCCGCCCGTCTCCGTCTGCCACCACGTGTCCACGATCGGGCAACGTGCGCCGCCGATGTGCTCGTGGTACCACATCCACGCTTCGGGATTGATCGGCTCACCGACCGAGCCGAGGAGCCGGAGCGACGAGAGGTCGTGCTTCCGCGGGTGCTCCACGCCCCACTTCATGAAGGCGCGGATGGCCGTGGGCGCCGTGTAGAGGATGGTCACGCCATGCCGCGCGACGAGTTGCCAGAACCGGTCCCGCTCGGGCCAGTCCGGGGCGCCCTCGTACATCACGCAGGTCGCGCCGTTCGCGAGCGGCCCGTACACGAGGTACGTGTGCCCGGTGATCCAGCCCACGTCGGCGGTGCACCAGAAGACGTCCTCCTCCTTGAGGTCGAACACCATCCTCGCCGAGCTGGCGGCGCCGACGAGGTAGCCGCCGGTGGTGTGCACGATGCCCTTCGGCTTCCCCGTCGTGCCCGACGTGTAGAGGATGAAGAGCACGTCCTCCGCGTCCATCGGTTCCGGCGCGCAGGCGTCCGGGGCGTGCTGCATCAGGCGGTGGTACCAGTGGTCACGCCCCTCGCGCATGTCCACGTGCGCCTCGGTGATCGGGCCCGCGGCGCGGCGCTGGACCACGACGACGTGCTGCACCGAGGGGCACTCCTCGAGGGCCTTGTCGGTGTTGCGCTTGAGCGGGACGATCTGGCCGCGGCGGTAGCCGCCGTCGGCGGTGATCACCACCTTCGCCTGCGCGTCGTTCATGCGGTCGCGGAGCGACTCCGGGCTGAAGCCGCCGAAGACGACCGAATGGATGGCGCCGATGCGGGCGCAGGCGAGCATCGCGACGGCCGCTTCGGGGATCAGCGGCAAGTAGATGCCGACGCGGTCCCCCTTCCGGACGCCCAGCGACTTGAGGACGTTGGCGAAGGCGCGGACCTCACGGGCGAGCTCCCAGTAGGTGAGGGTGCGCCGGTCCCCGGGCTCGCCCTCCCACACGATGGCGGCCTTGTTGCGGCGCGGGCCGGCGAGGTGCCGGTCGAGGCAGTTCTCGGCGACGTTCAGCGTGCCGCCGGTGAACCACTTCGCGTGCGGGGGCTGCCAGTCGAGCACCTGGGTCCACGGCGTGCGCCAGGTGAGGGACTTCGCCTGCTCGGCCCAGTAGTGGATGGGGTCGGCCGTCGCGGAGTCGTGGAGCCCGCGATCGCGCACGTGAGCCTGTCGCTGGAAGTCCGCCGGCGGCGGGAAGCTCCGGGTCTCGCTGAGGAGGACGGCGATGTCGGTCATGCGACAATGCTATGAGGGCCAGTCCGGGTTGGGCAGGGCGATGGGACGAATGCCGCGGCAGAGCCCTTCCGCGACATTATGTCAGCCGACTAGATTCTACGCATCGCATCGTATTGCGCCAGCGCTGCCGCGAGTCGCCGTCACAGCACAACGAATCACGTTGTGATAGCTGCTCAAGTTGTTGAAATACAATGAGTTGTGTTTCAGGAACCGGTGGCACGGAATTGGCATTTCATCGGGTCCGAACACGCAGAACGCCACACCGAAAAGAGCACTCCCATCGCGAGGTGGGGTCGCAAAGCCAGGAGTCTCGGACAGGCCGAGATCGTCCGGTTGCCGAATGTGGACGCGAGGGAGGCACGAGTGCACCACCCCGCGATCGGCGACGAATTGGCCCCTGTCGGAAGGCTCTTCCCTGCGTGGGAGGAACGTCAGATGTCGTCCATCGCCGTCGTGGAGGCCCCCGTGCCGTCGCTCGTCGCTCCGTTCCGTCTCACCTCGGACCATCGCCTCGACTTCCGTCGGGCGTCGCTCGAGGCGTTGGCGGCCGCCGCGCAGGCGGGGGAGCCGGCCGTCTCCATCGACCTCACGCGCACCATCGAGCTCGATGCGAGCGGGCTTGGCGTCCTGGTGCTCCTGCAGAAGCGCGCCCGCGAGCGTGGCCTGCGCACGCGCCTCGTGAACCCGGCCCGCGCGGTCCGCGAGATGCTGCAGCTCACGCGCCTCGACAGCCTGTTCGAGCTCGTCACCCTCGAATGACCGCGGAGCGGCCCGGGCGGAGGCCGCGCGCCGTTCCGCGCATCGCGCCGAGCCGCTAGCGTTCAGGGATGAACGTCCCCGGGGGATCCGCCGCATGACGGCGCGTGTCGAGGCGGCCGGACTGGTCCGGACCTTCGGGGCGCGCCGGGCGGTGGACGGCCTCTCCTTCACCCTCGCCCCGGGCGACTGCCTCGCGCTCTTCGGTCCCAATGGCGCAGGCAAGTCGACGGCGCTGCGGATGCTCGCGGGGTTGCTCTCGCCGAGCGCGGGCCAGGCGCGGATCGAGGGGGTCAGCCTCCCGAGACCGGAGGCGCGGGCGCGCGTGGGCCTCATCTCGCACCGCGGCATGCTCTACGAGGCGCTGACCGCGCGCGAGAACGTGCGCTTCTCCGCGGCGCTGCACGGGCTCCGGGACGTCGAGGGCGCGGTCCAGCGGGCCCTCGAACAGCTGCGCGTCGCCGACCGGGCGGACGTTCCCGTGCGGAGCCTCTCGCGCGGGCTGCAGCAGCGGGTCTCGATCGCCCGCGCGATCGTGCACGGGCCCGACGTGCTCCTCGCCGACGAGCCGTACACCGGTCTCGACGAGCAGGGCGGGGCCGCGCTGACGGCGCTGCTCCGCGAACGCCGCGCGGCCGGGGCGGCGCTCATCGTCGTCACGCACCACCTGCACGAGGGGCTGGCGCTCGCCACCCATGCCGCGGTCATGCGCGCCGGCCGCTTCGCGCGATACGAGCGGGCCGAGGGGCTCGAGCGCGACCGCTACGCCGCCGAGTACCGGGAGCTCGTGGCGTGAACGCGGCGCCGGGGCTGCTCGCCAGCGCGTGGACGATCGCGCGGAAGGACCTCGCGATCGAGTTCCGGACGCGCTCGGCGTTCCTCTCGGCGCTCGTGCTCTCGCTCCTCGCGATCGTGATCTTCTACTTCGCGTGGGACCCGACGGCGATCCGCGCCACGGACCTCGCCCCTGGCGTCCTGTGGGTGACGTTCACGTTCTCGGGGCTCCTGGGCCTGCACCGCTCGTTCGGGGTGGAGCAGCACGACGGGGCGATGGACGCGCTCCTCGTGGCGCCGGTGCCGCGGGAGAGCATCTTCCTCGGGAAGGCCCTCGCGAACCTCGCGTTCGTCCTGGGCGTTCAAGCGGTGGCCCTCCCGGCCGTCGCGCTGTTCTACAACCTTCCGCTCGACGGCCGGGCCTTCGCCCTGCTCGCCGGGGTGATGGTCCTCGCCGCGCTCGGCCTCGTCAGCATCGGGACGATGTTCGCGGGGATGACCGCGAACACGCGGCTCGCCGAGCTGCTGCTGCCGGTGCTCGCGCTGCCGTTCTTCGTGCCGATCGTGATGCCCGCGGCGAAGCTCACCGCGGCGGTCCTCGCCGGTCGGCCGTTCGGCGAGGCGGTCGCGTGGCTCCGCATCCTGCTGGCGTTCGACCTCGTGTTCGCGTACGTCTGCATGCTCGTCTTCCCCTTCACGCTCGACGACTGATGTCCGCTCCCCCCGCCGCGCCCGCGCGCGGCCCGCACGCGCTCTCGCTGGTCGCGCTCGCCGCCGTCGCGGCCGCGTACGTGCGCGCGATCTGGTTCACGCCGCCCGAGGCGGTGCAGGGCTATGCACAGAAGATCCTCTACGTGCACGCGCCCGCCGCGTGGGTCGCGTTCCTCGCCTTCGGGCTCACGGCGCTCGCCGGTGCCTTCTGGCTCTTCCTCAAGGATCCGCGCCTCGACCGGTTCGCCGAGAGCTCGGCCGAGGTCGGCGTCGTCTTCACGACGGCGGTGCTCACCACCGGCCCGCTCTGGGGCCGGCCCATCTGGGGGACCTGGTGGACCTGGGACGCGCGCCTCACGCTGACGCTCTTCCTCTGGTTCGTCTACGTCGGCTATCTGGTGCTGCGCGGCGTGATCCCCGAGCGCGAGCAGCGCGCCCGGTACGCGGCCGTGCTCGGGATCCTCGGGGCGCTCCTGATCCCGTTCATCCACCTCAGTGTGTACCTGTTCCGGACGCTGCATCCGCTCCCGGTCGTGGCGCGCACGGACGGGCCGCAGATGCCGCCGGTCATGCTCATCACGTTCTTCGGCTGCTTCGCCGCCTTCACGCTGCTGTACGTCGCCTTCGTCCGCGCCCGGATGGCGCTCGCCGCGGAGCGCGACGCGCTCGAGGACGCCGCCGTCGGAGGGACCGCCTGATGCCGGACAACGCCCGCTTCTTCCAGGCCGCGTACGCGGTCACGGTCGTGCTCTACGCCGGCTACGCCGTCGCGCTGGTGCTGCGCCGCCGGGCCCTCGCGCGCCGCCGCGCGCGCCAGGAGGCCGGCCGCGCATGATCCATCCGTGGAAGGACCTCGCCCCCGGCAAGGAACCGCCGGAGGTCGTGACGGCGGTGATCGAGATCCCGCAGGGGGCCCGCAACAAGTACGAGCTGGACAAGGATTCGGGACTCTTCCGCCTGGACCGCGTGCTCTACTCGGCCGTGCACTACCCGGGCGATTACGGCCTGATCCCGCGCACGCTGCACGAGGACAACGACCCGCTCGACGTGCTCGTGATGATCAAGGAGCCGACCTTCACCGGCTGCCTGATCGACGTGCGCCCGGTCGGCGTGCTCAAGATGCTCGACAAGGGCGAGCCGGACGACAAGATCCTCGCCGTCCCGTGCGACGACCCGGCGCACGGCGAGTACTTCGACATCGCCGACCTGCCGCAGCACACGCTCCGCGAGATCGAGCACTTCTTCCAGATCTACAAGGACCTCGAGGGGAAGCGCGTCGAGATCCTCGGCTGGGAGAAGAGCGAGGTGGCGATGCGCGTGATCGAGGAGTCGATCGTGCGCTACGCGGAGCACTACCTCTCGCAGGGGCCCTAGCGCGTCAGCGCCGCCCGCCCTCGTCTCCGGTGGACGAGCCGCCGAGGCCGAGGAACCCCTTCAGCTGGGCGCGCCAATCCTCCAGGCGCGCCGGCCGCGGCAGCTTCGTCTGCACCTTGATGGTGCCCATGAACGCGGTGCCGTGCACGCGGATCATCGGCGCGCCCGGCAGCCCGCGCTGCGACTTGTCGACGACCTCGCCCATGATCGCCGAGGCGTCCACCTCGGCGCGGAGGCCCGGCGGCAGCAGCACGCGCGCCTCGCCCATGAAGACCTCGACGTCGAGGTCGATGCCCTCGGGGGGCAGCAGCGCCTCGCGCAGGTCGAAGACGAGCTCGCCGAGGTAGACGCGCGCCTCGATGAACGGCGGCGGCGCCCACGCCCCCTCCTTCTTCACCGAGGAGAAGAGGGAGAGGAAGCGCCGCCGGAGCCCCGGCACGGGCCCCGACGGCACGGGGCCCGCGAGCTGATACAGCGGGGCGGGGGCGACCGCCATCGCGGTCAGCGCCGGCAGCCCGCCGACGGCCGCCTGCAGGTCGAGCTGGGTCCGGGCCGCATGGACGCGCTCGAACCGCGCCTCCAACTCACCCGTCGAGAGGTGATCCTGCGCGTAGTGCGCGCACAGCGCCTGCACCGCCTGCTCGCGCTCGACCTCGAAGCTCATCGACCGAGCCGTCCGTAGCGGCTGCGGAAGTACAGCAGCGGCGAGCCCTCGGCGGCCTCCGCCTCGAGGACCTCGCCGATGATGATCACATGGTCCCCCTCGGGATGGCGGCCGGTGATCCGGCACTGCAGGCGGCCGAGGCAGCCGCCCAGCAGCGGCAGTCCCTCGAGCCCGCGTGTCACCTCGAGGCCGCGGAACCGGTCCGCCTCATCCGCCGCGAACCGACGCGAGAGCGCCTCCTGGTCCTCGGACAGGAGATGCACCGCGAGGTGCGACGCCTGCTCGAGCGGGGAGAGCATCGAGGCCGTCCGGTCCACGCATGCGAGCACCAGCGGCGGGTCGAGCGAGAGCGAGGAGAACGCGGTGGCGGTCATCCCGGCGTCGCGCCCATCGGCCGTGCGCGTCGTGAGGACCGTCACGCCGGAGGCGAAGCGGGAGAGGGCGGCGCGGAAACTGGCGGGGTCCACGGAAGTCAGGGCCATCATCAGGCGGCGGCGAGCACGGCGGCGAGGGCGCCGCACGCGGTCGCGAGCAGGTTCACGGTGTCGTTCGTCATCCAACGTACTCCACGGGCATGGCGTGTGCGGTACTGGCAGGTATGCACCCGACGTTCCGTCCAGCGCTTGCACTGCTCGCACCAGCGCTTGGACTGGAGCGTCGCCCCGAGGAGGCTGTCGGCCGCGGAGCCGACGAGTCCCGCGAGACCGACGGCGAACGCCGCGTCCGCCGCGACGCCGCCGGGTGCGGCGAGCAGCAGGCCGGCGGCCCCCCCCATCAGTGCCGCGGCGACCGCGCTCGCCGCCGTTCCGACGAGCGTGACGCCACCGGACTCGCCCGCGCCGAGCGCGCGTCCGCTGAGCAGTGAACGCGGCGTGCCGCCCCACAGGGTCCCGATCTCGGTCGCCCACGTGTCGGCCGCGGCGGCGGCGAGGGCCCCGTTCGCCGCGACGAGGAGCGGCGGCGCCCGCAGCAGCGTGCCGGCGAGCACGAGTGCCGCGAAGAGCCCGCCGTTCGCCAGCACCTGCAACGCGCCCCGGGCGCTCGCGTCGGGGAGCACGTCCGCGGTGCGCGCCGCCTTCCGGCCCGCGCCCCAGCGCGTCAGCGCCGAGGCGAGGACGAAGTAGCCGATGAGCAGGCCGGCCCAACGCCAGCCGGCGGCCGCCGCGATCGTGCCGGTGCCGAACGCCGCCCACTGTCCGCTCGCGCTGAGACTGCCGGCCCGCCGCGCGAGCGCGGCGACGACGCCGGCCAGCACCGCGCCGAGCAGCGCGCGCAGGATCAGCGGCTCGACGATCCCCGTACCCCGCGCAGCAGGTGCAGCACCCGGTCGCGCGCCTCGTCCGGCATCCGCGCCGTGTCGCCAAGCCGCCGGAGGCGCCTGCGGTGGCCGCGGGCCGCCGCGAGTGCCCGCGCACAGTCGGCGCACCCTGCCGCATGCGACTCCACACGGGCGACGCTGAGCGCGTCGGCCTCGCCGTCCACCACCGCGTCGAGCGCGGTGCGGGCGGAGCGGCAACCCTCGTCGGGCGTGGGGGCGTTCGCGGTGGCGTGCATGGGGGAATGGCGGATTCTGCCGGGGCCGGGTCGCCCGCGCAAGCGGGACGCACCCACGCCGTTGAACGCACCGGCGTGCTGGTTCGTGCCGTGCGGGGCGCGCGCCTGCCGATTAGCTTGCTCCCGCGGTTCCCACCCCCTCGCCCACCCGCATGTCCAGCACGGTCGACCCGCTCGTCCCGCTCGTCCTGCTCGAGGCCGTCCGTTCCGTGGACATGCCCGACGGCGACCTCGAGGCCGAGTTCGTTGACGAACTCCGCACGAAGCGGTTCGGGCTCAGCGACACCGTGCTCGCGCAGATCCGGCGCTACCAGGATGCGGTGAAGCGGGGCCAGCGCCTCCCGTTCGACGAGGCGGTCGGCATCGCACGGCTGATCGGTCGGCGTCCGGATGCCGAGGCGGTCTTCCGCGAGGCCGGTCGC
This sequence comes from Gemmatimonadaceae bacterium, assembly GCA_019694735.1. Taxonomy (GTDB): domain Bacteria; phylum Gemmatimonadota; class Gemmatimonadetes; order Gemmatimonadales; family Gemmatimonadaceae; genus Pseudogemmatithrix. Next base: position 48,068 of record JAIBBJ010000006.1, on the reverse strand, counting down.
GGCCTCGCCCGCCGCACGTACGCGCGCATCGCGGCGCCGAGCCGGGCGCTCGTGCGTTCGTTGCCGACGCTCCTCGCCCGGCCCCTCGCGCTCCGCCATGTCCGGCGGATCGGCACCCGATTCCTCGGGGGGCAGGTCCGCCGGGTCGGGGCGACGATCCTCCTCGACGTGGCGGACAGCGCGACGCGCGACGCCGCCCCCCGGCAGGCCGGGTGCGCCTTCTACGAGGCCATCCTGCGCGAGCTCATGCAGCTCCTCGTCGGCGGCGTCGGGGCCGTCGAACACGTCCGCTGCGCCTCGCGCGGCGACCGCACCTGCGAGTGGCGCGCCGAGTGGCGCGGCATCCGCTAGGAGTTCCGATGCTGACGCCCGCCACGCTCCCCGCACTGCAGCACGCGCTCACCGAGGCCGGCGTGGATGGCTGGCTGCTCTACGACTTCCGCGGGCTGAACCCCGTCGCCGCGTCGCTGCTCGGCATGCAGGGGATGGTCACGCGGCGGATCTTCGCCTGGATCCCCGCGACCGGCACGCCGGTCGCGATCACGCACGCGATCGAGCAGGCCCCGTGGTCGGCGTGGCCCGCGGCGTGGGAGAAGGTCGTGTACTCCGCGTGGCAGACCCTCGAAGAGGCGTTGCCGCGGTACGTGCGCGGCCGTCGCATCGCGATGGAGTACTCCGCAGGCGACGCGGTGCCGGTCGTCGACCGTGTCCCCGCGGGCGTACTCGAACTGGTGCGCGCGAGCGGGGCCGAGGTCGTCACGAGCGCGGACCTCGTCTCGCGGTTCTTCGCCGTCTGGACGCCGACCGAGATCGCGTCGCACCGCGCGAACGCCGAGGTGCTGCGGACGATCGCCCTCGAGGGATTCCAGCGGATCGGCCGGGCGGTCGCGGCGGGCACGCCGGTGTTCGAGCATGAGATCGCCGAGTGGATCATGGCCGAGTTCGACCGGCAGGGGCTCGAGGTGGACCACGGCCCGATCGTCGCCGCGACGGAGCACGCGGCGGATCCGCACTACCACCCGAGCGCGGCGCATCCGCGGGCCTTCCGGCGCGGGGATGTCGCGCTCATCGACCTGTTCGCGACCTCGAAGGGCGGACAGGGGATGTGGGCGGACCAGACCTGGATGGCGAGCATCGGCGCGCCATCGCCGCGCGCGGTGGCCGTCTGGGAGGCCGTGCGCGACGCCCGCGATGCGGCGATCGCGCTGCTGGCGCGGAAGCTCGGCGCCGGGGAGCCCGCGCGGGGAGGCGAGGCCGACGATGCGGCGCGCGCGGTGATCGTCGCGCGCGGCTTCGGTCCCGCGTTCACGCACCGCACCGGGCACAGCATCGACCGGCGCGGCCTGCACGGGATGGGGCCCAACATCGACAACATGGAAACGCGCGAGACGCGGCTCCTGCTCCCCGGCGTCGGGTTCTCGATCGAACCCGGCATCTACCTCACGGGCGAGATCGGCATGCGGTCCGAGGTGAACGGCTACCTCGACGCGGACGGCACGCTCGTCATCACCCCGGCAGAGCCGCAGCGCGACCTCGTCGTCGTCTGAGCCCGATGCGCCGCGCCGGCGCGCCGGGCGGCGATCAGCGCGCGAACCAGTCGGTGAGGTGGCGGTCGAGCACCATCGCGACGAACAGCAGCGCGAGGTAGAGCAGGGAGTAGCCGTACACCCACCACGCCGGCTTCACGTACGAGTCGGCGCGGCGCACGCGGTGCACCCCGAGGAGGAGCAGGCCGCCGAGGATCGCGGCCATGACGAGGTACGGGAGCCCGAACCCGCCCCAGGTGACCGGCAGCAGCGTCAGCGCCACCAGGAGCACCGTGTACCACCACATCTGCGCGATCGTCTCGCGCTCGCCCCACACGAGGGGCGCCATCGGTACCCGGGCGTTGCCGTAGTCGCGCTGCTTGTTGAGCGCGAGTGCCCAGAAGTGCGGCGGCGTCCAGTAGAACACGATGAGGAACAGGAACCACGCCGTGAGGTCGAGCGAGCCGGTCACGGCGGCCCAGCCCACGAGGGGCGGGAAGGCGCCGGCCGCGCCGCCGATCACGATGTTCTGCGGCGAGCTGCGCTTGAGCCAGCGCGTGTAGATGAAGACGTAGAAGTAGAAGCCGGCGAGCGCGAGCGCACCGGTGAGGACGTTCACGAACGTCGCGAGCATCCAGGTGGCGGCGGTCGCGATGCCGACGCCGAAGGCCAGCACCGCGCGGGCGTGCATGCGCCCGCTCGGGATCGGCCGCAGCCGCGTGCGCGCCATCACGTCGTCGATGTCGCGGTCGAGGTACATGTTGACCGCGTTGGCGCCGCCGGCCATGAGGTACCCGCCGAGCATCACGAGCGCGACCGTGCCCCAGGAAGGGTCGCCGGCGACGAACATCGGCGCCGCGGTCGTCACGAGCAGCAGCGAGATGATGCGCGGCTTCGTGAGGGCGATGAAGTCCTGGAGGAGCGTACGCTCCACCGTCGGCGGCGCGGTGTCCGCGGCGGGCGTGCTCACGAGATGATCCCGCTCGGTGGGGCGGGCAGCGTCACCTCGGCGGTGGGCGGCCGCATCATCGCGCGCCACGCGAGACCGAGCACGAGCGCCAGGACGACGGCCGGCCCGATCGCGAAGCCCCACTCGAGCAGGGGCCGCGCGGGCCGTGCCCGGCCGAGCACGCGTGCGGACGAGCGGAGGATCATCACCTGCGCGATCACGACGGCGAGGGCGCAGGTCCAGAAGAGGGAGGCGATGAGCGAGGCGGGCACGACGAATTATCGCCGGGACCCCCTCGCCGGAGGGAGTCCCGAGGCGTAGTTTCGCCGGATGACCGGGACCCCCTCGCCGACCCTCGAGCGTCGGCTCGGCCTCTGGAGCGCCATCGCCGTCGTGATCGGCTCGACGATCGGCTCGGGCATCTTCCGCTCGCCGGCCGGCATCGCCGACAAGCTGCCCGGCCCCTTCCCGATGCTCGCCTCCTGGATCGCGGGCGGCCTGTTCGCGATCTGCGGCGCGCTGACGCTGGCCGAAGTGGCGAGCGCCCTCCCGCAGACGGGCGGGATCTACGTCTTCCTGCGCCGGGGCTGGGGGCGCGTGCCGGCGTTCGTCTTCGGGTGGAGCCAGCTGATCATGATTCGCGCGGCCTCGCTCGGCGCGATCGCGATCACGTTCGCCGAGTACTTCTGGCGCGTCCGGACCGGCGCGGCGGCCTCGGACGCCGAGGCGATGACCGTCCGCTACATCGCGGCGGCCGCCATCCTCCTCACCGGGCTCTTCAACGTGGTCGGGGTGCGGGTGGGGGCGGCCTTCACGAATCTCACCGTCGTCGCGAAGTACGGGGGCCTGCTCTTCATCGTGCTCGTCGCGTTCGCGGTCGGCCTGCCGCGGACGGGTGGGTTCTACACGCCGGCCTTGCCCGCGGGGAGCTTCACCGTCTCGGCCTTCGGCCTCGCGTTGGTCAGCACGCTCTGGGCCTTCGACGGCTGGGCCGACCTCTCGTACAATGGCGGCGAGGTGCAGGACCCGCAGCGGAACCTGCCGCGCGCCCTGATCGGGGGGACGCTCCTGGTGATCGCCATCTACCTGCTGGCGAACCTCGCCTACCTCGCGGTGCTGCCGATCGAGGAGATCCGCGTCTCGAAGCTGGTCGCCGCGGACGTCGCCCAGCGGGTGATCGGGGCGGCCGGGGTGGTGTTCGTCTCGGTGACGGTGATGATCTCGACGTTCGGGACGCTGAACACCGTGCTCCTGACGAGCCCGCGGGTCTTCTTCGCGATGGCCGCCGATGGCCTCTTCTTCCGGTCGGTGGCGGCCGTGCACCCCCGGTTCGGGACCCCCTGGGTGGCCGTGACGCTCACGGCGACCATCGGGGCGGCCTTCGTGCTCCTCCGGAGCTTCGAGCAGCTGGCCGACGCCTTCGTCACGGCGTTCCTCCCCTTCTATTTCCTCGCGGTGGCCTCGATCTACCGCCTCCGGAAGGACCCGAGCTACCGGCCGTCGTTCCGGTGCCCGGGGTACCCGGCCGTCCCGGCCATCTTCATGCTGGCCGTGCTCTACCTGCTCGGGAACGCGCTGGTGCAGGAGTCGAGCCGGTGGCAGACGCTGGGGGTCTTCGGCGCGTGCTTGACCGGGCTCCCGGTCTACTATTGGACGGTGGGGCGAGGTGGCAGGGGGGGCTCGGGGTCGGCCGCCGACGCCGCGTAACGGGCCGGTCAGGGGTGGGTCAGGGCGGGGTCAGGACCGGGCGGCCACCTTGGACGAACCGGCCTGTCCCGCACTACATTTGGGGCTGCAGTCCGCAGGTCGAATCCACGGCAACAGAGGACACCACATGTTCCGTAGTCTTCGCACACTGACCCTGCTGGGGGCGATGGCCCTCGTGGGGTCCCTCTGGTCGACGGACGCGTCGGCCCAGGTCACGACCGGCTCCATGCGCGGCGCCGTGGCCGACTCGGCGGGCAATCCCCTGGAGGGGGCCCGCGTCACGGCCACGCACCGCCCCTCGGGGACGGTCTATCAGGCGTCCACCCGCGCGGACGGCCGGTTCATCATACCCGGCATGCGTGTCGGAGGTCCCTACACCGTCGAGGCGACCCGGATCGGGTTCGCGAAGCAGTCGCGGGACGGGCTGAGCGTCACGCTCGGCGTCTCGACCGACGTGAACTTCCGGCTCGGGCAGCTGGCGGCCCAGCTGACCGCGGTGACGGTGACCTCGACGGGGGGCCAGATCGCCGAGACGCGCACCGGCGCGGCGACCAGCGTGCCGCAGGCGGCGCTGGAGCAGCTGCCGACGATCTCGCGCCGCATCGACGACTTCACGCGCCTCACCCCGCAGGCGAGCGGCTCGTCCTTCGCGGGCGTCGACAACCGCCTGAACAACATCATGGTGGACGGCGCCTACTTCAACAACTCGTTCGGTCTGGCCGGCCAGCCGGGCGACCGTACCGGCGTGTCGCCGATCTCGCTCGACGCGATCGAGGCGATCCAGGTCAACATCGCGCCGTTCGACGTCCGGCAGGGCAACTTCACCGGCGCGGCGGTCAACACGATCACCAAGTCGGGCACCAACGAGTTCTCGGGCTCGGTCTACACCCTGATGCGCGACCAGGACATGGTCGGTACGCGTGTCGGCGGGCGGGCCTTCAACCCGGGCACCTTCGACTACAGCCAGATCGGGTTCCGCCTCAGCGGCCCGATCCTCAAGAACAAGCTCTTCTTCTTCGTCTCGTACGAGTCGGACGGCCTGACCGAGCCGGGCACGACCTGGCGCGCGAACGAGGGCGGCGAGACCGTCACCGGGCAGGTGACGCGCGTGCTGCGCTCCGACCTCGAGACGCTGAGCGACTACCTCCGCACGAACTTCGGCTACGAGACGGGCCCGTTCCAGGGCTACGACCACGAGGTGCCCTCGATGCGCCTCACGACCAAGTTCGACTACGCGCTCAATGACCGGAACAAGTTCTCGTTCCGGTACTCCAAGCTCGACTCGAAGACCGACGTCCTCCTGTCGAACTCGTCGTCGCTCGGCTTCGGCACCCGCCGCACCAACGCGAACGGCCTGAACTTCCAGAACTCGAACTACCAGATCCTCGAGATCATCGACAGCTACGTCGCCGAGTGGAACGCGGTGATCGGCGACCGCATGTCGAACAACATGCTCGTCGGGTTCACCAAGAACGACGAGAGCCGCGACTCCCGCGGGTCGATCTTCCCGATGGTGGACGTCCTCAACGCCTCGACCGTGTACACCACGTTCGGCTTCGAGCCGTTCACGCCGAACAACGAGCTCCGCTACAAGAGCTTCCAGTTCCAGGACAACTTCAACATCTACGGCGAGAAGCACGACCTGACGTTCGGCGCGAGCATCGAGCGCTATGAGTCGGAGAACGTGTTCTTCCCGGGGTCGCAGTCGGTCTACGTGTACAACTCGCTCGCCGACTGGTACACGGATGCGAACGACTACCTCGCGAACCCGAACCGCACCGTCTCGCCGGTGACGCTGCGCCGCTTCCAGGTCCGCTGGAACAACATCCCGGGCCAGGTGAAGCCGATCCAGCCGCTCAAGGTGATGTTCGCCGGCATCTACGCGCAGGATGAGTGGCGTGCGCTGTCGAACCTCACGATGACGTTCGGCGTGCGCGTCGAGGCGCCGAGCTTCACGAACACGGCGTTCGACAACGCCGAGGTCGACGCGATGAACTTCATCGACGACCGGGGCCGCACGCGGCAATTCTCGACCGGGAAGCTCCCGGGCGCGAACATCCTCGTCTCGCCGCGCTTCGGCTTCAACTGGGACGTCGGCGGCGACGGCGTGACGCAGGTCCGCGGCGGCTCCGGCGTCTTCACCGGCCGTCCGGCGTACGTCTGGATCTCCAACCAGGTCGGCAACAACGGCGTCCTGACCGGCTTCGAGCAGCTCGACAACGTCACGAACCGGCCGTTCCACCCGGATCCGAACCACTACAAGCCGACCACGGTCACCGGGGCCCCGGCCTCGTCGTACGAGGTCAACTTCACGGACCCGGACTTCAAGTTCCCGCAGCTGCTCCGCACGAACATCGCCGTCGACCGCAAGCTCCCGTGGGGCATGATCGGGACGGTCGAGTGGCTGCTCGGTCAGGAGATCAACGGCGTCTACTACTATGACGCCAACCTCTCGCCGGCCGATGCCGTCTTCGGCGGTCCGGACCCGCGTCCGCGCTACATCTGGGACGATTGCCCGGGCACCGGCTCGCTCGCCGGCGTGCAGAACCGCCTGAACTGCAAGATCACCAACGCCGTCACGCTGGCGAACCAGAACCGCGGCAACTCGTGGAACATCGCCGCGTCGCTCGAGAAGAGCTTCGCGAACGGGTTCTACGCCAAGGGCGCGTACAGCTACGGCGTCTCGCGCAACACCGTGGACGCCGGCTCGATCGCGTCTGGCTCGTGGACCGGCAATCAGCACAGCTGGGATCCGAACAACCCGGGCGTCGGCTTCTCGGCCAACTCCCTCGGTCACCGCTGGTTCGCGGTCGCCTCCTACTCCCGCCAGGTCCTGCCCTTCGGGCGCACCGGTGTCTCGGCCTTCCTCGAGAGCCGCACCCAGGGCAACGGCAGCTACGTGTACGGCGGCGACTTCAACGGCGACGGCGGCACCGCGAACGACCTGATCTACATCCCGCGCGAGGGGGAGATCACGTTCCAGACCTTCACCGCGTCGGGCACCACCTTCACCGCCGCGCAGCAGCTGGCGGCGTGGGAGAAGTTCGTCGATCAGGACCGTTACCTGCGTAGCCACCGCGGCGAGGTCGTCGAGCGTGGCGCCGTGTTCATGCCGATGGTGACCCGCATGGACCTCTCGGCGACGCAGGACGTCACGCAGATGATCGCGGGGAAGCGCCACACGGTGCAGTTCCGCATCGACATCCTGAACTTCACGAACATGCTCAACTCGGACTGGGGCCGCAGCTGGAGCTTCGTCTCCACCGCGCCGCTCGTCCCGGCCATCCCGGCCGGCCAGGCGAACGGGATCGTCCCGCAGTTCCGTCTCCGCAACATCGGGACGAACCTCATCTCCCGCTCGTTCCAGCGGAACGCCGGCGTGAGCGATGTGTGGCGCATCCAGTTCGGTGCGCGCTACATCTTCAACTGAGGCGCGGCAGGTCCCGCTGGCGATGGACAGGGGCCGGTACGCGCCCTGACTGAAGGCTCGGCGGATCAGCCGCTGAGGGGGAAGGGCCTGGCGAGCGCGCTCGCCAGGCCCTTCCCTCGTTCGGGTGTGCCGGGGCGGAATGGCTGCGGGGCGCCCCGGTCCTGCCGGAGCGCCCCGCGGCCCCTCTCCCACCGCGCTGCGGCTAGAAGATGGTCAGGTTGATGTACTTCCGCGGATGCTTCTGGAAGTCGGCGGTCAGCGAGTCGATCCGCTGCAGCAGCCCGCGCATATCGCGATAGAGCCCCGGGTCGTTGAGCAGCTGGCCCGCGGTGCCATCGCCGCGCTCGAGCTTGGTCAGGATGCCGTTCAGCTGGTTCGTCGTGCCCCGGAGGTCCGTCGTCAGCTGGTTCACGTTGCGCGACAGGTCGCCGAGCGCCCGCACGGTCGAATCGACCTGCGCCGAGTCCACGGCGCTGGCGAGCCGCTGGATCGAGCGCTGCGTCCGCGTCAGCTCGGCGGACTGCTCGGCGGCGATCGTGTTGAGCGACGCGACCAGCGCGTTCGCGCTCGTCACGGTCCGGCGCAGGTCCCGCAGGCCGCCATCGTCGACGAGTTCCTTCCGCAGGGCCCCGGTGAGCTGTTGCACGTCGTGGCCGATCGAATCCACCTTCGCGAGCACGTCGGCGATGCCGACCAGGCCGCCGCCGGCCGGCACGGTGTCGCCCTCGGCGAAGTAGGAATCGGAGGGCCGGTCCGGCTTCATCGCGACCATCATGTCGCCGAAGACGCCGTTGGGCGCCGGCTTCGCCGTGGTCCCGTGCGGCACCTGGTACTTCGTGTAGATGCGCATGGTGACGAGCAGCTTCCCGTCGCGCCGGATGTCCACCGCGTCCACGTAGCCGACCGTGACGCCGGAGAGCATCACCGGCTGGCCCTGGCGGAGGCCGGAGCCCCAGTCGAAGGTGGTGTACATCACGTAGCCGGGCAGCAGCCCGCCGCGGGCCAGGAACAGCGAGCCGACCACGGCAAGGGCGATGGCGACCGTCGCCACGATGCCCACGAGCACTTCGTCGCGTCGCTTCATCCTTGGAGGTAGGGGGCGAGGAGCACCGCGGTCAAGGCGTCGAGGATGAGGATCGCGATGGACGAGATCACGACCGCCTTCGCCGTGCTCTTGCCCACGCCCTCGGCGCCACCGAAGGTCGTGTAGCCTTCGTAGGTGCACAGGAAGGCGATCGCCGCCCCGAAGAGCGTCGCCTTGATGAGGCTGTAGGTCACCTGGAACTGGTCGTAGCCGAGCCGGACACCCTCCATGAACTGGGCGTACTGCACGTCGGCCACCGTCACCGCCGCCATCATCCCCGAGATCACGCCGACGACGTCGGCGAAGATGGTCAGGATGGGCAGCATGATCACCGCCGCGACGAGCCGCGGCAGCACGAGGTAGGCCACCGGGTCGAAGGCCAGCGTCTCGAGCGCATCCACCTGCTCGGTCACGCGCATCGTCGCGATCTCGGCGGTCATCTTCGCGCCCACGCGCCCCGCGAGCACGAGACCGGTCAGCAGCGGGCCCGTCTCGAGGATCACGATCTGCCGCGTCGAGAGTCCGACGATCGACAGCGCGATGCCCGGGAAGAGCTGGTAGCGGATCTGGATCGCGATCACGCCCCCGATGAAGGCCGCGACCATCAGCGCGAGCGGCAGCGAGTCCACGCCGATCGCCCGCATCTGGTGCACCACCTGGGAGCGCCAGGTCCGCCCCTCCGAGAACGCACGCCCGACGTCGCGCAGGAAGAACACGCGCCCGCCGACGCCGCCGAGGAAGCCGAGCGTCTCGCGCCCCATCTGCCGGAAGAAGCGCAGCCCCTGCCGCTGGACGACCGGGAAGCTCTCCGTGGGACGCGACGACACGCTAGGTCCGGACCTTGTAGAGGAGGACCGAGCCGATCACCGCGAAGATCGCCCCGGGGATCCATGCGGCCAGCTCGGGCATGATGAGCCCACCGGCGCCGATCGCCTGGGTGAGCTGCAGCAGCATCAGGAATATAACCGTGGTGGCGAGGCTGATCCCGATGCCGTAGGCCGTTCCCCCGCGCTGCGTGGAGGTCGCCAGCGGCGCCCCGATGAGCATGATGATGAAGCAGGTGACCGGGATGGCGAGCTTCAGCATCCGTTCCACCCGGAGCTTGTTGACGTCGGTGCCCGACCGCTCCATCGCCGCGATGAACCGCCCGAGGTCGCGGTAGCCCATCTCCGCCGGGGCCTTCGGGTTGGCCATCAGGTTGCCGGGAGGCTCGGTGAAGCGCGCGTCGCGGAGCGAGTCGAAGTGCACCGTGAGGTTCGAGAGCGAGTCGGGCATCACGTGCAGTACGCCGCTCCCCAGCAGCCAGTGCCCGCCGGCCTCCGGCGCGCCGGGCCCGGTCGGGCCGACCCACTGGCCCGTCCGCGCCGAGATCACGTAGGACGGGTAGTCGGGGCCCGTGCCCTGCCGCTCGATCTCCACCGCCTCGAGCCGGCCGGTCGTCACGTCGGCGGCCCCGATCTTGTAGACCCGGCCGGACTCCGAGAGGTACGCGAAGTTCGAGCGCTTGTCCGTGTTGCGGAACACCTTCTCCTGCAGCAGTTCCAGCCGCCGCGCGTTCAGCGGCGGCACGACCTCGGCGAGCCCGAGGCCGAAGAGCGTCGAGGCGAGGGCGCCGATCGAGATCGGGGCGATGAAGCGGTGGAAGCTGATCCCCGAGGCCTTGGCGGCCGTGATCTCCGAGTGGCGCGTGAAGGCGCCCACCGTGAAGACCGTCGCGAAGAGCACCGCCGCCGGGAGCACGAGGAACATCGTGTCCGGCACGCCGTAGAGGTACGCCAGCGCGATGTCGGTGATCGGCAGGTTGCGGCCGAGGTAGGTGTCGAGCTTCTCACTGACGTCGATGATGATCACGAGCAGCGGGAAGCCCAGCGCCGTCGCGGCGAGGACCTTCCAGAACTCCGAGAGCACATAGCGGTCGAGCGGGCGGAGCAGCCTCACGCCGGCCTCCGGCGTCGGAACCGCTCCACCACGCGGCTCCACCATTCCGACGTCTCGCTGCCGCGCGAGGTCGACCCCTCGCTGCCGAGGCGCGCCGTCAGGATCACCCCGATCGCCCCGAGGACGACGTTGGTCGTCCACATCGCGACCGTCGGGCTCACCAGCGCCCGGTCGGCCAGCGCCTCGCCGCCGAGCAGGCCCACGTAGTAGACCCCGAAGACGCCAAGGCTGACGCCGATCGTGAGGCCGACGCCGCCGCGTGGGAAGCGGAGGGCGATCGGCGCGCCGAGCAGCACGAAGACGATGCAGGCCGTCGCGATCGCGAACTTCTTCTCGATCTCGACCTTGAACTGGTCCATCGTATTCTGCGAGAGCCGCAGCTCCATCTCGAGCGCGCTGAGCTCGACCTCGCTGATGCGGCGCTGCTCGGCGGGTGTGGCGCCGACGGCCGGGTCCGCCGCCGCCCCGAGTCCCGCCGAGGGCGCGATGATCGGCTGCGGCGCCGGTGGGGCCGGCTGCGACGTCGCGGCGGGCTTCGGCGGCCTCGGCACCGCCTGGCGCGGTGGCTCCGCCGCCTCGGCCGTCGCCGGCGTGACGGCGGCGCGCACGGCATCGAGGACGCGGCAGTAGAGTGCACCGACGCCCGTCGCGCCGCCCGGGATCCGGGCGGCGCGCACGGAATCGCCCTTCGCCCGGAAGTAGCGCGCCCACGCCGAGTCGCGCTGGAGCGCGTTGTCCCGTACGCGGGCCTGCAGTTCGCACACCGTCATCTCGCGGTCCGACCGGTAGGTCCGGCGGTCCTGCTCCCGGTCGAGCCGCACCGCGACGCCGCGGACGCGGATCACGTCGGTGCGGTAGAAGCTGCGTTGCAGCTGCTCCGGCTCGGCGACCGACAGTTCCGCCATCGTGCCGTCGTACAGCGTGAGCAGCAGGTCCTCACCGGTGTCGTTGAATGCGAGCAGGCCCGAGTCGGCGACGATGGTGCGGCGCCTCGCCGCGTCGCTCAGGTCGTAGATCGTCACATCGCGCATCTTGTTCGTGCCGGCGGCGATGCGCCCGGCGCGCAGGAACAGCTGGCGCGGGACCACCTCGTTGATCACCTGCTCCTGCAGGGCCAGCGTGGGCTTCACGCGCGCGATGTCCGACTGGAGCTCCGCCAGGCGGTGGTTCGCGCGCGGCAGCACCTGGTCGTTGAACCAGACCATGAAGAGCGTGAGGGCCGCGGACGCGAGGATGACGGGCGCGACGAGCCGCTGCATCGAGACGCCGCTCGCCTTGAAGGCGGTGATCTCGTTCTCCGACGCGAGGCGCGAGAAGGCATGCAGCGTCGCGACGAGCACCGCCATCGGGAGCGTCATCGCGATCGTGAACGGGAGCGAGAGCAGCAGGAACTCGCTGATCACCGTCCACGGGAGTCCCTTGCCGACGAGGTCGCCGAACTTCTTGGCGACGAAGTTGAGCAGGAGCAGCGAGGTCAACGCCGAGAGCGCGAAGACCAGCGGCCCGAGGTGTTCCCGGAGGATGTAGCGGGGGACGATCTTCACGCCGGAAGGGTGGGGGTACGGCCGCGCACGGCCGGGCGGCGCAACCACGTATATTCCACCGAGCCTCCTCGGCGGGGCAAGGCCGTCGTGACCGCACGGCCCCGTGGATACCCCGCCACCACCGGTTCGGGCGCCCGCCCGGGAGTCCAGGTGCCGCCTCGCCCGTCCGCCTTCGCGCGCCGCATCATCGCACGCGCCCCCCTCGTGGGGCTCACCGTCGCCCTCATCGCCTGCGGCGGGGAACGCGCCGGGGAACGCGCGCCCGACGCGACCCAGGCGCTCCCTTCGGAATTCGATGCCGACACGGCATTCGCGCGCGTCGAGCGGCAAGTCGCCTTCGGGCCGCGGGTGCCGGGCACGGCCGGCCACCGGGCGATGGGGGACTGGCTCGTCGCCGCCCTGCGTGCCCGCGCCGACACGGTCCTCGTGCAGGAGTGGACGCACACGACCGCGGACGGCCAGCGGCTGCCGATGCGGAACATCCTGGCTCGATTCCGGCCGGCGGACGCGCGGCGGGTGCTCTATCTCGCGCATTGGGACACGCGTCCGACCGCCGAGCGGGACGCCGATCGCTCGAAGGTGCATACGCCCATCCCGGGCGCCAACGACGGGGGGTCCGGCGTGGCGATCCTCCTCGGGGTCGCCGACGCGCTGCGTGCGAGGGCGCCGTCGGTCGGAGTCGACCTGCTCTTCGTGGACGGTGAGGACTGGGGCAGTTTCGAGACGAACACGGACGTCCTGATCGGCGCGACCTACTTCGCGGACCACCTGCCGTCGCCCGGGTACTCGCCGATGCTCGGCGTGCTCTGGGACATGGTGGGGGACGCCGCACCGGTGTTCCTGCAGGAGACGTGGTCGGCCCAGGGGGCGCCGGAGGTCCTGCAGCGGGTCTGGTCGGTGGCGGCCGAGCGCGGCCACGGGGCGGTCTTCACGAATCGCGGCGGCTACGAGATCACCGACGACCACCTCCCGCTCCAGCGGAAGGGACTCCGCGTGATCGATGTGATCGATCTCGATTACCCTTGGCATCATTCGACCGAGGACACGCCGGACAAGGTGTCCAGACGAACGTTGGGAATCGTGGGAGACGTCGCTGTCGCGGTAATACGCGCGGTAGAAGCGCCCTAAGAACAGCAGTAATGGGCCACCATCATGATACCGGTTGGCAACTTCGGGGTCGTGTAGCGAGAACTGCCGCGGCCCCATGCGCGGCTGAGAACGGGTGACGCCATGGAGTGGCACGGCGTGTCCAGCCCTAAACAGGACATGCGCGCCGACAGGATTGGCCCCAAGCGGCCACGTTCGGGTACCTGCAGCCCGCGGCATCGGCGGCAGCGTATGCCGGTGCCGACGCCCGACGAGCGCAAAGCGCTTCTCTTCCTTGCGACGATCGCCGTGCTCGGCGTCGGGGTCCGGGCGGTGGCGCGTGAGCGCCCTGCGGATCCCGGGGACCGGATCGGCTTGGCCTCGCAGCTGGCCGCGGTCGATTCCGCGATCGCGAGCGGAGGCGCTCGCCGGTCCCCCGCGCGGGCCGCGCCGCCGGATCCCGGCCGGGCGCTTTCGCCGGGTGCGCGCTCGCGGGGCAGGAGGCCGGCGATCGACCCGACGGCCGGCGTCTTGCCGGGTGGCGGACGCCAGTCGGCCTCGGAGGCGGTCGCGACCCCCCGCGCACCCGAGGCGCTGGTGCGGGTCGACGTGGATGTCGCGGACGCCGCCACGCTGGAGCAGTTGCCCGGGATCGGCCCGGCGCTGGCGGGGCGAATCGTCGAGGACCGGGCGCGGCGGGGGCCCTTCGGGTCCGTCGAGGCGCTGGCCCGGGTGGCGGGCATCGGTCCGGCGCTCGTCGCGCGCCTCCGGCCGCATGTCACGTTTTCCGGTTCGCCTCGTCCTCCCGACACGGAGGTTCCCGTCGTGCGGCGGGCGCGGCGTCATCCTTGACACTGCGTCCGTACGCCGGGCACCTTCACCGCACTCCCTCCCTCGGGTCGGCGGCCGCCGCCCGGGGGTCCGTCGTGTCCTGAGCCACCGTGACGTCCATGGCCACTGCCGCCTCCTCGAATTCGGAACGGGTCGGGGACCTCCTGATGAAGGAGGGTCTCGTCACGCGCGAGCAGGTCCAGAAGGCGCTCGACGAGCAGCGGCAGAACGGGACGCGGGTGGGCTACAACCTGGTGAAGCTCGGCTTCATCCAGGAGAACGACCTGGTCCGCACCCTGGCGCGGCAGTACAAGATGCCGGCGGTCGACCTGTCGAAGTTCGAGGTCGACGCGAAGATCGTGAAGCTCGTGCCGGCCGACCTGGCGACGAAGAACCTCGTGCTGCCCCTCAAGCGCGACGGGCGCACGCTCACGGTCGCGATGGCGGACCCGACGAACCTCGGCGTGATCGAGGACCTCAAGTTCATCACCCGCTACGACATCTTCCCGGTCCTCGCGGGCGAGTTCACGCTCCGCAACGTCATCGAGAAGAACTTCGAGTCGAGCGACGTGCAGATGTCCCAGCTCCTCTCCGAGATCGAGGGGCTGGAGAGCGAGGACCTCGAGGTCGTCGAGGACAAGGAAGAGGAGATGTCGGCCACGGCGCTCGCCGCCGCGGTGGACGACGCCCCGGTGGTCAAGCTCATCAACGCGATCCTCACCGACGCGGTGAAGCGTGGCGCCTCCGACATCCACTTCGAGTGCTTCGAGCACGACCTCCGCGTGCGCTACCGGATCGACGGCGCGCTCCAGGAGGTGATGCGGCCGCCGAAGAAGATGCAGCCCGCCCTGATCTCGCGTTTCAAGATCATGTCGGCGCTCAACATCGCCGAGCGGCGCGTCCCGCAGGACGGGCGCATCAAGCTCAAGATGGGCAAGAAGGTCATCGACTACCGCGTCTCCACCCTCCCGACGCTCTTCGGCGAGAAGGTCGTGCTCCGGATCCTCGACAAGGGGAACCTGACGCTCGACCTCGAGAAGTTCGGCATCGAGCCGCGCGCCGAGAAGGAGTTGATGGAGGCGGTGATGAACCCGTACGGCATGGTGCTGGTCACCGGCCCGACGGGCTCCGGCAAGACGACGACGCTCTACTCCTGCATCAGCAAGGTGAACTCGGTCGACACCAACATCATGACCGCCGAGGACCCCGTGGAGTACAACCTCTACGGCGTCAACCAGGTGCTGGTGCGCAACGAGATCGGGATGACCTTCGCCGCGGCGCTGAAGGCGTTCCTGCGGCAGGACCCGAACATCATCATGGTCGGCGAGATCCGCGACCTCGAGACCGGCGGCATCGCGATCAAGGCGGCGCTCACCGGCCACCTGGTGCTCTCGACCCTCCACACGAACTCGGCCGCCGAGACGGTGACGCGCCTGCTGGACATGGGCCTCGAGCCGTTCAACGTGTCGTCGGCGCTCAACCTCGTGCTCGCCCAGCGCCTGCTCCGCCGCATCTGCGGCAACTGCAAGGCCCCGTACAAGCCGACCGCCGAGGAGTTCGAGGCGGCGAAGGTCACGACCGAGACGACGCTCCGCGACCTCCGGTTCACGGAGGAGGCGGTGGCGAACATGGTCGCGCGCGCGCCGAAGGACGCCGCCCCGTACCTCGAGAAGGTGACGGTGGACACGCGCGTGATGGACATGCCCTTCTTCAAGGGCAAGGGTTGTGACACGTGCAACGGCACCGGCTTGAAGGGTCGGCAGGGTGCCTACGAGGTCATGTTCATGACGCCCTCGCTGCGCAAGCTGATCCTCCAGAACGTCGGGGCCGCCGAGATCAAGGACGCCGCGATCGAGGGCGGCATGCTGACGTTGCGCATGGACGGCCTCATCAAGGTCTGGAAGGGCATCACGACGCTCGAGCAGGTCGTCCGCGAGACCGGCGCCTGACGCCCGCCCCCCTCCCCCACCGAGCATGACCGCACCCTCGACCCCCGCCGTCTCCCAGGTCAACCTCCGCACGCTCCTCGAGGAGATGATCGAGCGCGGCGCGTCCGACCTGCACATCACCGCCGGCGAGCGCCCGAAGATGCGCATCGACGGCGACATCCAGTCGTCCCGGCAGGAGATCGTCCTCCAGCCGAAGGACACGCTGCAGTTGGCCTACTCGGTGCTCACCGAGAACCAGAAGAAGCGGTTCGAGATGGAGGACGAGCTCGACTTCTCGTTCGGCATCCAGAACCTGGCGCGCTTCCGCGGCAACTGCTTCAAGCAGCGCGGCTGCGTCTCGATCGTGATGCGGCAGATCCCGTTCAACATCAAGACGTTCGCCGACCTCAGCCTGCCGCCGGTGATCGCGCGCCTCGCCGAGAAGCCGCGCGGCCTGGTCCTCGTCACCGGTCCGACCGGGTCGGGCAAGTCCACCACGCTCGCCGCGATGATCGACAAGATCAACCGCGAGCGGAAGGGACACATCCTCACGGTCGAGGACCCGATCGAGTTCATCCACCGGCACCAGGGGTGCATCGTCAACCAGCGCGAGGTCGGCAGCGACACCAAGTCGTTCGCCAACGCCCTCAAGTACGCGCTGCGCGAGGACCCCGACGTCGTGCTGGTGGGCGAGATGCGCGACCACGAGACGATCCACGCCGGCCTCACCATCGCCGAGACGGGCCACCTCGCGTTCGCCACGCTGCACACGAACTCGGCGGCCGAGGCGATCAACCGCATCATCGACGTCTTCCCGAGCCACCAGCAGGCGCAGGTCCGCGCCCAGCTCGCATTCGTGCTCGAGGGGATCATCACCCAGACGCTCCTGCCCAAGCGCTCGGGCAAGGGCCGCGTGATGGCGGCCGAGATCCTCGTCGTGACGCCGGCGATCCGCGCCCTCATCCGCGACGACAAGATCCACCAGATCTACTCGTCGATGCAGTCGGGCAAGAAGCACGGGATGCAGACGCTCAACGACGCGCTCTACCAGCTGTACGTCGCCAAGGAGGTCAACGAGGACGAGTGCCTCCGCGTCTCGAGCGACCCGAACGAGTTCCTGCGCATGATCGGCAAGACCGCCATCGAGGAGGCGCCGTCGGCGACGGCCCCCGCGAAGGGCGGTGCGATGGCCGGCGGCCTCCGCCGCTGACCCTGACCCCGGAGACCCCGCATGCCCGCTTTCGCCTATACCGCACGGACCGCCCAAGGTGAGCTGAAGAGCGCCACCATCGAGGCCACCTCCAAGGACGACGCCGTCGCGCAGCTGAAGAAGATGCGCATGAACGTCGTGAAGGTGGAGGAGCAGTCCAAGACGCCGAGCAAGACCAAGGGCTCGATCGCGATGCGCGACATCGTGATCTTCACCCGGCAGTTCTCGACGATGATCAACTCGGGCCTCCCGCTCGTCCAGGCCCTCGACATCCTCTCCAAGCAGTCCGAGAACCCGGTCCTGCAGAACGTGACCCGGCAGGTGGTGTTCGACGTCGAGTCCGGCCACACGGTCGCCGACGCGCTCGCCAAGCACCCGAACGCGTTCACCGAGCTCTACGTGAACATGGTCGCGGCCGGCGAGGCCGGCGGTATCCTGGACACCATCCTGATGCGCCTCGCGACGTTCATGGAGAAGAACGACGCCCTCGTCCGCAAGGTGAAGGGCGCGATGATCTATCCCGGCGTCATCATGGGCGTCGCCGCCACGGCCATCATCGTCCTCCTCATCTTCGTCATCCCGACCTTCCAGAGCATGTTCGCGTCGGTCGGCCTCGCGCTGCCGCTGCCGACGCGCATCGTCATCGGCATGTCGGAGTTCCTGCAGGGCTACTGGTGGCTGCTCATCGCGGCGGTGTTCTTCGGCTTCCGCGGCTTCAAGAGCTACTATGCGACCGCCAACGGGCAGCTCAAGGTCGACGCGCTGATGCTCAAGGCCCCCGTGCTCGGCGATGTGCTCCGCAAGTCCGCGGTGTCGCGCTTCACCCGCACGCTCGGTACGCTCATCAGCTCCGGCGTCAGCATCCTCGACGGCCTCGAGATCACGGCGAAGACCGCCGGCAACCGCGTCGTGTCGGACGCGATCCTGGCCTCGCGCTCGTCGATCGCGGGCGGCGACACGATCTCCGCTCCTCTCGCCAAGTCCGGCGTCTTCCCGCCGATGGTGATCTCGATGATCGCCGTCGGCGAACAGACCGGCGGACTCGACGAGATGCTCTCCAAGATCGCCGACTTCTACGACGAGGAGGTCGACGCCGCGGTGTCGGGCCTGCTCTCGCTCCTCGAGCCGATGATGATCGTCTTCCTCGGCGTCGTCGTCGGCGGCATGGTCGT
The DNA here is from genome assembly GCA_019694735.1 of Gemmatimonadaceae bacterium. Lineage (GTDB taxonomy): Bacteria > Gemmatimonadota > Gemmatimonadetes > Gemmatimonadales > Gemmatimonadaceae > Pseudogemmatithrix. Next base: position 29,663 of record JAIBBJ010000006.1, on the reverse strand, counting down.
CGCGATGTACCTGCCGATCTTCGACATGATCAACGCGGTGCAGTAGGGCGCGGGCCGTCGGGACGGGACGGGGGGTGGCCGCGGCGCGGCCGCCCCCCGTCCTCGCATCCGGGCCGGCGCGCCGTGTGGGAGGAGCCCCGGCAGGCGGTCGGGCGCCCCCCGCTGGCACCGGCCGGGTACGACAGGACAGCTTCCCCCTCCGTGATGCCCCTCACCCCCCGCTCCCGACCCCCCGCACACTCCCGCGTGCGTTGCGCTGCGCGCGCGGCCACGATCGGCCTCGCTCTCGCCGCCGCGCGAGCGACCACCGTGTCGGCGCAGGGGGTGCCGTCCCCCACGCCCCCGGTCCCCGCCGCGGCCACCCTGCCGTTCACGCCCGGCGAGGCCCTCACGTACCAGGTGCGGATCTCACGGCTCGGGGATGTCGGGACCGGCCGCATGTGGGTCGAGGGACCGCTCGCGCAGCCGGGGCCGCCCATCTGGGTGCTCCGCTCCGAGATCAGCGCCGGGAAGGGGCCGATCCGAGCCACCGACCGCACGAGCTCCTGGTTCGATCCTCAGCGGATGGCCATCGTCCGGTTCGAGAAGGTCGAGCACCATGTCCTCTCGAACAGCGAGGAACGCGTGACGATCGACCGCGCGGGCCACCGCTGGACGGACGCGGAAGGGCCGCATGGCACGCTCGCCAGCGACCAACCGCTCGATGAGCTCTCGTTCCTGTACTTCCTCCGGACCCTGCCGGTGGACCGGGACACGGTGCTGCGGATCGCCCGCCACTTCGATGCGGACCGCAATCCGACCATCGTGCGCGTCGTGGGGACCGATACGATCACGACGCCGGCGGGCACCTTCCGCACCCGCGTGATCGAGATGGAGGTCCGCGACCCCAAGCGGTACAAGGGGACCGGGATCATCCGGCTCCACCTGTATGACGGCGGTTGCCACATCCCCATCCGGATCGAGAGCCGGATGCCGGTGCTGGGCATCACCACCCTCACGCTGACCGGGTGGACGCACGCGCCGCAGTACCCGCTCGCGCTGCCCTGCGAGCGGGGGTAGGGGAATCCCCGAGAGGGGAGGACAGGAGCCCCCCCCCAAACTTCCGGCAGGACCCTACTGTCAGGGAAAGTACCGACGGCGATGTTCAGGCCACGAACCACGCACGGTGCGCGGTTCGCCCCCCTGGAGCCGGAGTACCCCCCATGATGAGCAGAGGCATCCGCGGAGTCGCATCCGCCCTGCTCGCGCTGGCCGCCACGGCGGCCTGGCGCCCCTTGGTCGACGCGCTCAAGCTGAGGCCCGAGAGTACGCTCTCGTTCGACGGCAAGTCCACGGTGCGCGACTGGTCGTGCAAGGCGACGCAGATCGACGCCCGCATCGAAGCGGACCCGGGCGCCGTCGCCGGCGTGTTGCAGGCCCACAAGGCGGTGAAGACCGTGACGCTCACCTTCCCGACCGCGAAGCTGGACTGCGCCAATGGGACGATGAACGGACACATGATGCGCGCCCTCGCCGGGACGCAGTTCCCGACGATCGTCTTCACGTTGACCGGCTACGAGCTCACGGCGGGCGCGCCCGTGAAGGGCCCGCTGAACGGCACGCTGACGATCAAGGGCGTCACGAAGCCCATCTCGATCCCGGCGGAGTACGCAGCCGCCCCCGGCGGAGCGCTCCGGGTGACCGGCAAGTACGCGCTCAACATGACGGAGTGGACCGTCGAGCCCCCCAAGCTGATGATGGGCGCCCTCAAGGTCGACCCCACCATCCTCGTGAACTTCGACTTGCAGCTCCAACCCTGACCGGCATTCCGACCGGTCACCTTCCCCAGAGGTCCCTATGCGCAACTCCCGTACGTTCCTCTTTATCGCCGCCGGCCTGGTGATGGCCGCCCCGGCCGGCGCGCAACAGATCGATTCGGCCCAGGCGAAGTATCCGCAGCCGATGGTGATCCAGTACACGCGGCCACAGGACAAGCGTGGCCTGAACATGTTCGAGACCCCGAAGGTCGCGGGCGCGACCTACGAGGGGTTCAAGATGACGATCGGCGCGGCCTTCACCCAGCAGTTCCAGGGCCTGTCGCACTCGAATGACGCGGACTCGGTGGCCGTCGCGGCGGTGAACCCGTCGCCGGGCAACGCCGGCACGCCGGCCTCGGCGAACCGCAACCGCCTCATCCAGATCGGGCACGGCTTCAACAACGCGACCGCGAACATGATCCTCAACGCGCAGCTCGCGCCCGGGATCCGCGTCCAGATGACCAGCTACCTCTCGTCGCGCCACCACAACGAGACGTGGGTCAAGGACGGCTTCATCCAGATCGACGAGTCGCCGTTCGACGTGCCGCTCTTCAACAACCTGATGAAGTACACGACGGTGAAGATCGGCCACTTCGAGGTGAACTACGGCGACTTCCACTTCAAGCGGTCCGACAACGGCCAGGCGATCTACAACCCGTTCGTCGGCAACGCGATCATGGATGCCTTCACCACCGAGGTGGGCGCCGAGGCGGTGGTGCAGCGGAACGGCTTCCTCTTCGTCGGCGCGATCACGAACGGCGAGATCCGCGGCCAGCTGGCGCGCCCGGATGACCGGGACCCGGCCCACATGGTGAAGCTCGGCTACGACAAGCAGCTCAACGCCGATCTCCGCGTGCGCCTCACGGGCTCGTGGCGCCGGCAGCGCAGCGCGATCAGCAACACGATCTACGGCGGCGACCGCGCCGGCTCGCGCTACTACTACGTGCTCGAGAACTACCAGGCGACCGAAGCGGCCCAGAAGAGCTCGGGCATGATCGACCCGGGGTTCAGCGACGAGCAGACGAGCATCATGGTCAACCCGTTCGTGAAGTTCCGCGGTCTCGAGTTCTTCGGGATGGTCGAGCAGGCCTCCGGCCGCCGCGCGAGCGAGACGGTGAAGCGCGACGTGAGCCAGAACATGGTCGAGCTGGTGTACCGCTTCGGGCGCGGTGAGAGCTTCTTCGTCGGCGGGCGCTACAACACCTTCTCGGGCGACCTCGGCGTCAGCGGCGCCGGCCCCACGCTGCAGGACAACTCGGACGTGACGGTCAACCGCACGAACATCGGCGGCGGCTGGTTCCTCACGCCGAACCTGCTGCTCAAGGCCGAGTACGTGACGCAGACGTACGACGGCTTCGCCCGCCGCGACATCCGCAGCAACGGCAAGTTCAACGGCTTCATGCTCGAGGCGGTGACGGCCTGGTAAGGCCCGCGCGCCACGGCACCTGAAGGGCCCCTGGTGACAGGGGAAGGGGGAGCGGGGTAGGGCGTGCATGATCCGGCGCCTTGCCCCGCTCGTTCCGTTGGTGCTCGCGGTCGCGTGCGGCTCGCCCATGGGCGTGACCCCGCGGGTCGCGTTCGGGGTCCCGTTCACGCTCCTCCCGGGGCAGGCGGCCTCCGTCGGGGATGGCGTGGTCGCCGTGCGCTATGACCGACTGCTCGGCGACGGCCGCTGCCCGCCGCGTGCGATGTGCGTGTGGCAGGGGGACGCCACCATCGCCGTGACGATCCTCCCGATGGCGGGCGCGGCCCACTCGGCCGAGCTGCACACGACCCTCGAACCGCGCGCCGCGACGCACGCGGGCCTTACCGTGGCGCTGGTGTCGCTCGGCGCGAGCATCGGGGACGACGGTGCGCCGCGGGTCCCGCGCGCCGAACTCGTCGTCACGCGCTGACGCCGGCGACTCGCGCGTTGACGGCCTGCTCACCGGCGCGCGCGACCCGCATTGAGGTCGTGGTCGCGTCCGGCGAGATTCCGGGCATGACCTCCTCCCGTTCCGCGCGCCCCATCCGCGCCCCGCGACCGCGGCGCCATCCCCTCGCGGAGCTCGCGCTGCTCGCGGTGGTGGCGGCCGCCTGCGGTGTCGCCTCGGCGCTGCCCGGCGCCGCCCCCGCGGCCGCCGCGCTTCCCGCACCGGACTCGGCCCGGCTCATCGCCGACCTGTTCCGGCTCGCGCACGACTCGATGGGCGGTCGCGCCGCCATGACGCCCGAGAATGCGAAGGCGCGCAGGTGGCTCGCCGGGGAGTTCCGGCGGATCGGACTCGCACCGGCGGGCGCCGCCTTCGAGCACCCGTTCGTCAGGGCACCGCGCCGCGGCAGCGCGGACTCGCTGCGCGGGGCGAACGTCCTGGGGCTGCTCCGCGGGCGCGTCCATCCCGAGCGGGTGCTGGTGGTGAGCGCCCACTACGACCACGTCGGCACGCGCAACGGCCAGGTCTACAACGGCGCGGACGACAACGCCTCCGGCACGGCCGCGGTGCTGGCGATGGCCGAGTGGTTCACGGCACATCCGCCGGCGCATACGATCCTCTTCGCCCTCTGGGACGCGGAGGAGGTCGGGCTCCAGGGGGCGCGCGCCTTCGTGGCCGCGCCGCCGGTCCCGCTCGCTTCCATCGCCGCGAACGTGAACCTCGACATGGTCGCGCGCGGCGACAAGGGCGAACTCTACGCGGCGGGGGCGACCCCGTGGCCCGCGATGCGGCCGGTGCTCGAAGGTCTCGTGCCATCCGCTGCCGTGGCGCTCCGGCTCGGCCATGACAGCGGTGGCGGGCAGGACGACTGGACGAACCAGTCGGATCAGGGCGCGTTCCACGCGGCAGGCATCCCCTTCGTCTACTTCGGCGTCGAGGACCATCCCGACTACCACCGCCCGACGGATGACCCTGAGAAGGTCGATCCGGGCTTCTACTACCGGTCGGTGCGCACCATCACGGCGTTCGTCGCGCGGCTCGACGCGGCCGTCGCCTCGTGGCCGCCGCGGTGAGGCGAGTGCGGGCGCGACAAGTCCCGCGGACCGTCAGTCGCGCCTGAGGAGGGTCTCGATGGCGCGCACCGCGGCCGCGGTGCGCGCCGGGCCCTTGCCGCTGAGCAGCACCGTCCGCGCGCCGAGGCCGCGCAGCACGCTGCCGAAATCGGCGAAGAGCGTCTCGCGGTGCAGCGGGCGGTCGCGGATACCGTCGGGAGTCCACGGCAGATCGGGTGTGCCGAGGAGGTACAGGTCCGCCCGACGTGTCCGCGCGGCCGCCTCGATCCAGGCCGGGCATTGACCGTAGTAGTGACGCGCGTAGACCACGGTGCTCACGAGGTCGGTGTCGAAGAAGCAGAGCGGCGGCGACTGGGCGAGCGCCGCGTCCGCTGCGGTGATCCAGAGGCGCGCGATGGGCTCCACGGTCGCCGCCGAGAGCGGCTCCGTTGCGGTCTCGGCGAACCGCCGTGCGGCTTCGGGCACCCACGGGGCGCCGAAGTGCTCCGCGAGCGCCGAGGCGAGCGTGGTCTTCCCCGTGCACTCGGGGCCGGTCAGGACGATGCGCGTGCCAGCCATGTCCGGCGCCAGTCGACGAATCCCTTCGCGGCGAGCCCGAGGAAGACGGCGTATTGCAGCGCCGTCGGGTAGAGGCCGCGGGACAGGAACATCGCCACGTACACGAGGTCGAGCGCGACCCACACCGCCCAGTTCTCCACCAGCTTGCGCGTCATCATCCACTGCGCGAGGAGGCTGACGACGGAGAGCGTGGAGTCGAGGTAGGGCATCGCCGCGTCGGTCCGGCGCGCGAAGAAGTGGCCGAGGGCGGCCGATCCGACCGTCCCGACGACCGCGACGACCGTCCAGTGCCGGGCAGTGGCCCGCGAGACCCGGAGCGCGCTCCGCTGTTCGCCGCCGTACTTCCACTCATACCAGCCATAGACGCTGAGGGCGAAGTAGATCGCCTGCAGCCACATGTCGGCGTAGAGCTTCGCGCCGTGGAAGACGAGGAAGTACAGCGCGACGTTGACCATCCCCGTCGGCCAGCTCGCGACGTGCTCGCGCGTGCTCAGCCACACGCTCACGATCCCGAATCCGGCGGCGACCGTCTCGAGGGGGTTCGCGGCGAGGCCGGCGACCAGGGCGGCGAGGACTTCGGGCACATGGCAGAGTAACCGGGCCGGGGAGGGTGTGGACAGGCCGTCCCGGAGCTGGACAGATTCCGCCGGTCCCTCACGCCGGAGCGCCCGTGCTCGTCCCCGTCCTCCTCCTCTCCTCTCTCGCGGCGGCACCGAACGCCGTCTGCGAGGGCGCGGTGCCACCCGCGTCGGCACGTCCCGCGACGGCCCCGGCGGTGGTGCGCGGGGATTCCGTGCTCGCCGCGCTCTATGCGAGCGGGACGGACTACCGCGATTTCCTCGCGGCCGCCGAGGCGCGCCGCGACCAGTGGCGCGCCAACACGGAGCGGGCGGTGGTGGCGCCCGACGCGCTCGCGGCGGCGCGCGCGTTGCCCGGTCGCTGGCGGCTCCTGGTGGTCGCCGTTGACGGCTGCAGCGACTCCGTGAACACCATCCCCTACCTCGCGGCGCTCGTGGAGGGGGTGGCCTCACTCGAACTGCGCATCGTGCTGCCGGGACCGGGCCGGCCGGTGATGGAGGCCCACCGGACGCCGGACGGGCGGCCCGCCACACCCACGGTCGTCGTGCTCGACGCCGCGGGGAACGAGGTCGGGTGTTGGGTGGAACGGCCGAAGGCCTTGCAGGACCAGGCGGTCGCGGCCCGCGCGGGTGGCACGCTGGAGCAGTTCCAGCGCGGGAAGCAGGGGTGGTACGACGCCGATGCGGGGGCCTCGACCGTGCGCGAGGTGGTGGCCGTCCTGCAGGCGGCTGCGGCGGGCACCCCACGCTGCGACGCGATCACGAGCCCCCTGCCGCGCCCCGGTGGACGGCAATAGCTTTCGGGCTTCACCCCTGACCGGACCGTATGGCGAAGGAAGAAGCGATCGAACTCGAAGGGACCGTCACCGAGGTGCTGCCCAGCGCGACCTTCCGCGTGCACCTCTCCAACGGACACGACGTGCTGGCGACGATGGCCGGCAAGATGCGGCGCTTCCGCATCCGTGTGCTGCAGGGTGACCGGGTGTCCGTCGAGGTCTCGCCCTACGACCTCAGTCGCGGCCGGATCACGTTCCGCCACAAGAACTGAACGGCGCACTTGGACGAACGAGCGCGGGGCCCGGCATCGCCGGGCCCCGCGCTCGTTCGAAGATGGACTGAGAGCCGCCCGTCGCTCAGTGCGCGGCCTCGGTCGCCGTCGGCGCCTTGTCCGGCTTCAGGTACGTCGCCTTGTGGATGCTGTAGGCCGTCACGTTCGCGACGATCGCGAGCACGATGATCGCGGCCGCGAAGCCCCAGCCGAGCTTGTTCGGATCGTACGCTTCGCCAGTGCTCGACATCAGTCGCTCCAGGAGTGCAGGGTCTGCAAGGTCAGGCCGAATGCTAATCGGGGGTGGGCGCGTCCCGCCACTGGTCCGGGAGGACCGGCGGGCATTGATTCCGGGCGATGACGGCCCCGATCCCGGTCCGCTACGATGCGTTCAGCACCCGCCGCACGGCTCGCTGCGCGGTGCGGGGACCGGGCGACCCCGGCGGCGTGGCGGAACTCTGGCTCGTCCTGCACGGCTACGGCCAACTGGCCGGCGAGTTCCTCGGCGGGTGCGGTGCGCTCGACGACGGGACGCGACTCCTCGTCGCACCGGAGGCCCTGTCCCGGTTCTACGATGCGCGCTCGTCGCTCGAGCGGCACGCCGAGGCGACCGTCGGCGCCTCGTGGATGACGCGCGAGGACCGCCTCGCCGAGATCGAGGACCAGTTCCACTGGCTGTCCCTGGCACACGCGCACTACGCGGCGCAGGTCCCTGCCGACACGCCGCTCACGGTCCTCGGATTCTCCCAGGGCGCCGCCGCGGCGGCGCGCTGGGTGGCGGGCAGCGGGGTGCCGGTGGCCCATCTCGTCTGCTGGGGTGCGGCGCTTCCGCCGGACGTGCCGATCGGGCCGGGGAGCGTGCTCGGCCGCACCCGCACGACGCTCGTGGTCGGCGACCGCGACCGATTCGTGACGGCCGACCGGATCGCGATGGAGCGCGATCGGCTCGATGCCGCGGACTTCCGCTACGCGTTCGAGCGCTTCGAGGGCGGGCACCGCCTCGACGACGCCACGCTGCGTCGCCTCACGGGGCGGTGAGCCCCCGCGGGCTCAGCGCCCGCGGAAGCGCTCGAGGTCCCGGCGGTCGCGCTTGGTGGGGCGCCCCTTCTCGGGGTCGATCGCCGGCGCGGCGGCGGTGAGCTGCCAGTGCAGCTTCTCACGGGCCGCCCGCGAGGCCTCGGTCTCGGTGTAGAGCCGAGCCGCCTCCGCGGCCGTGCCGCGGCGTTCGCCAGTCCCCGTCACGGTGAGCCGGTGCTCGTACGGACCGATCCGCACGGCGACCGTGTCCCCGGGCTTCACGGGCTTGGCCGGCTTGGCGCGCTCGCCGTTCACATGCACCTTCCCTCCATCCACGGCCTCCGCGGCGAGCGAGCGCGTCTTGAAGAAACGCGCGGCCCAGAGCCATTTGTCCACGCGCACGGGCGTCGTGGGGACCGGACGATCCAGGGGGTCGCGATGCATGGCGGGAAGATAATGCGCAGTGGGGTGCTCGCCGTGGTGGCGCTCGCCGTCTCGGTCGGCGCATGCGACGGCGAGGCGCAACGCGCCGCCGCGGCGCGGAACGATCGCGCGGCGATCGCGCGGAGCGAGAGCACCGTCACCCGGGGCCCGGCGCTGCCGATGACCGGGAAGTGGTCGGAGGCGCACGTGCTCGACCGGCTCGTGCGGGCCGGCGTCGCGCCGCGCCCGGTACCGGATGCGCCCCCCGGACCGGCATGGATGCGCGCCAAGGCGGTGGTCTTCGCGGCCGGCGGCGGGGAGGTGCACGCATGGATCTATGCCGACAGCACCGCCCGCCGTGCCGTGACCGACGGGCTCGATCCCGAGACCGCGACGCCACGCGGCGAGGTACCGCCGTTCGCCGGCCCGATGCGCTTCGTCATGCAGAACAACCTCGCCGCGGTGATCGTGGGCGGCAGCGAGACCAACCAGGAGCGGATCGCACTCGCCCTGCAGGCAGGCCTGCCGGCTGCGCGACCCTGACATGCCGGCCGGCCGCCGCCGGAACACCCTTGGTGCCGCTCCGGTATCTTCCAGTGGGCGCGTGCGCCTCCCTTCCGAACCCTTCCGTGCCTGCGATCCTGCTCCGTCGCCTCCTCGCCGCCCTGGGACTGCTCGTGTTGCCGCTCGCCGACGGGCGCGCCCAGGAGCGCCCGTCTCCGCAGCAGCTCGCGGCGCGCCATGACTCGCTCGTCGGCGGACGCGCGGCGCTCGAGGCGCACCAGTCCCTGCGCGTCGTGGGGACGCTCGCAATCCCCGAATACGGCCTCGAGGCGCCGTTCGAGATCCTCAAGAAGCGCCCGGACCGTTACCTGTTCCGTGCCACGCTCGGCGCCGTCGGGGAGATGCTCTCCGGCTACGACGGAGCGCACGCCTGGTCGGTGCAGCCCGGCGCCGGCGCACAGCTCCTGCCCGAGGCGCTCGCCGCATCGGTGAAGCGGCAGGCCGATTTCTTCGCCGACCTGCACGACCTGTCGCAGTTCACCTCGCTCGAGACGCTCGAACCGGCACCGTTCGACGGGCGTCCCGCGCAGGTGCTCCGCATGGTACTCGCGAGCGGGGACACGCTGGTCGAGTACTTCGACGCCAGCACCGGCCTGAGCGCCGGCGGGCGGCTGACGGTCGCGACCCCGACGGGCCGCGTGGAGTCCACTCGGCTCGTCAGCGAGTACCGGACCTTCGGTGGTGTGACGGTCGCCACCCGGATCGAGCAGCGCCAGCCGCAGCTGCGCATGATCCTCACCATCGTGTCGGTCACGTTCGACGAGGTGACCGATGCCGATGTCGCGCCGCCGGAGGCGGTGCGGCAGCTCATCAAGCCCTGACGCGTTCCGCGCGTCCCACCCCAGCCCGTTCCGACCCGATGCGTCTCGCCCGACTCGCCCTCCTGTTCGCCCTATCCGCCCCGGCGCTCGCCGCCCAGGGGCACGACCACCAGGCTCCGGCCCGCCTCGATGCGGAACTCGCAGAGCATTTCCGCGGCATCGACCTCACGCCGACGCAGATCCGTCAGGTGACCGAGATCAAGAAGAAGCACCACGAGGCGATGGACCGCCTCAAGAAGGACGCCGCGGACCCGAACGCTCCGACGGTCAAGGCCGCGCTCCAGCGCGAGATGGACGCGGAGCACGCCGAGTTCCTCGCGCTGCTCACCCCGGAACAGCGCCGCGTCTTCCAGGAGAACCTGAAGTCGCACCACCCGGCCGATACGACGAAGCGACCGATGGAGCACGGGATGGACGACATGCACAAGGCGCCCGCCAAGCCGCCCGAGGTGCGCCGCCCGTAAAGGCCTGTAGCCGGCGACCGGGACGGTCGCGCGTGGCGTGCATTCGGGGCGATGCCATCCGGCATCGCCCCGCTGTATTCTTGGACGCCGATTGGACTGAAGCCGAGCCGATCTGCCTGCACGTGAAGGGGGGGGCTTGGAACAATCGGGAAAGGTGAGTAGTTCTATCCCCCATACCTCGAACCCCGATGACGACCTCCCCGCTCGCACTCACGATCGCCGAGGCCGTGCTCGCCCGCACGGGCGTGGCCGAAGGCATGGCCGATTGGCGCAAGGACCTCCGCCGCCTGGATCTCGGCGCCGCGGACGCGACCGCGCTCGCCGACCGCATCGCGGAATGCACTCGGCGTGCTGGACTCTCCTTCCTGCGCCGCACCTTCAATGCGGCCGAATGGCGCACGGCGCTCGACGGCGCCTCGGCGCCGCTCGTCGTGCTCGCGGACGGTGCCGATGGCCGTCTGCGGGCCGCCGTGGTGGATGCTGTGGGTCGCGACGCCCTGACCCTTCGTGTCGCGGATGGCGCCACCCTGGGTGACGCGGAGACGCTCACGCCGGACGTCGCCTTCACCCGCGTCTCGGCGGGGGCGCCATTCGTCGCGGTGCTGTTCCCCACGCAGCGCGTGGTGGAGGGCAACGGGGCGGCGGACCTGGACCTGCCCGAGGAGCGGCGGACCCCCGTCGAGCGACTGGGCGCGCTACTGCTGGCGGAGAAGGGGAGCATCGGACTCGTCTACGCGTACGCGACGCTGGTCGGCCTCTTCTCGCTCACGCTGCCGCTTGGCGTGCAGGCGATCATCGGGCTCGTGTCGGGTGGCCTCTTCCTGCAGCCCGTCGTGCTGCTCATCGCGTTCGTCGTCGCGGGCACGCTCGCGACGGGCGTCCTGCAGGTGTTGCAGCTGGCGGCGGTGGAGTCGATCCAGCAACGGCTCTTCGCCCGGATCGCGCTCGAGTTCTCGGTGCGTGTGCCGCGCGTGAGCGTGGAGCGCGCGCTCGGGGAGGACCTGCCGGAGCGGATGAACCGCTTCTTCGAGGTCCTCACCATCCAGAAGACGCTCGGCAAGCTGCTGACCGACACGACCACGGCCCTGCTGCAGGTCGTGTTCGGGCTCCTGCTGCTGACCTTCTACCACCCCTACTTCACGCTGTTCGGGCTCGCGCTCGTCGCGACACTCGCGGTCATCGTGCGCATCACCGGACCGCGCGGTCTCGAGACGAGCCTGATGGAGAGCGCGTACAAGTACCGCGCCGTGCACTGGCTCGAGGAGGTCGCGCGCGCGGTGCACACGTTCAAGGCCGCGGGGCGGGGCACCCTCGCGCTCGAGCGGATGGATGCGCACGTGAGCGGGTACCTCCGCTACCGCCAGCGCCACTTCCGCGTGCTCGTGACGCAGGCCCTCGCCGCGATCGGGTTCAAGACGCTGGTGACCGGCGCGCTCCTCGTGCTCGGCTCGGTGCTGGTGGTGCAGCGCCAGATCACGCTCGGCCAGTTCGTGGCGGCCGAGCTGGTGATCGTGACGGTGCTCGCCGGCATCGAGAAGCTGGTCGGGTCGCTCGCGGAGGTCTATGACGCGCTCACCGCCGTCTACAAGCTCGGCGGCGTGACGGACCTCCCGCTCGAGCGCGCCGAAGGGCTGGCGCTCCCGGCGACGGCGGCCGGCGCACGGCTCAAGGTCGAAGGGCTGACGTACCGGTATCCCGAGGCGGACCGCGACGCGCTCGCCGGCCTCGAGTTCGATATCGCGCCAGGGGAACGGCTCGCGGTGACCGGCCCCGATGGGTCGGGCCAGTCGACGCTGCTTCGCGTGCTGGCCACGCTGCTCCCCGCGTACAGCGGCACGGTGACGGTGGACGGCCTGACGCTGCGCGACCTCGACCCGGCGTCGCTGCGGGACCGGATGGGGCTCTTCCTCGGCGGCGCCGAGCTCTTCGACGGCACGGTGGAGGAGAACATCACGCTCGGCCGTGCGGGGCTCGGGCCGACGGAGGTCCTCGACGCGCTGGCGCGTGTCGGCGCGGCCGATGCCGTGCAGCGGCTCGAGCACGGGCTGCGGACGGTCCTCGTGAATGGCGGGCGCGGGCTGCCCGCGACGCTGCGTACACGCCTGCTGGTCGCGCGCGCCATCGTCGGTCGGCCGCGCGTGGTGCTGGCGGACGAGTGCCTCGCGATGCTCGAGCCGGGCCCGCGGCGGGAGCTGGTGGCCGCGCTCACCGATCCCCGCGCCCCGTGGACGCTGGTCGTGGTGTCGCACGCGCGCGAGATGCTCGAGGCGTGCGACCGCGTCCTCGTCCTCGAGGACGGGACGCAGCAGGCGCTCCGTCCGTGGCATGCGCTCGCCGCCGATCCGGCGGTCGCGGCGCTGGTGCCGGCCGCGCGGGGGGCCGCCTGATGGCCGCGATCCCGGAGCTCGTGGGCGTCGGCGGACCGACGCTCGACTCGGTGAAGCTGCTCTCGCGGCAGCCGTCGTTCCGCGTACTGCGCCGCTGGGTCCTCGGCATTCTCGTGCTCGTGCTCGGTGCCCTGCTGCTCCCGTGGCAGCAGAACGTGCAGGCGGGCGGCGAGGTGACGGCCCTCCTCCCGACCGACCGCCCGCAGGAGGCGTACGCGACGGTGGGCGGGCGGATCGTCGAGTGGTACGTGCAGGAGGGCGCGTCCGTGCGCGCGGGCGACCCGATCGTGGCGCTCGCCGAGGTGAAGGAGAGCTACCTCGATCCGCGCGCGACGGAGCGGGCGGGAGAGCAGCTGCGGGCCAAGTCGGCGGCGGTGGCGGGGAAGCGCGCCAAGGCGGCGGCCCTCGCGGCGCAGCGCGTGGCGCTCGACAGCGCGTGGGTCGTCGCGCGGCAGAAGGCGGAGAATCGGGTGCTGCAGCTCACGGCCTCGCTCCGCGCGGCGCAGCTCGAGGACTCGATCGCGCGCGTGCAGGCGACGCGCGCCGAGGCGCTGTTCGGCGAAGGGCTCCGCTCGCGGGCGGAGCTCGAGACCGCGCGGCAGCGCGCGCAGCGCGCGGCCGCGCTCGCGCTCGAGGTCGAGGCGGGCCTCGCGACGGCCCGGGTCGAGCGGGCGGGCGTCGAGGCCGACTACTCCGAGAAGGCGGCGAAGATCGACGGGGACCGCAGCGCGACGCTGGCCGAGGTGTCCGAGGGCGAGGCCGAGGTCGCGAAGCTCGCGACCGGCGCCGAGAACCTCGAGCGTCGCCGCGACCTGCTGGTGGTGCGGGCCCCGCGCGCCGGTATCGTGGTGCGGGCGCTGCGCGGCGGCATCGGCGAGATCGTCAAGGACGGCGAGCCCGTGGCGAGCGTGCAGCCCGCCGCGCCGGCCCTCGCGGTCGCGTTGCAGGTGAACGCGCGCGATGTGCCGCTGCTCCGCGTCGGCGACCAGGTGCGGCTGGAGTTCGCCGGGTGGCCAGCGCTGCAGTTCAGCGGGTGGCCGAGCGTGGCCGTGGGCACGTTCGGCGGGCGGGTCGCGGTGGTCGACCAGTTCGCGTCGATGGACGGCACCTATCGGGTGCTGGTCGAGGAGGACGCCGCCGACGAGCCGTGGCCGAAGGAGCTCCGGCTCGGCTCCGGCGCCCGCGGATGGGCGCTGCTGCGGAACGTCACCGTCGGCTTCGAACTCTGGCGCCTGATGAACGGCTTCCCGCCGGCGAAGTCGTCGCCGCCGATGACGGAGGCGGGGACGGCGGCGTCGAGTCCGTCCAAGGGCGGCGCGTCGCCGGCGAAGGGCGGGAAGCCGTGAGCCGTGCGCTCCGGCTGCTCGTCGTCGCGGGCGCGCTCATGGCGGGGCCGAGCGCGGTCGCGGCCGCCCAGGACGCGCCCGGGCCCGCCGACACCCTCGGGCTCGGCGCGTTCCTCGAGCGCGTGCGCGCCTCGCATCCCGCGGCACGGCAGGCGGAACTGGCACGACGCCAGGCGCTCGCCGACCTCCGCGCGGCGCGTGGCGGCTTCGATCCCTCGGTGAGCGCCAGTTGGGACTACAAGCGCTTCAAGGGCATCGGCTACTACGACGAGCTCGACCTCCGGCTCACGGTACCGACGCCCTGGGGGGTCGACGTGAAGGTGGGGTGGGAACGCGCGGCCGGGGCGATCATCAATCCGGAGCGCGCGACGCCCACCAACGGCCTCCTCTCGGCGGGGCTCAGCATCCCGGTCGGCCCTCGCCTGCTCGCGGACGAGCGCCGGACCTCGCTCCGGCAGGCGGAACTCGCCGCGGAGACCGCGGAGGCGGAGGCGACCAATGCGTTGCTGCGCCTCCTCCAGCAGGCGGCGCGCGACTGGGGCGCGTGGTACGAGGCGGAGGCGCGCGCACGGATCGCGGAGGAGGGCGTCGGCCTCGCGCGATTCCGGCTCGATGCGGTGCGCTCGCGCGTCCGCGAGGGTGATGCGGCCCCGATCGACAGTGTGGAGGCGGCGGCGGAGTGGGAGCGGCGCCTGCTCGCCGCCATCGAGGCGCGCGCCTCGGTGGCGAGCGCCCGGCTGCAGGTCTCCGGCTACCTGTGGGACGGCGCGGGTGCGCCGGTCCCGCTCAGGGAGGTCCGTCCGGGGGCGGCCCCCGCCTCGACGGCCCTCCCGACGATGGACGCGCCGGCGCTCGACCGCCTCGCCCGCGGCCATCCCTCCGTGCAGTCGGCCCGGGCGCGTTGGCTGCAGGCGGAGGCGCAGCGGCGCCTCGTGCTGACGCAGGTGCTCCCCTCGCCGAGCGCCGAGGTCAGTGCGCTGGCGGCAGGGAGTTCGCTCGGTGCGCTGCCGTCGCCCGCCGACCTCTCGGACGACGCCAAGCTCTCGGCGAACGTGCGGGTGCCACTCTTCCTGCGCCGTGAGCTCGGGCGGCTGCGCGCCGCCGAGGATCGGGCGCGCGCACTCGCGGTCGAGCGGGACAAGGTGGCGCGCGACGTGCGGCTCGCTGCGGAGCGCGCGGCAGTGGAGGCGCAGGCGGTCGAGGACCAGTTGACCGGGCAGACCCACGTACTGGCCGCGAGCGAGGCGCTGCTCGCCGCCGAGCAGCGGCGGTTCGAGGCGGGAGAGAGCTCGCTGCTGATCGTGAATCTCCGCGAGCGCACGGTGCTCGACGAGCGTCAGCGGCTCGCGCAGCTCCAGGCTCGGCGGGCGACCGCGCTCGGGTCCCTCGCGGTCGCGCTCGGAACGCCGCAACTTCTCACGGGTGAAACAGCGGGTGCGCCGCGGCGGTAGGGAGCGGCGACCCTTCCTCGAACCGTACGTCCCGTGACCCTTCGTTCCGCCCTGCTGCTCCTCGCCCTGTTGGCGCCCGCGGCGCGCGCCCAGGACGCATCCGCCTCCACCCTCGCCATCCCGCTCGGCCTGCACATCGGCGTGCCGCAGGGCGAGTTCGCGCAGAACGTCCACATCGCCGGCGGGTTCGGCGGCGGGCTGCTCGTGCGGATGGCCGGTCCCCTCGCCTTCCGCGCCGACCTCGGTTTCATGATCTACGGTTCGGAGACCCGGCGGGTCCCGCTCGGTGGCGGCGCGCTCGGTCTCATCGACGTGGACGTGACGACCACCAACTCCATCGTCTCCGGCGGGATCGGCGCGCAGCTCGGGATGCCCTCGCGCTCGCTCTCGCCCTACCTCGGCGGCGAGATCGGCTTCTCCGCCTTCGTCACCTCGAGTTCCGTGCGCGGCTCGAACAGTTCGAACGAGCCGTTCGCCAGCTCGACGAACCACAACGACGGCACCTTCGCGAAGACCGTGATGGCCGGGCTGTACATCCCGGTGGGGCAGGGGACCACCGTGATCGACCTCGGCGTCCGGCACACCTGGAACGGCGAGCGCGTCCGGTACCTGACCCCCGGCGACATCACCGAGGACGTGAATGGCGACGTGATCCTCTCGCCGCGCGAGACGCGTGCCGACCTGTTCACGATCGTCCTCGGCGTCGCGATCACGCCGGGCGGCAAGCGACGCTAGGTCGCCGCAGCGGCACGCCCGTCAGTCGTCACCACGGATGCGGCGGTCGCGCTTCTGCGCCGACCGCCGTTTCTTCGCGTCGAGGCGCTGCTGCCGTGCGGCACGCGAGGGCTTCGTGGCGCGGCGGGCCTTCGGAACGACCAGCGCCTCCCGCACGAGCGCGGCGAGCCGCCCGAGGGCCAGCTGCCGATTCTGCGTCTGGCTCCGGGTGTCGGCCGAGACGACGCGCAGCGTTCCGGCCGAGTCCAGGCGGGAGCCGAGCCGCTCCTGCAGGCGTGCGCGCGCCGTGTCGTCGAGCGCGGCGGAGGCGTGGATCGTCCACGTGACCTCGACGCGCGTGGACGAGGTATTGACGTGCTGTCCGCCGGGCCCGCCGGCGCGGGTCGCGCGCACCGTGAGTTCGTGCGCCGGGATCGCCACGCGTGCGTTGACGCGGAGCCTTCCATCCTCGGTCCATGGGTCGTCGGCCGTCACAGCGTGGCTCCGGTGTTGCAATTCGCCAGACCGTTCGTCTCCATGTAGTCGTTGCGGAATGCAACAGCGGAGCGAACGGTGGTCCTGCGCCTGATCGGAAACGACGAAACGTACCACGCCGTGCTCGATCCGCGCCGCCTGCTGCGCTGGATCTACCTCGGCCGGCTCGTCGTTGCCACGGGGAGCTTCGTCGCGACGCTGCTGTTCGCGCTCTTCACCGACCCCCGGGGGACGTTCCTCGCGACGGTGATGCTGCTGACCTCGATGGGGCTCACCGGCCTTTCGTTCGTCCGCACGGAGGTCAACCGTCGGCCGCCGAAGGCGGGGTTCCTCTACGCGCAGTTCGTGCACGACCTCCTCCTCATCACGAGCGTCGTGCACCTCTCCGGCGGCGCGGAATCGCAGTTCTCGGCGCTCTACATCCTGGTGATGGCCGCGGCCGCGCTCCTGCTGCCCATCGGCTCGTCCCTGCTGCTCGCGATGCTGGGCTCGGTGCTCTTCGCGGGTGACGCGTTCCTCGTCGGCGGGGGGCAGCTCTCCCCGTACCTGATGTTGCAGCTGGCCGTCTTCACGCTCGTCGCGGTGGGCACCGGCTATATCGCGGCGCGGCTGCAGCAGGCGGGCGAGGGCCGGCAACGGTTGCAGGCCGAACTCGAGCGGATGCAGCTCCGGGCGGCGGACATCCTCACCAACATCCGCGCGGGCATCGTGACCGTGGATGACGCCGGGCGGCTGCTGTACGCGAATCCCGCGGCCTCCGCCCTCGTCGGGGTCCCGCTCGACCGGGCCGTCGGGACGCCGGTGCTGGACCGGCTGCGCGCGGCGGCACCGGGCGTGGCGGATGCGCTCGCCCTGCACCATCGGGACGGGCTGGTGACCGCGCGCGCGGAGGGAGTGCTCCTCCGCGGCGGGGAGTCGGTGCCGATCGGCATCACGACCACATCGGTCAGCGGCGACCTGCGCGCCGAGGGACGCGCGACGACCGCGATCTTCCAGGACATCTCGGACCAGAAGCGACTCGAGGCGATGCGGCTCCGTGCGCAGCGGCTCGAGGCGGTGGCGGAGCTGAGCGCATCGCTGGCGCACGAGATCAAGAACCCGCTGGCGAGCATCCACAGCGCCGTCGAGCAGATGTCGCGCCGCCCGGCCGCGTCGGCGGACGACCGCACGCTGGGCGCGCTCATCCTCCGGGAGTCGGAGCGCCTCTCTCGGCTGCTCTCCGAGTTCCTCGACTTCGCCCGGGTGCAGGTGCAGCGCCGCGAGCCGCTCGACCTGCGGCAGGTGGTGCAGGGAGCGGCGGCGCTCGCCGGCACGCACCCCGACCGCGGTGCGCAGGCGAGCCTCACGCTCGACCTCCCCCCGGGCCCGGTGCCGTTGCGCGGGGACGAGGACCTGCTGCACCGTGCGCTCTTCAACCTCATCCTGAACGCCTTCCAGGCTTCGCCGCCCAGTGGCCGGGTGCTGGTGCGCCTGCGGACGCTCGAGCCGTCGGAGCAGCCGACGGGCCTGCCGTTCCGCGCGCCGGCCCACGCGATCGAGGTTCGGGACGAGGGCGTCGGCATCCCCGCCGAGGTGTCGGACCGGCTGTTCGAGCCCTTCGCGACGACGAAGCCCGGCGGCAGCGGCCTCGGCCTCGCGATGGTGCATCGTGCGATCGAGGCGCACCGCGGCCTCATCCTCGTGGATTCCTCGGCCGCGGGCACCTGCTTCACCATCCTCCTCCCCACCGATCCCCCGCCGCTCGGAGCCGTCACGTGACCGACCGCGCCACCGCGCCCTCCGTCCTCGTCGTCGACGACGAGTCCGGCATCCTCCAGACGCTCGAGATCCTCCTCCGCGGCGAGGGCTTCGCCCCGCAGATCGCGCAGGGCGGCAAGGCCGCGCTCGAGCGGCTCCAGGCGTTCACGCCCGACATCGTCCTCAGCGATGTGCGGATGCCCGGCGTGACGGGCGTCGAGGTCCTCAACGCCGCGAAGGCGAAGGACCCCGACGTCCCGGTGATCCTGATGACCGCACAGGCCACGCTGCAGACCGCGATGCAGGCGGTGAACGCCGGGGCCTTCTATTACATCCAGAAGCCGTTCCGCAACGACGAGCTCCTCGCGATCCTGCGCCGTGCCGCCGAGCACCGGCAGCTGCGGATGGAGAACACCTCGCTGAAGAAGGAGATCCGCAAGCGCGAGCGCCGCGGTGCGGGCGCCCCGATCGGGCAGAACCGTGCATGGCTGGAGGTGCTGCGTCTCGCCGAGGCGGTCGCCCCCACCGAGTCCACGGTCCTGGTCACCGGCGAGTCGGGCACGGGCAAGGAGGTCGTCGCGCGGTACATCCACGACCTCTCGGCACGCGCCGACCAGACCTTCCAGTCCATCAACTGCGGGGCGCTCCCCGAGGGGCTGCTCGAGAGCGAGCTCTTCGGGCACGTGAAGGGCTCGTTCACCGGCGCGGTGCGCGACAAGCAGGGCCTCTTCGCCGCCGCGGCCGGCGGCACCTTCTTCCTCGACGAGATCGGCGAGACGACGCCGGCGACGCAGGTGAAGCTGCTCCGCGTGCTCCAGCACCGCGAGGTGATCCCGGTCGGCGCGACCGAGCCGATGCCGATCGACACGCGCCTCATCGCCGCCACCAACCGCGACCTCGAGGAGGAGATCAAGCGCGGCGCCTTCCGCCGCGACCTCTTCTACCGCCTCAACGTCATCTCCGTCCACCTCCCGCCGCTCCGCGAGCGCCGCGACGACATCCTGCTCCTCGCCGAGGCGTTCCTGCAGCGCGCCGCCGAGCAGCGCGGAGAGGCCCCGCGCCGGCTCGGCGACGATGCGGCGGAGTCGCTCCTCGCGTACGCGTGGCCCGGCAACGTGCGCGAGCTCGAGAACGCGCTCGAGCGCGCGGTGATCCTGTCGCCGTCGGGCACGATCGGCGTCGGGGCGCTGCCCGAGCGGGTCACCGAGCGACGCAGCGAGCCGCTGGTCGCCGAGCGTGCAACGCCGAATCCGACGCTCGAGACCATCGAGCGCGCCTACATCCTCTTCGTGCTGCAGGCGGAGGCGGGGAACAAGACGCGCGCCGCCGAGGTGCTCGGCATCGACCCGTCCACACTCCACCGGAAGCTCGCCCGCTACGGGGTGGACGCGTGAGCGAGACCACGGTGTCCGCGTCCGGGTCCCGCTGGCCGGGGCTCGAACGCCGCGCCCCGTGGGCGGCGGCGCTGGTGGCGCTCGTCGCCGGTCTGCTCACGATGACGAGCGACCCCATCGGTGTCTTCAACGACGATGGGATCTACCTGCTCACCGCGAAGGCGCTCGCGAGCGGGCAGGGATACGTCTATCCGCACCTGCCGGGAACGCCGCCGGCCATCCACTATCCGCCGGTCTGGCCGCTGCTGCTCGCGGCCGTGTGGAAGGTCGCGCCGGCGTTCCCGGCGAGCATCGTCTGGTTCAAGCTCCTGAATCCGGTGATCACGTCGCTCGCCGCGGCGGGGACGACGGTGCTGGGCCGGCGGCTCCTCGGCCTGCCGTGGTGGGTGGCCTTCCTCGGAGCCGTCGCGGGCACGCTCTCGGTGCCGGTGCTGCTGCTGACCAACCTGCTGCTGTCGGAACCGTTGTTCCTGCTCCTCCTCCTGCCGACGCTCTGGCTCACCGAGCGTGCGGTGCGGGACGGGGGCGTGCGGCTCGCGCTCGGGGCGGCCGCGCTCGTCGCCCTGCTCGTGCTGGTCCGCACCCTCGGCGGCGTGGTGCTCGTCGCGGGCACGCTGCTGTTCGCGTGGGAGCGTCGCTGGAAGGAGGGGGCGGTCTTCGCCGTCGTCGTCGTCGCGCTGCTGCTGCCGTGGCAGCTCTTCGTCTGGCGGGCGATCCCGGACTTCCCGCCCGAGCTGCTCGGTTCGTACGGGCCGTACCTCGACTGGGTGGCGACGGGCTATCGGGAGGGCGGCCTGCCGTTCCTCCGTCAGGTGGTCGCGAAGAACCTCGATGCGACCTGGGTGATGCTCGGCATCTTCACGTCGCCGCTCTGGGACGGCGCAGCGCGGCACGTGGCGGCGTCGCTCGGGACCGGGCTGTTCGCGGTCGGGCTCGTCGCGCTCGCCCGACGCGGGCGTGCCCCGGTGACGTCACTCGCCCTCGTCGGCTATCTCGTGGCCGTGATCGCCTGGCCCTTCTGGGTGGACCGGTTCCTCTGGGTCATGTGGCCGCTCCTCGTGCTGATCACCCTCGTCGGGGCGGACGCGCTGGTCCGCGGGGCGCGGGCCGCGGGCCGACGGCAGTGGGCCCAGGGCGTGCTCGCCGCGACGGCGCTCCTCGCGCTCGGCCACACGACGTACAACAGCCGCGGCCTCACGCGGGGATGGCAAGCGAGTGCCTCGCACCAGATGACCGGCGCGGGGATCCGGCTGATCCGGGCGGTCAATGATGACCGCTCGCTGGACGGGCAGCTCATCGCGGCGGAGCTCGCGCCGATGCTGGCCCTCTACACCGGCAACCCGGTGCTTCCCGTGGAGATCCTCACGCCGCGCGAGCACGTCGTCGACAAGGCACCCGCCGAGCACGTGGCCGAGCTCGAGCGGATCGATCGGCGATTCCATCCGACGGCGTACGTGGTGATGCACGCCGGCCCCTTCTATTCCGCGCTGCAGGCCGCCACACTGGACGGCGGCCGCACCCTCGTGGACGTCTCCCCTCCCGGCGTGCCGGTGCGCACGCTCAAGGTCCAGGTGCCATGACCCATCCGACCCCGACGTCGATCCCGCAGGTGCAGGGCCCGCGCATCCGCGGCCGCACACCCCTCCCCGCCGAGGAGCTGGTGCTGTCGGTGCTCATCCCCGTCTACAACGAGCGCAACACCATCGACCGGATCCTCGACGAGGTGCACGCGGTCCCGGTGCGCAAGCAGGTGATCTGCGTCGACGACTGCTCGAAGGACGGCACGCGCGAGCGGCTCCAGCAACTCAAGGACGCCGGTCGCATCGACGTGCTGCTCTTCCATGAGGTGAACCGCGGCAAGGGGGCGGCGATCCGCACCGCGATGCAGGCGAGCACCGGCAATGTGGTGATCGTGCAGGATGCCGACCTCGAATATGACCCGAACGACTGGCCCGTGCTCCTCGAGCCGATCATCGACGGGCGCGCCGACGCCGTCTTCGGATCGCGCTTCCTCGGCGGCCCGCACCGGGTGCTCTACTTCTGGCACTCCGTCGGCAATCTCGTGCTGACGACCTTCAGCAACATGTTCACGAACCTGAACCTCACCGACATGGAGACGTGCTACAAGGCGATCCGCGGCGACCTCGCCCGCTCCCTGCACCTCACGTCGGACCGGTTCGGGTTCGAGCCCGAGGTCACCGCGCGCCTCGCCCAGGTGAAGGCGCGGATCTACGAGGTGCCGATCTCGTACAGCGGCCGCACCTACGCCGAGGGCAAGAAGATCGGCTGGAAGGACGGCGTCGCGGCCATCGGCCACATCATCCGGTACAACCTCAGCCGATGAGCCGCACCTGGCGGGAGCGGTGGGCGGGGCACGACCTGCGCTGGAGCATCGGGCTCGTCCTGGCGGTCGCGCTGGCAGCCTCGGTCAGCGGCCTCGGCAATCTGTTCGCCTACGACGACATCCCCATCGTGGTCGAGAACCCGATGGTGACGCAGCTCCACACGCCGCTCGAGTACCTCACCGACTCGTACTGGGGCCCCTCGCGCGGCAACTCGCTCTATCGCCCCTTCACCATCATCGCCTTCGGGCTGGAGTGGGCCGTGGGGAGGGGGAGCCCCTTCCCGTTCCACCTCGCGAACGTCGTGCTGTACGCACTGAGCGCGGTGGCGGCGCTGCTGCTGTTGCGGCGACTCCTCCCGCGAGGGCCCGCCCTCGTCGCGGCGCTGGCGTGGGCCGCGCATCCCGTGCACGTCGAGGCGGTCGCGAACGTGGTGGGGCAGTCCGAGATGTGGGCCGCGCTCCCGATGCTGCTCGCCCTCACCGCCTTCGTGCGCGACCGCCAGGCGGGACCGCTCACCCGTCGTACGGTCGCCCTCATCGTCGCCTGCCAGGCGTGGGCGTTGCTGCACAAGGAGCACGGGATCGTGCTGCCCGCGCTGCTCCTGACGGCGGAGGCGGCGTTCCGGGGACACGGCTTCGCCGACGCGGCGGCACGCCTGTGGGGCCTCGCACGCGCCCTCGTCCTGACCGTCGCGACCTACATCGTCGTCCGGCTCTCCATCCTCGGCGGATTCGCCGGCGACGCGCCGCACCCCGCGCTGGAGGGGGTCGCGATGGGGCGCCGGCTGTGGGTGATGCTCGGCCTCGTCCCGGAGTTCGTGCGGCTGTACCTCTGGCCCGCGCGCCTCTATGCCGACTACTCGCCGCAGGCCATCCCGTTCCTCGACACGCCGCGGCTGGCGCATCTGCCCGGGGCGCTGATCCTCCTCGCACTGCTGGCGCTCCTGGTCTGGGCCTGGCGCCGCGACCGCGTCATCGCGTTCGGGCTCCTCTGGACGGCGCTCACGATGGGGCCGACGGCGAACCTGCTCATCCCCACCGGCGTACTCATCGCCGAACGGGTGCTCTTCCTGCCGAGCCTCGGCGTCGCGCTGGTGTTCGGACGCGCGGTGCAGCTCGCCTGGCCAGTGGTGCAGCGACAGCCGGCCGCATGGACCCGCGTCGCGGTCCCCGCGCTCGGGGGCGTGGTGCTGCTCGCGGCCGTGGCGCGATCCGCGGTCCGCCAGCTCGACTGGGCCGACAACCCGACGGTCTTCTCCACGCTCGTCGTGGACGCCCCGCGCAACTACCGGGCGCATCACGCCCTCGGCGAGCTGTTCGGGGCGGCGGCCGCATGGAAGCGTGCGGAGCACGAACTGCGCATCGCGGACTCCCTCTACCCGGGCTATGACCTGCTCCAGCTCTCGCTCGCCCGGGTCCTCCATTTCGACGACCGTTGTCCGGAGGCGCTCCCGCTCTACGACTCGGTGCTGGCCAAGCAGCCTGGGGCCGAGATCGCATCGATCGGCCGCGCGGCGTGCCTGCTGGAGGCTCGCCAGCTGAGCGCGGCCCGTTCGGAGGCTCTTCGGGGGATCGGCCGCGGCCAGTCCGTCGGAGCCTTCGGGATGCTGCTGCAGAAGGCTGAATCTTCGCTCGTCGCGACCGATACTGTGGACGTCAGGAACCGCTGGTACCGGGCGGGGGGCCCGACTTCGAAGTCGGACGCCCGTCTCCGTGTGCCGGTGCTCCTGATGAAACCCGGGGCCTCCGGGGGTCGTCGCAAAGTGCCAGAGTCCTAGTGGTCCCCAAGCCCCCGGGGGAGATGTGACCTCAAGCACCCCTCGCAAGTCCGTGTAGCACAAGCGTTTGGGCAGGAGCCTCGCGGTGGCAGGGTTCTTGCCTTTTCCTCCGGCGGTAGTGAACCGCCATCATCCCCTCCCCATCTCCCACCTCCGCGGAGCAGCCTCAATGCTGAGCAACAAGAAGGGCTTCACCCTGATCGAGCTTCTGATCGTCGTCGTCATCATCGGCATCCTGGCCGCGATCGCGATCCCGAAGTTCGCGAACACGAAGGAGAAGGCGTACCTGACGGCCATGAAGTCGGACCTCCGCAACCTCGTGACCGCCGAGGAGGCCTACTTCGCGGAGTGGGCGACCTACACCTCGACCCTCTCGACCACGCAGTACCGTTCGTCGACGGGCGTCACGCTCGGCGCGATCACCCCGACGACCGGCGGCTTCTCGGCCTCGGTGTCGTACCCGGGTGGCACGACCAAGACCTGCCAGATCACGGTGGGCTCGGGCACGCGCGACGGCGAGCCGGTCTGCGACGCGTAAGCTCGCGTAGCCGGATCTGCTGATCCCTCGGGGGCCCGGCGCACTGCGCCGGGCCCCCGAGTGCTTTCGATGCGGCGCCGGGCGTTCCGATGCCGGACCCGGATGCCCGCCGCCGCACCTTCGCGCATGCGTTCGCGCCCCGGGGTCTCATTGGTGGAGGTACTCGTCGCGGCCGTGGTGCTCGCGGTCGGTGTCGCCGGTACCATGCGCGCGCTGGGTGCGGCCGCGTGGCTGCGCGAGCGGGCGTTCGCGCATGAGCGCGTGGCGGAGGTCGTGCGCGCCCGGGTGCTCTGGTTCGCACGAGAGGCGTGCCGCGGCGACCGCATCGTGCGCGCGGAGACCGATGGGGTGGAGGAGGCCTGGCGCGTGGTCCGCGTCGGCGGCGAGGCGCGCCTCGAGGGGCGCGCATGGGCCGCGGGGGCTCGCGGTGCCGTGCGACTGGGCCTCGTGCACACGCGGCGTTGCCGATGAGGGCGCGCCGAGGCCACCTGCTCGCCGAGGCCCTGTGTGCGCTCGCGCTCGGCGGCGTGCTCGCCGCCGCTGCCGCCGGCACCCTCGCCCAGGCGCGCCGCTCGCTCGGCGCACAGGAGGCCCGGATGCGCGGTGTCCGCGGTGTCGCGGAGGCGCTCGAGGTGTCGGCGGCGCTCGTGCGCGCGGCCGACTCGGTCGCGCCGCTCGGCGACACGGCGCTCGCGCTGTCCGTGCGGGTCGCGGAAGGAGTGTCCTGCGCGCGCTCCGGCGATACGCTGGTGCTCCCGCCCGTGCGCCCGGGGGAGCCGACGCTCGTGCGACTCGCGCTCGCGCCGGAGTCAGGCGACCGGCTGCGCGCGTGGGTGGAGGACTCGATCACCGGCTACGCGGCGTGGGTCGAGGCGGAGGTGCTGGACGCGTCCGCGCGTCCCGGTGAAGCCGCGTGCGGTCCAGCCGGCGGCTTCGCGGACGCGGCGGACGTCACGCGGCCGCGCTGGCACCTCTGGGTGCCGGGGCTGGATCCGCGCGTCGGGACGGGCGCCGCGATCCGGCTTGCACGCGAGGGCCGGCTCGCACCGTACCTGTCCGGGGGCGAGTGGATGCTCGGGTGGCGTCGCTGCGCCCGAGGCGTCTGTGGCATCGTGCAGCCGCTGGCCGGACCGCTACGCCGGCCCCGAGATGGCGGGTTCGGGGTCCGCCGCGCCTCGGACGACGTGATCCGCCTGTGGGGGGCGCCACCTCTCGGCGCGTCGCAGCACCGGTCGGTGCCGAGGCTCGATGCGGCGCCCTAGGCGCGGGATCGCCCTGCCGGTCGTGCTGGCCACGGTCGTGGTGCTCGCACTGCTCTCGGCCCTCGCGCTCTTCGACGGGCTGCAGGAGGCGCGCGCGGCGGCGTTCGCGGGGGACCAGGCGCGGGCGGAGGCGGCGATGTGGGAGGGTCTCGACGCGGCCGCGATGCCGCCGGACCTCCCGGCGCTCTGTCGCGCCGCTCCGCTCGCGCCGCAGCACCGTCTGGGGACGGCTGCGTCGGGGGGGCGATTCCGCGTCCTCTGGGTGCACGCCGGCGGCGGCCGGGTCCGCGTCCTCATTGATGGAGAGGGGCGCCAGGGGGGCCGGGTCGGTGCGGTCGGATGGATGCGCCCGGACTCCGGCTTCCGCGTCGCGGACGGATGTGTCCGCAGCCTCCGCCTGCTCCCGGCCGGCCCGAGGTGGCTGGCGGCGGTCCCGGGCGGATGAGACGAGCCCCAGCCGACGGCCGGGGTGCGCCGAGGGCGCCCGGCAGGCCTGGGATGGCCGGGGGGGGCGGGGGTGTCGTTACTTCCTGACGCGCCTGCTCGTGTAGCACTGGCAGGTGGCAGGCTCGCCGCACCGCATTGACCCTGCACGGACTCGCGCGCACGTTTGCGGGCCGTCTTTCCACGTCGGACTCGGCCGCCTCACGGGACTCCCATGGCGCTATTCTCTCGGAAGAAGAAGACCACCGTCGGTCTCGACATCGGCTCCGGCCTGATCAAGGTCGCGGTCGTCGACCACGGCAAGTCGCAGCCGGAACTCGTCCGCGTCGCGATCACGCCGCTGCTGGCGGACGCGATCGTCGAGGGCGAGATCATGGACCCCGGCATCGTGGCGGAGGCGATCGGCAGCGCGCTCGCGGCGGCCGGTGTCGCCTCGAAGTCCGTCGTGACCGCCGTCGGCGGCCGCGACGTGATCATCAAGAAGATCCAGATCCAGCGCGTGAAGGAGCATGAGGCGCGGGAGCTGATGCGGTGGGAGGCCGAGCAGCACGTGCCGTTCGACATGGAGTCGGTGGAGCTGGACTTCCAGATCCTCGACCCGAACGGCACCGACGACCAGATGAGCGTGCTGCTGGTGGCGGCCAAGCGCGAACTGGTGGAGGCGAAGGTCCGCGTGCTCGGTGACGCCGGGCTCGCGGCGGCGGCGGTGGACGTGGACGCGTTCGCGCTGCACAACGCCTTCGAACTGAACCATCCGGATGCGATGCAGGGCATCGTGGCGCTCGTGAACGTCGGCCACGAAGTGACGAACATCAACATCGTCGAGGACGGCGTGCCGGTGCTGACGCGCGACCTGACGGTGGGTACGCGGCGCTTCCGCGAGGACCTCCAGCGCGAGCGTGGCCTGGGTGCGGACGAGGCCACGGCGTTGCTGCAGGGTTACGACCGCTCGGAGCACCTGGATGCGGTGTTCGAGTCGCGCGGCGAGGAGATCGCCGTCGGCATCGAGCGAGCGGCGGCGTTCCTGGCCTCGAGCTCGCGCTCGGGGGCTCAGGTGGGCGCCGTGTACGTGTGCGGGGGCGGGTCGCGCGCGCCGGGCCTGCTGGACGCGCTCGCCACGCGGCTGCGGCTGCGGGTGGAGGCGGCGAGCCCCCTGGCGAACCTCGTGGTGCGTGACGGAGCCTTCGAGGGGCTCGTCACTGACGAGGTGGCGCCGTTGATGATGCTGCCGATCGGGCTGGCGCTCCGCCAGCCCGCCTGACCGGGTGCCCAGATGATCGAGATCAATCTTCTCCCAGGCGCACGCAAGAAGACGAAGGCCGCCGGCGGCGGGTCGAAGGTCGACCTGAAGGCGATGATGGCCTCGCTCGGCGAGCGCTTCAAGGATCCCTGGCTCGGGATCGGCGTGGGCGGCCTCGTGGTCGGCGTGCTCGCGATCGCCGCGATGTTCCTGCTGCAGGGCAGCAAGGCGAAGACGCTCGACGAGCGGCTGCAGGCCGCCGTGCAGGACAGCATCAAGAACGCCGGCCTGGTCAAGCAGCTGCAGAAGGCGCAGGCGCAGCGCGACTCGATCACGCGCCAGATGGCGATCATCGCGGCGATCGACGGCGAGCGGTTCGTCTGGCCGCACGTGCTCGACGAGGTCTCGCGCGCGCTGCCGACGTACACGTGGCTCCGCTCGGTGACGCAGTCGAGCGCGGCGGCGACGGTCTCGCCCGAGGTCGTGGCCTCGGGGACCGCCCCGCGCCTGACGCTCCGCGTGGTCGGCATCACGGTCGACCTGCAGGCGCTGACCATCTTCATGAAGCAGCTCGAGGCGTCCGAGTTCATCGAGAACGTGACGATCGCGGGGACGCAGGCGACGCAGTCCGAGGGCAAGACGGTGACCGAGTTCACCCTCGACATGGCCTACAGCAAGCCCCCGAAGTCCGCGATCCGGACGGTCCCCCTGACGATCGCGGTGAGGTGATCCATGGCCGGAATGCCGACCACTCAGCGTGACCAGATCATGCTCCTCCTCGCGATCGTCGGGATCGCGGGAGCGGGCGTGTACTGGGCCTACCAGTACGACCCCAAGGCGACCGAGCTCGCCGCGGTCGAGACCCGCGTCGCGGCGCTGGACAGCGCCAACCAGGCGGCGCGCGCCAACGCCTCGCCCGAGCGGCTCCAGAAGCTGCGGGACGACGCGAAGAAGCTCGAGGCGAACCTCGACCTGATGCGCACCCTGATCCCGACCGGGAACGAGGTGCCGGCCCTGCTCGAGCAGATGCTCGGCGCGGCCCGCCGCTCCGGCCTCGAGATCACGAACTTCACGCCCACCGGCACGGTGAGCGGCGACACGTTCGACACCATCAAGTACAAGCTCTCGATGCAGGGCACCTACCACGACATCGGCACGCTGCTGACGAACGTCGGCTCGCTCCGCCGCATCATCGTGCCGGTGAACCTGAGCCTGACGCCCTCCGGTTCGCGCGAGGCCCGCCAGGGCCCCAAGGACGAGCGGCTGCTCACGGCGTCGTTCGAGATCCAGACCTACGTCGCGAAGTCGACGGCGGAGGACAAGTGATGCGACGCCTCACGTCCCTGGCGCTGCTGCTCGCGGTCGCCGCCCCGGTGGCGACGGCGCAGCAGAAGGCGCCCCAGAAGAAGGTGGAGATCCCGGTGCCCGAGTTCCCCACGGACTCGGCTGGCCGGCTCATCCTCGAGCGCGAGACCTACGGGTATCCGCGCGACGGCCGCCGCGACCCGTTCGCGTCGCTCATCGCGACCGGCGACATCCGGCCGCTGCTCGAGGACCTGAAGCTCACCGGCGTGTTCGTGGCGCCGAACGCCGGGCAGTCGATGGCGATGCTGCGCGACGAGAGCACGAAGGAGATCTACAAGGCGCGGGTCGGCTCGGTGTTCGGCCGCATCCGCGTGACAGCGATCCGTCCGGGCGAGGTGACCCTGGCGGTGGACGAGTTCGGCTTCACCCGGCAGGCCGTGTTGACGATGACTGATCCCAATCGAGAGAGGACGCCATGAGGCGCTACCGGACGCTGGCCGCGATCGCGGCCGGTACACTCCTGACGATGGCCGCGATGCCGGCCGCCGCGACCACGCTCCCGGTCGCGGGGGCGACGGCCGAGGCCGCCGCGGTGACGGCGGTGCGCGTCGTGCCCGGCGCGGGCCGCGCGGACGTGGTCGTCTCCTTCAGCGGTGACGTGACCGTCGCCGACTTCACGCTCACCGGTCCGCACCGGATCGTCGTGGACGTGAAGGGCGCCACGATGCAGCTCCGCACCCCGGCGTACGACCGGATCTCGCGCGGCGGCATCCTGAACGTGCGCCTCGCGCAGTTCACCCCCGAGGTCGTGCGCATCGTGCTCGACCTCGACGCCGCCCGCGAGTACAGCGTGGTCCGCGGGGAGGGTGAGGTGCGGGTGAGCGGCACCGGCCCCGCCGCCTTCGCGCCGCGGTCGGCCGGTGCCGCCGCGGTCGCGGCCGCCCCGGCCCCGGCGGTCGAGGCCGCCGCGCCC
>JAIBBJ010000036.1 GCA_019694735.1 Gemmatimonadaceae bacterium | reverse complement strand
CGCGGAATCGGAACCCGTTGGCCGCGATCGTCGCGCTCTCCATGTCGAGCGCGATCGCGCGGCTCTGGCTCAGGCGGCGCACCATGTCGGAGTGCGGGCGCAGCTCCCAGTTGCGGTCGTCGACGGTGGCGACGGTGCCGGTGCGCAGCAGCCGCTTGAGCTCGTGCCCGCGCAGCTTCGTGACCGTCTCGACCGCGCGCTCGAGCGCCTGCTGCACCTCGGCGAGCGCCGGCACCGGCACCCACACCGGGAGGTCGGCGTCGAGCACGTGATCCTCGCGGACGTACGCGTGCGCGAGCACGTAGTCGCCGAGGCGCTGCGTGTTTCGCAGGCCCGCGCAGTGCCCGAGCATCAGCCACGCGTGCGGGCGCAGCACCGCGATGTGATCGGTGATCGTCTTCGCGTTCGACGGCCCCACGCCGATGTTGACCATCGTGATCCCGCCGTGGCGCGCGCCGACGAGGTGGTACGCCGGCATCTGCGGCAGCCGCTGGGGCGCTCTCGCGTCGCCTGGGCCGCCGCCGGCCGGCGCGTGCGCCGGATTCCACGTGACCACGTCGCCGGGCTCGACGAAGGCACTGTACTCGCCGCGCCCCGTGCCCGCGTCGCCGCCCGCGACCAGCGAGCGACCGAGCGCGACGAACTCGTCGATGTAGAACTGGTAGTTCGTGAACAGCACGTGGTTCTGGAAGTGCTCGGGCGAAGTGCCCGTGTAGTGCTTGAGCCGGTGCAGCGAGTAGTCGACGCGCGGCGCCGTGAACAGCGCGAGCGGCTGCGGCGCGCCCGGCGGCGCCTGGAAGGTGCCGTTGACGATCGCGTCGTCGAGGCCGGCGAGGTCGGGTACGTCGAAGGTGTCGGCGAGCCCCAGCAGGCGATCGGGATCCAGATCCGCCTCGAGGTGGATCGTCTCCGGGAACGAGAAGTGCACCGGGATCGGAACCTCGCTCTCGCCGACCTCGAGCGGCACGCCGTGATTGGCGATCAGCAGCTCGAACTGCCGCGCCAGGTAGCGCCCGAAGAGCGCGGGGCGCGTGAGCGTCGCCTCGTAGCGGCCCGGCCCGGCGACGAAGCCGTACGACAGCCGGGAGTCGGTCCGCGTGGCGTGCTCGGTCGCGATGCGCACGCGCGGATAGCACGCGCGCACGCGCCCCGGGAGGTCCTCGCCGCCTGCGAAGCGCCGGAAGGCGTCGCGCAGACGCGCGGTGTTGCGCTCGTAGATCGCGGCCACGTGGGCGAGCGCCTCGCGCGGATCGAGGGTGCTGAGCTCGGGGGTGTCGGACATCGGTGCTGGCCTCGGCGTGCGGCGGTCCGCGCGCGGACGGGGTCGTCCGGCGGGTCGCGCGTTCCGGGTCGTAGCGTACCGAATCGGCCGCCGGCGTGCGGCCGCGCTAGACTTCGCGCTCGGAGAGCAGGCGACGACGCCGGCGGTCCCGCGCGGTCACCGTGCGCCGCTCGCCGCAACGAGGAGACCGACGATGGGCGAGCCCGCGAAGACCGCGATCATCACCGGCGCGAGTGCCGGCATCGGCAAGGCCGTGGCGCAGAAGTTCCTGCGCGCAGGCTGGAACGTCGTGCTCGCCGGCCGCCGCGCCGAGCTGCTCGACGCCGCGATCGCGCAGGCCTCGGACGCGCCGGGGCGCGGCCTCGCGGTCCCGGCCGACGTGACCGACCCGGCGTCGGTGCGCAATCTCTTCGCGCGCACCCGCGAAGCCTTCGGGCGGCTCGACGCGCTGTTCAACAACGCCGGCGTCAACGCGCCCGGCATCCCGCTCGAGGAGCTGACCTTCGAGCAGTGGAAGGCGGTCGTCGACACCAACCTGACCGGCATGTTCCTGTGCACGCAGCAGGCGTTCCTGCTGATGAAGGACCAGTCGCCGCGCGGCGGGCGCATCATCAACAACGGCTCGATCTCCGCGCACGCGCCGCGCCCGAACTCCGCGCCCTACACGTCGACCAAGCACGCCGTGACCGGCCTGACGAAGTCGACGTCGCTCGACGGCCGCAAGTACGACATCGCCTGCGGCCAGATCGACATCGGCAACGCCGTCACGGAAATGGCGTCGCGCATGGCCAAGGGCGTGCCGCAGGCCAACGGAACGATCGCGCCCGAGGCGATGATGGACGTCGGCCACGTCGCCGACGCGGTGCTGCACATGGCGAGCCTGCCGCTGGACGTGAACGTGCAGTTCATGACCGTGATGGCGACGAAGATGCCCTTCGTCGGCCGCGGCTGAGGGCGAGGTGATGAGCGAAGCTCCCCGGATGGTGAACATCGAGCGGCGCGGACGCGTCGCGATCGTGCGCTTCGACCGCGGCACGCGGGCCAACCCGATGTCGCTCGAGCTGTGCCGGCAGCTGACCGCGGCGGCGCGCAGCTTCGAGAACGATTCCGAGACCTCGGCGATCGTGCTCACGGGCACGGCGGGCAACTTCACCAACGGCGCCGACCTCAAGGACCCGGCGCTCGCGCGCGCCCGCGAGGCGCCGCTGGCCGAGCGGCGCGTGCTGATGCAGACCGGCGGGCGGATGTGCCGGGCGTGGGAGGAGCTCGAGCCGGTCACGATCGCCGCCGTCGAGGGCTGGTGCGTCGGCGGCGGGGCCGCGATCGCAGTCTCGTGCGACCTGCGCGCGGCCGCGACCGACGCGACGTTCTACGTGCCCGAGATCGAGCGCGGGATGAACCTGTCGTGGGGCGCGGTGCCGCGCATCACGCACCTGGTCGGCCCGTCGAAGGCCAAGCGCATCATCATCCTGTCGGAGAAGATTCCCGCGCCCCGGGCGGCCGACTGGGGCCTGGTCGACGAGCTCGCCGAGCCGGGGCGCGCGCTCGACGCCGCGCTCGCGATGGCCGAGCGCGTCGCGAGCATGCCGCCGGTGCAGGTGCGCATGATCAAGCAGGCGATCAACGCGAGCGCGAATGCGCTCGATCGCGCGGTGAGCCACGCGGACTTCGATCAGTACATGGTCGCGGCCGCGTCGGGCGACTTCGCCGAGGGCGTGCGCGCGTTCCTGGAGCGCCGGCCGCCGAACTACACCGGACGCTGACGCGCGGAGGGCGCGCGGTCAGCGGTGGTGCCCGCCGCCGCGCCCGCCACCGCCACCGCCACCGCCACCACCGCCACCGCCACCGCCGCGCCCACCGCCGCCACCTCCAGCGGCGACGCCGCCGGAGCGGAATCCGCCGGCGTGGAATCCGCCCCCGGGGTGTCCGCCGCCCGGCGGCGCGACGTGAATCGGCGCTCCGGAGTGGCCGCGGAACCCCTGCGGCGGCGCCATCGCAGGCTGCGGGTGCGACACCGGCGGGGAGTACGTCGCGGGCGGCCGCGAGACCGCCACGGAGGGCGG
>JAIBBJ010000031.1 GCA_019694735.1 Gemmatimonadaceae bacterium | reverse complement strand
GACGGGTGCGCGCGATGTGATCGTCCTCGCGGCGCAGCCGCCCAGCGCCACCGCGACGCACCCGGCGACCAGCGCGGCACGCGCGGCCCGCGCGCTCATCGCACCCGCACGATCGCGAGCCGCGCCGACGCCGGCAGCGCCGTGCCGCCGAGCCCGCGCAGGTGCAGCAGCTGCGGCGCGGACATCACGCCCGCCAGCTCGAAGAAGGCGTGCGCCCCGCCCCGCAGCCCGTCACGCGGGGCCACGAACGCCCCGAACGGCAGCGCCGTCGTCGTGACCGGGTACGCGCTCGGATAGCGCGACGCCCACAGCGGGTCGTTGTGCAGCCCGAGATAGATGTCGCGGAGGTTCCACGTCGCGAAGCGCGCATCGGCCGAGAGCGCCGCGACGCCGGGATAATCGTCCGCGACGAGCGCGAGCCCCCAGCCGCCGATCAGCTGCTCGGGCGTCGCACCCGTCGCCGCGGCGAGGTTGGCCAGCCCCACGGCGCTCGACTGCACCAGCGCGCGGAGGAACGCCGAGTCGCTCGTGGCATAGCGGTCGGAGGCCCACCGCACGAGCGACCACGTGGTGTTGTAGAAGACGGCCCCCGACTGCCCGGTCGCGTCGCCGTACGGCGACCAGTCCCACGGCGCCTGCAGCTTGGGGAGGATCTCGTTGAGCTGCCGTCGGAGCCCCCAGGTGGGGCGGCGGAGCAGGTCGCCCGTGATGCAGGTGGCGTTGGCGAGGTTGAAGTCACAGTAGATGCCGTGGCTGTCCGCGGTGCCGTACCCGGTGTTCCCCTTCCACGGCACGCGGTGGAGCGAGTCGCGCACCCACACCTCCTCGGCATGGCGCGCCGTCCCCTCCTCCAGCCAGGAGCTCTCGAACGGCGCGCCGCGCATCGCCCGGGACGCGAGCGCGGCGATGTGCTTCACCTCGTGCACCACCGTGCGGCTCATGAAGGCGTACCAGCCGTCGGGGCTGTTCGTGCTGTTGACGTTGGGCGTCGCCGAGGTCGGGACCGAGCCGTAGAAGTACTCGCCGAAGTTGCTCGCGGCGCGCACCGTCCGCGGCACCTGGTCGCAGCTCGTCACGTACGCCGCGGCCCCCGAGCCGTTGAGCCGCTGCGTGAAGACCATGTGCAGCAGCGCGTCGTCGTCGGTGATCGAGTCGCGCAGCAGCGGGTCGCCGAAGTAGGTCCGCACCGCCGTGAACTGGTCGTGGTCGAACACCTCGCCGAGCCGCTGGTACGCGTTCGCGAGGTCGAGGTTCGTCGCGGCCTGCAGCGTGTTCGCGGAGTCCTCCCAGACGACGGCGTGCGTGCCGACGCGGACCGCGCGGGCGCGGATCAGCGAAGTGCTGTCGGTGCAGCTCGTGAAGTTGTAGCGCAGGGTGCGCATCTCGCCGACGACGGGCGGCGCGACGAGCCGGGCGCCGCGCGCCGGGCCCCGGCGCCGGAACGCCCCCTCGGCGCGCAGGGCCTCGTAGCGCTCCCGCTCGCGGTCGAGCCAGCGCGCGTGCGCGGCCTCGCGGGCGGCGGCGCGCGCGGCGTCGCGCCCGCCACCCGGGCCATCCGCCGGCCCGGCGATCGTGCGCGGCGCGCGCGCGGCCGGCACCAGCGTCGGCATCGCCGCGAGCGACGCCCCCCCGCTCCCCGCGAGCTCCACGTCGATCAGCGTGTTCGCCGACGTCGCCACGCTGTACGCCACCACGAAGAACCGCGCATCCGCGCCCGTCGCCGGGAGCTCGTTGCACTCGCTCGCCGCCGCGGCGGTGAGCACCACCGACTCGCCGACACCGAGCGCGCGCGATGTCACCGCGAGCGGCGCGGTGAGCATCGTGCCCGGCCCGCTCGCGGTGGTCACGCGCAGCGCCGCCGGCCCGCTCGCGGCACACGGCACGCGGAAGGTCAGCACCCCCGCGGCCGCGCTCAGCACCGGCACCGGGGTGCCGCGCAGCGTCAGCGTGTTGTTGCCGGCGACCGGGTCGAACCCCGTGCCGGTGAGCGTCACGACGGTCCCCGGCACCAGCGGCGCCGGCGAGACGGTGCCGAGCACCGGCCCCGCGGCCGCGAGCACGGTCAGCGTCACCGCGCCGCTGCGGCCGTCGCTCGTCGCGGTCACCTGCGCCGTGCCGGCCGCGACGCCGGTCACGAGCCCGGTGGGGCCCACGCGCGCGACCGTCGTGTCGCTCGAACCCCAGGTGACGGTGCGCCCGGTGAGCGCGAGCCCGCCCGAGTCACGCGGCTCCGCGGCGAGCTGCAGCGTGAGCGTCTCGTAGAGCGACGGGGCCGGCGGCGTGACCGCGACCGTCGCGACCGGCACCGGCGCGACCGTGATCGCCACCGTGCCGGTGATGCCGTCCACCACCGCGCTGACCGGCGCGGTGCCGACCGCCGCCGCGGTGACGAGCCCGGTGGGGGAGACCGTCGCGATCGAGCCCGCCCCGCTGCTCCAGGTGACCGCGCGCCCCATCAGCGCCTTCCCGTTGCGCGCCCGCGGCGTCGCGACGAGCTGCACGGCCTGACCGCCTCCCGGCCCGACGAGCAGCGTCGGCGCGGCCGGGGTCACGTCCACGCGCGCCACGCTCGGCGGCTCGCCCGGGTTCGAGCAGGCGAGCGCCGGGAGCGCGACCAGGAGGGCGGCCAGGAGGGCGGCCGAGCGTGCGGCCGTCGCGCGCGTCACTTCCTCGGCGCCGCGTCCTTGAACGACATCCGCTGCCCCATCCACTCGAACTTGAGCTGCGCGCCGCTCTCCATCGCCGCGATCGCCGCCTGCGACGACTCCAGCGGCACGTCCAGCGACACCTTCCGGTCGAGCACCACCGAGTCCTGCATCGCGATGTCGAGCGCGTACCAGCGGTAGAGCGCCTTCATCGCGTCACGCACGGCGACGTCCTGCACGACGAGCTTGCCGTCGAGCCAGCCGAACGCGTACGACGCCTCCGCGGCCGTCGCGTCGCGCACGGTGGCGTCGCGGCCGAGCACGAGCGTCTGGCCCGCGGCCAGCGTGCGCTCCGCGTCGGGCAGCTTCACCGTCAGCTCGCCGCCGCGCGCCTGCACGTACCGCACCGGCTCCTCGGCATAGTCGCGCACCGCGATCTCGCCCGCCTTCGCGGTGATGGACGCGTCGCCGAGCCGCACCTCCAGCGGCAGCTCGCTCCCCTTCCCCACCGCGATCGACGCCGTGCCGACGATGAGCGCCGAGCGGTACTCCTTCCCGAAGTTCGCCACGCGCACGAGGCGCGAGTCGGCCCCGAGCCGCACCTGGCTCGAGTCCGACAGGCCGAACGACCCGAGCTGCCCGGGACGCGTCTGCACGTTCGGGGCGTCGCTCGCGTTCAGCATCTGCGTGATCACCGACGCCTTGGACGACTTCGCCATCCACAGGTAGCCGGCGGTCATCAGGATGCCGGCCACGACGATCATGATGACCGGCCCGGTCTTCGAGCGCGGCCGCGTGGCGCTGGCGATGTGCGACGCGGCGTCGTGCTTGGCGTGCTCGCGGCGACGGGCGGCGGCCTCGGCCGGGTCCACCGGCGGCTGGTGCAACGCGGCCGCGATGTCCTTCCACAGCGCATCCGCCGACGGCGCCGCGGCCGCGTCGTGCGCCTTCACCCCTTCCGTCTTCTCGAACCGGTGCACCGCGGCCATCCGCGAGCGGATCGCGCGCGCCCGGTTGCGCAGCTCCTCGTTGACGAAGCCCTCCACCTCGGCGGTGGAGTGCACGGCGGCGCGCTGCTCCCACAGCTCGCGCATCACCGCGAGCACGAGGCGCGGGGCCGCGGGCTTCTCGTCGCCCAGGCGCTCGCCGGCGCGCTCGAGCAGGACGTCGAAGTGGCTGCGGAAGATCGACTCGAGGGCCTTCTCGTCACCGCCGTTCAACGCGGTGATCGTCGCAGCATCGATGGGGGCGAAGGGGAGGGGCATGCACGGCTCCAGAGCGCAGGGGGGGACCGCCGTCCGACGGAGGGCAACGAGGGATACGATACGCCCGGTCGGGGTTTCCCGCATCCATTGAGGACCCGACCGCCTGTCGGGGAACCCCCCGCCACGGCCTACCCCCCGGGGGGTCGGCCCGATAGCTTTCTCCGCTCGCGCGAGTAGCTCAGCTGGATAGAGCGTCGGCCTCCGGAGCCGAAGGTCGTGGGTTCGAATCCCGCCTCGCGCATGCTCCCGTTCCTCTCCCCGGGCCAGCCCCACCTCCTCCCGCGCCCCCCTCGTGCGCGCGGGCCGGCGGCCCCGAGCACCCCCCCACCCCGTCCCGTGGACCTGTCCACCCTCCGCCACCTCCCCGTGGCCGAGCTGCACCGAACGGCGACCGATGCCGGCCTCGCCGACGCCGGTGCGCTGCGCCGCCCGGAGCTCATCGGCAAGCTCGAGCGCACCCTCCTCCAGCGCGGCGAGACCCTCGTCGCCGAGGGGACGCTCGAGCTCGTGCCCGAGGGGCACGGCTTCCTGCGCAGCGCCGAGCACAGCTACCTCGCCGGCCCCAACGACTTCTACGTGGCGCAGGCGACCGTGCGCCGCTTCGGCCTCAAGACGGGCGACACCGTGCGCGGCACGGTGCGGCTCCCCAAGCACTGGGAGAAGTTCCTCGCCGTGCAGGAGGTGCAGGCGATCAACGGCCTCCCGCCCGAGGCGCTCGGGGGCCGCATCGCGTTCGATGCGCTCAAGCCGCGCTACCCCGACCAGCGCATCCGCCTCGAGTCGCGCGCCGGCGGCCTCTCGATGCGGCTCGCCGACCTCATCGCGCCGCTCGGCAAGGGCCAGCGCGGGCTGATCGTCGCCCCGCCGCGCGCGGGCAAGACGCTCCTGCTGCAGCGGATGGCGAACGCGATCGCCGAGAACCACCCGGAGATCGTGCTCTTCGTGCTCCTCATCGACGAGCGCCCCGAGGAGGTCACCGACTTCATCGCCACCGTCCCGACGGCCGAGGTGGTGGCGAGCACCTTCGACGAGACGCCCAAGCGCCACGTGCAGGTCGCGGAGATGGTGATCGAGAAGGCGAAGCGCCTCGTCGAGGCGAAGCGCGACGTGGTGATCCTGCTCGACTCGATCACCCGCCTCGCGCGCGCACACAACGCCGTCACCCCGATGAGCGGCAAGATCCTCTCGGGCGGCGTGGACGCCAAGGCGCTGGAGAAGCCGAAGCGCTTCTTCGGCGCCGCGCGCCGCATCGACGGCGGCGGCTCCCTCACCATCGTCGCCACCGCGCTCGTCGGCACCGGCTCGCGGATGGACGAGGTGATCTTCGAGGAGTTCAAGGGCACCGGCAACATGGAGATCGTGCTCGACCGCGACATCGCGAACCGCCGCATCTACCCGGCGTTCGAGATCGCCAAGTCGGGGACCCGCAAGGAGGAGCTCCTCCTGTCGGAGAAGGAGCGGAACCGCATCTTCCTGCTGCGGCACTTCGTCGGCGACATGGCCCCGGAGGACGCGACCGCGTTCCTGATCCGGCGGCTCACGCAGACGGGGACCAACGAGGAGTTCTTCCAGCGGATGGCGGAGGGCGCGTGACGGCGACGCGGCCGCGGCAGCGGCGCTGGCTGGCAGTGGACCTCGGGGACCGGCGGGTCGGGCTCGCGGTGAGCGACCCGATGGGGATGATCGCGTCCCCCGCCGGCCACGTGGAGCGCCGCGCCGGCAAGCGCCCGCCGCTGACCGCGCTGCTCGCGCGCGCCGCCGAGCTCGGCGCCGAGGGCTTCGTCGTCGGACTGCCGCTCGACCAGCAGGGCGAGGACACGCCCCGCGCCGCCGAGGCCCGCCGCCTCGCCCTCGAGCTCTCCACCCGCACCGGCCACCCCGCCGAGCTCGTGGACGAGCGCTTCAGCACCGCCGCCGCGCTCCGCGCAGTGCAGGAGATGGAGGGCTCCACCCGCGGCCGGAAGGGCGACGTGGACGCACTCGCCGCCACCGTGCTGCTCCAGCACGCCCTCCGCCTGATGGAGACGCGCGATGGCTAAGGTCCGCCTCGGCCGCGTCGCCATCGGCATCGGCGTGCTCGTCGCGCTGGGGCTCGCCGCCGCGCCGGTCGCGCTCGATGCGGTCGGCAACCGCGACCGGACGCCCGTGCAGCTCACGATCCGCCCCGGGGCGCCATTCCGCGAGGCCGCGGAATCGCTCCACGTGCACGCCATCGTGGACCATCCGCGGCTCTTCGGCGCCTACGCCGCGCGGCGCGGCCTCGACCGCGGCATCCGCTACGGCACCTACGTGCTGCGCCGCGGCGCGTCCTGGGACGAGGTCCTCACCGCCCTGCAGTCGGGCAAGGGCATCGTGAACCGCGTGACGATCCCCGAGGGCTGGCCCCTCTGGGACATCATCCCCGCGCTCGCGAAGGCGCTCGAGCTGCCGGTGGACTCGCTCGAGGCCGCCGTGCGCGACTCCGCGCTCCTCGCCCGCGTCGAGGCACCGCTCGGCACCGAGACGCTCGAGGGCTACCTCTTCCCCGACACCTACGACTTCCCCGGCGCCGTCACCGCGCGCCAGGCGGTGGGGCGGATGGTCGAGCGCTTCCTGCAGGTGTGGAAGCCCGACTGGACGACGCGGCTCAAGGAACTCAAGATGTCGCGCCACCAGGTCGTCACGCTGGCGTCCATCGTGGAGAAGGAGGTCCGCCGCGGCGAGGAGCGCCCGCTCGTGGCTGCGGTGTACGCCAACCGGCTGCGCATCCGGATGCCGCTCCAGGCCGACCCGACGGTGCAGTACGCGCAGAAGAAGCGGCCGGGCCGCGTGCTCTACCGCGACCTCAAGGTGGACTCGCCCTACAACACGTACCGGCGCGTCGGGCTGCCACCGGGCCCCATCGCGTCCCCGGGCGCGGCGAGCCTCGAGGCCGCCCTCTATCCGGCCGACGCCAAGGTCCTGTACTTCGTCGCGCGCCCCGACGGCCGGCACGAGTTCCGCCGCACCTACAGCGAGCACCTCGCGGCCATCCGGATGGTGCGCGGGATGGCCCGCGCCGACTCGGCCGAACGCTTGCGGCGCGGCGAGGCCGGGCGCGACTCCGCGCTGCAGGCGCTCGGCCTGCCCCGCGCGACCTTCGACTCGCTCACCAGGCGCCCGCCCGAGGCGGACGCGGCCCCGCGGCCGCGCTAGTCCGAGAGCAGGTCCTGCCGCAGCAGGACCGCGTCACGCAGGTACACGTGCCGCGTCTCGTGCCGCTGCCGCCGCGTCTCGGCGTGCACCAGCACGCGCAGGCACCGGGGGAGCGCACCCGCCACCGGCAGTTCCTGCGCACAGAGCAGCGGCACGTCGCTCCAGCCGTAGAGCCGCGCCGCGTGCGCCGGGAACTCGCTCACCAGGTCGGGCGTGGCGGTGAAGATCGCCGAGACCACGTCCGCCGGCACGATGTCGTTGTCGTTGAGCATCGCGTCGAGCAGCTCCGTCACCGCCTCCCGGATGAGCGACGGCTCGTCGGCGACGACGGTGGTGGCGCCGCGCACGGCGCGCACGGTACGGGGACGGAGGGGCGCGGTCACGCGGGGAAGATGCGGCGCGGGTGCGGGACTGTCCACTTCGTTCGGCGCACGCGCCGTGGCGGGCCGCCGTCGCCGCGGACGGCGTCCGCGCCACGCTAGATTCGTCGCATGCGAACCACCGCCGGGATCTCGTCGCGCGGCGCGCGCCGCTGGGCGCACGGCCATCCGTGGATCTTCCGCAGCGACGTCACGCGCGCGCCCGACGCGCCCGCCGGCGCCGTCACCGTGCTCGACCCCCAGGGCCGCGCGCTCGGCACCGCGCTCTGGAGCCCGGCCTCCGAGATCTCCCTCCGCTTCGTCTCCCGCACCCCCGACACCGCGCTCGACGCCGGCTGGTGGCGCGCGCGCCTCGCCGCCGCCATCGCCCGCCGCGACGGCGTCCTCGGCCCCGACACCAACGCCTGCCGCTACGTGCACGGCGAGGGCGACGGCCTCCCGTCGCTCGTCGTGGACCGGTTCGACCGCTGGCTCGTGGTGCAGTTCCTCTCCGCCGGTGTCGAGGCCCACCGGGGGGAGATCGTGGACGCGCTCGCCGGCCTCGTCGCGCCCGAGGGGATCCTCGCCCGCAATGACGCCAGCGTCCGCACGCGCGAGGGGCTCGCCAGGGTCGTCGAGCCGCTCGCCGGGACGGTGCCCGCCGAGGTGGAGGTGCGCGAGCACGGCATCCGCTACCTCGCCGCGCCGCACGAGGGGCAGAAGACCGGGGCCTTCCTCGACCAACGCGAGGCCCGCGTGCTCGCCGCCGGCGTGGCGCGCGGCCGCGCGCTCGATGTCTTCAGCTACCACGGCTCCTTCGCGCTCCACCTCGCGCGCCGCGCCGACACCGTGACCGCGGTCGACGTCTCGGCCGCCGCGATCGCGCGCGCGGCGCAGAACGCCGCCCTCAACGGCCTCACGAACATCACCGGGGTCGAGGCCGACGCGTTCGACTTCCTGCGCGCCGAGGAGGCGCGCGGGACGCGGTACGAGACGATCGTGCTCGACCCGCCGGCGTTCGCGAAGAACCGCGGGGCGATCGCCGGTGCGCTGCGCGGCTACAAGGAGATCAACCTCCGCGCGATGCGCCTCCTCGCGCCCGGCGGGATGCTCTACACCGCGAGCTGCTCGTACCACGTCGGCACGCCCGACTTCCTCGCGATGCTCGGCGAGGCCGCCGCCGACGCGGGCCGGCGGATCATCCTGCGCTCTGTCACCGGCCAGCCGGTGGACCATCCCGAGGTGCTGACGATCCCCGAGACCGGGTACCTCAAGGGCGCGCTGCTCGAGGCGGGCGACTGACCTGGCGGCACCGCCGTCAGCGCGTCTGGCACGCCCCGCAGTACCAGGTCCCGCGCCCCGCCTGCACCATGCGCCGCAGCGGCGCGCCGCAGCGACGGCACGGCTCGCCCTCGCGGTCATACACCTTGAACGGCACCACGCGCTCGCCCTCGCGGTAGCGGCCGGCGTTGGTGTGCCCGTCGGCGAGTGCGGCGCGGATCCCCGCGAGCAGCCGCGTCACGCGCGGCCGCGAGAGCGACGACGCCGCCGCGGCCGGATGGATCCCCGCGCGCCAGCACGCCTCCTGCGCGTAGATGTTGCCGAGGCCGGCGAGGAGCCGCTGGTCGAGCAGCACCGGCTTGATCGGGCCGCGGCGCGTCCGCAGCTGCCCGTGGAGCCACGCCGCGGTCACGGCGCGGTCCTCCGCCTCGGGCCCGAGCGCGAGGTCGGGCGGCGCGCCGGGCCGGTGGTAGGTGACCGTGCACAGCGCGCGCGGGTCGGTGAGCACCGCGCGCCGGCCGCCGTCGAGGTCGAACACGACGCGCGCGTGCCGCGGCATCGCCGTGCCGGCCCGGCCCAGCTCCCAGTCGCCGTCGAGGCGGAAGTGCACGAGCAGCGTCGCCCCGTCGTCGAGGTGCACGAGCTGGTGCTTGCCGCGCCGTGTGACGCCGGTGATCGCATGCCCGGCGATGCGGCGCGCGACGGCGGGCGTGAGGGTGCGCGCCTGGGCGCGGTGGAGCGCGCGCACCGCGACGATCCGGCGCCCGCGCAGCGCGCGGCGCAGGCGGCGGACCGCGTGTTCGACCTCGGGGAGCTCGGGCATGCGGGGAATATCGCGCGATGCCGCGGGCGCTGCGGCGGACCGCGCACGGCGCGGCGAGCGCGGCGCACAGGGCTTGTCGCACCGCCGCGCGTCCGTAGCTTGCTCCCATCCCCCGGAGCTCCCGCGCCCCCTCCCCGCCCCGATGGCGATTCGCCGATCCGCCCGCTCGCTGCGCCAGGAGTACCAGCAGTACGTGGAGCGCGAGGTCGAGGACTACAAGGTCTCGGTCCCGGCGAGCGTGCTCTACGGCATCGCGGCGGAGGCGGCGCGGATCCTCGACGAGGCGCCCCAGCTCGGCATGCGCGAGGTGCTGCTCAGCGACGAGGTGGACCGGATCATCGGCGCGCGGCTCCGCATCCCCAGCTTCGAGACCTGGCGCCGCCGGCGCGAGAAGAACGCCAACGAGCTGCGCCGCCCCGAGCACTGGGGGCTGCGCCACGACACCCCGCTCGCGCAGGCGATCCCCCACGGCGGTCCCACGCCCGCGGTCGTCGTCGCCGGCGCGCGCCTCGAGGGCTCCGCGCTCTACCTCGCCGCCAACGGCTGCGAGGTCACCGCGATCGAGCCCGAGCAGGCCGTCGTGAACCGCGTGCTCCGCGCCGCGCAGGACGCCGGCCTCACCGAGCGCCTCCGCGGCTTCGCCGCCGACCTCGTCAGCTACACGCCCGATGGCCCGCTCGCCGCCGTCATCTGCACCCCCGCGGCCTTCGCGGGCCTCTCCGCGTTCGAGCGCGAGCAGGTCTTCCGGCTGCTGCAGCAGGCCACGACCGACGGCGGCGTGCATCTCATCGAGACGCTCATCGCGGGCCAGCAGGTCCTCACCGAGGAGGAACTGCGGAGCCGCTACCGCGGCTGGCAGATCTCGCTCGTCCCGGAGCCCGGGGCCTCGCAGACCTTCGTCGCGAAGAAGCCCTTGATGTAACGGAACGACACGGACGGGACGGAACCGCTCGTGTCAGACTGCGACGATGGGGCTTTCCGCCGGCCCGGCGGGAGCCCGCAAGTGCTTGTCACGCAAGGCACTTAGCTGCACCGGAAACTGGC
This sequence comes from Gemmatimonadaceae bacterium, assembly GCA_019694735.1. Classification (GTDB taxonomy): domain Bacteria; phylum Gemmatimonadota; class Gemmatimonadetes; order Gemmatimonadales; family Gemmatimonadaceae; genus Pseudogemmatithrix. Next base: position 6,687 of record JAIBBJ010000031.1, on the reverse strand, counting down.
ATCGTCCCTGCGGAGTCTTATGCTCGTACGGGCGCCAGCGTGCGTGCCCCCACTTCGTGGCAAGACCATAAGGAAGGACCGGATGGATCGCATCACGCAGGTGCACCTCGACGAGGAGCCGATCGGCATCGTCATCTCCAGCGGCAGCCGCGCGGAGGCCACGCCGCGCTTCTCGGCGTACGAGTGGTGGCCTGGTCCGGGCGAGGAGCCCGAGGCGAAGGGCGCGGGCGGTTCGACGCGCGCCGCATAGGCACCCAGCGCATTGCATCGCCTTGCGACGAAGGGCCGCCCCGACGGGCGGCCCTTTCGCATGGCGGTCGCGTTCGCGACGGGCGGAACGCCAACGGGGGACCGGCGCGAAGCCGATCCCCCGTTGATTGAAGCCGGACCGCTTACTTCTTCTTCGCGGCCTTCTTCTTGGTCGCCTTCTTCGCGGCCTTCTTCTTCTTGGCAGCCATGGTACTATCTCCTTGGAAGGAGGGGTTCGTCCCTGCCGATCCCCCGGTGGATCGGTGGGTCATGCGATGATCGGGTGACCACCGCATCCTGGTCCGCGCCGGTACCTCGTGCTGCTCTGCCGCTCGGCGCGGGGTCGATCAGACAGCCTCGGAGAGGCTGGTGAAGTTGAAATCGCGAACCTTGATCGCCGGCATCACCACCGCTCCACCGGCTTCCGTCCCTGCGAGCCGCTCGGCCGCGCCGAGCTGTTCGAGGTTGTTGAGCATGAACAGCGGCGACTCGTTGAACCGCAAATTGCGAATCGGGCGCGAAATCCTACCCTCTTCAATAAGATAAGTCCCGTCGCGCGTCAAGCCCGTATAAAGAATGGTGCGGGGATCGACTTCGCGCAAATACCACAGCCGCGTCACCAGGATCCCGCGCGGCGTGCTCCGGATCATCTCGTCCATCGACGTCGTGCCGCCCTGCATCTTGAGCGACGTCGTGCCGCCCGTCGGCGCCTTGCCCTGCTTCTTCGCCCAGAAGCGCGAGTACTGCAGCTGCTTGAGCGTGCCGCCCTCGATCCACACCTGCCGCCCGATCGGCATCCCCTCGCCGTCGTAGGGCTGCGCGAGCAGCTGCGGGTCCGCGGGATCGGAGAACAGCGTCACCCGGTTGTCGACGATCTTCTCCCCCACCTTGTTACCGCCGCCCTGCTTCACGAACGGCGAGCGCCCCTCGTCGGCCTGGCGCGCGTCGGCGTAGTTCGCGACGAGCTGCACGAGGTCGCCGACCGCCTGCGGCTCGAGGATCACGGTGTAGCGGCCCGGCTCGATCGCCTGCGGGTTGCGCGACGAGCGCGCCTTCTCGATCGCGCGCGCCGAGACCTTCTCGAAGTCGATCTGGCGCCAGTCGGGATGGTCCGCGCCGGCCCAGCCCGAGCCCGTGCCGTCGGTCGTGCGCACGGTGAGCGTGTAGTTCACGCTCGTGGACGGGAAGTACGCGAACAGCCCCTTCCCGTTGCCGAGCGCGTTGCAGCCGGCGTTGGTGACGAGGAAGCCGGCCGCCTTGATGTCGCCCGCGCGGCGCGCCGGCGCCAGCGCCGTCAGCGCCGCCCGCGCCCGCTCCTCGGCGCCGATGTTCGCCGTCGTGTCGATGTACCCCTTCACGTCCACGTAGCGCTGCGCCTCGAGGTCCGGCATGGACTCCGGGTCCTCCGGCGCCAGCCGCGCCAGCCGCTCCGACTCCTCGACCGCGCGCCGCAGCGCCGCGTCCGAGAGGTCGTTGGTCGTGACCACCGCGTGCTTCGCGCCGAACGCGCTCTGCACCGCCACGCCGGCGTCCACCGTCGAGCCGGCGGTGGACATCTGGTTGTCGGCGAAGCGGACGTTGGCCGTGTAGCCGGTCCCGATCGAGACGTTGATCGAGTCGGCCTTGGACATCCGGACCGTGCGCTCGATGATCGCCTGGGCCTCCTCGCGCGAGAGGAGGGCGCCCGGGGGGACGGTCGTGCGAAGGCTCTTGGGGGCGCTCACTGCGTCCTCCCGGTGTTGATGACGTTGACCTGGCGGAAGCGCGCCGGGACCGCCCCGTGGCTCACCGCGTTGCTCTGCCCCGGCTGGCCCTTGCCGTCGAAGAACGAGCCGCCGAGCTCGTACGACGCCTGGCCCCCGATGGCGTCCATCGAGTTCCAGAAGTCCGGCGTGCGGATCTGGTAGGCGACGTCCTTCAGCATGCCCCCCAGCTTCCCGCCGCGGATCTCGTAGAACACCTGCCCGCCGAACTGCGCGTTGTAGCGCTGCTGGTCGATCGAGAACGACCCGTCGCCGACGATCGCGATCCCGCGGTCCACGCCGGCGATGAGGTCGTTCCACGTGGTGGCGTCCTTGCCCGGCAGCAGCGAGACGTTCGGCATGCGCTGGAACGCCACCGACCCCCAGCTGTCGGCGTACGAGCAGCCGTGCGAGCGCACCGGCTTCCCCTGCTTCGCGTACCAGTCGGCGAGCCACGGCGCCTGCTCGCGCGTCGTCTGGTAGTCGTTGAAGATGCCGTCCTTCACGATCAGGAACGTGTCCGGCTTCACGCCGTCGTCGTCGTAGCCGATCGTCGAGAGCGCCCCCTCCTGCGAGCGGTCGCCCTGGATGTTCATCAGCGGCTTGCCGTACTGCAGCTTGCCCAGTTTCTCCTCCGGCGGGGCGATGAAGCTCGTCCCGGCGTAGTTCGCCTCGTAGCCCATCGCGCGGTCGAGCTCGGTCGGGTGCCCGATGGACTCGTGGATGGTGAGCCAGAGGTTCGACGGCGCGAGCACGAGGTCGTACTTCCCCACCTCGACCGGCTTCGCCTTGAGCTTCTCCGCCGCCTCCTCGCCCCACTTCCGGGCGCGGCCGACGAGGTCCGACGCCTGCACGTACTCCCAGCCGCGCCCCATCGGCGCGACCTCGTTGGCCGCGCGCGTCTGGAAGTCGCTGAAGTCCGGCGCCACCGCGGTCGCCGCGAAGAGCGGCCAGCTCCGGATGAGCGTCTGGTCGATCACCGACCCCTCGGTGCTCGCGAACTGCCGCTCCTGCTTGACGAAGAAGAGCACGGAGTTGACGAACCGCACCCCGTCCACCTTCATCGCCTCGGCGTTCGCCTTGAGCAGCACGTCCACCTTCTGCTCCAGCGGCACCTCGAACGGGTCCACCGTGTAGGCCGACTTCCAGGTGGCGTTGGGGAAGGCCTCGGTGGGCGCCAGCGTGACCGCGCGGTCGCGGGCGAGCCGGTTGGCCTTCGCGATCGCGACCGCCTCGCGCGCCGCGGCGGTGACGCCGTCGCGCGTGAGCGTCCGCGTCGCCGAGAAGCCCCAGCAGCCGTCCACCAGCGCGCGGACGCCGCACCCGAGGGTGTCGGTGTCCACCACGTTGACGATCTGCTGCTCGCGCGTGATCACGAAGTTCTGCCGGAACCGCGCGATGCGGCAGTCGGCGTAGGAGGCCCCGGCCATCTTCGCGGCGTTGATCGCGTCCAGGAGCAGCTCCTTGGTCGCGCGCGCCTGGAAGCGTTCGACGTGCTCGGGGGCCGGCGGGGCCTCGGCGCGGGCCGGGCGGCTGGCGATGGCCAGCCCCACGGCGGCCGCGCCGGTCGCCTTGAGGAAGTCCCTGCGGTCGGTCATCAGATGGCGTCGCTCGTGCTGGTGAAGTTGAAGTCGCGGCACTTGAGCGGCGGCACGATGATCGCCTGCCCGGGACCGCCCGACTCCGAGGCGCTCACGCGCTCGGGCCGACCCATGTCCATGAGGTTGTTCAGCATGAAGATCGGGGACTCGTTGTAGCGCAGGTTCTTGACCGGGCGGGTGACCTTCCCGTTCTCGATCAGGAAGGTGCCGTCGCGGGTGAGGCCGGTGAACAGGATCGTCCGCGGATCCACGCCCCGGATGTACCAGAACCGGGTGACGAGGATCCCCCGCTCGGTGGACGCCACCAGCTCGTCCACCGTCCTGCTGCCGCCGGCCATCGCGAGCGTGCCGCCCGCGTTCACCGGCGCCTTGCCCGTGCGCTGGGCCCAGAACCGGTCGTACGCGAGGTTCCGCACGACGCCGTTCTCGATCCAGGTGACCTTCTCCGTCGGCATCCCCTCCCCCGTGAACGGCGACGCCGGCACGCGGGCGTCGAACGGGTCCGACACCAGGGTCACGCGCTCGTCTACGACCTTCTCCCCGATCTTGTTTCCGCCGCCGGCCTTGGAGAAGAAGCTGCGCCCCTCGTCCGCGTTCCGGGCCCCCAGCGCCCCCGAGATCAGCTGCACCAGGTTCGCCACCGCCGTCGGCTCCAGCACCACCGTGTACCGGCCCGGCTCGATCGCCACCGGGTTCACCGAGCGCCGCGCCTTCTCGATCGCCCGCTCCGCCAGCAGCCGCGGGTCGATCCGGCGCCAGTCGTTGTCCGAGGCGCCCGCCCACCCCGACCCCGTGCCGTCCGGCGTCCGCACCGTCGTCGTGTACGCCACCGACGTCGCGCGCGTGTAGGCGAGCAGCCCCTTCGAGTTCCCCACCGCCACCGAGTTCGCGTTGGCCTCGAGGTACCCCGTGCTCACGTACCCCGCCTTCCGCGACGGCTCGGTGATCGCGCGCACCGCCTCCGCGCGCGCCTCCGGCTCCAGCGACGCCGTCGCATCGCTCCACGCGATGCCCTCCCGGTACTGCTGCGGCCCGAGCTCCGGCAGCAGCTCCGGGTCCTCCGGCGCCAGCTTCGCGATCCGCTCGGCGTTCTGCACCGCCGCGCGCAGCGCGGCGGCGTCCAGCCGGTTCACCGTCACGTTCGCCACCCGCTTCCCCACCACCGCGCGGATGGAGACCGTGGCGTTGTAGTCGTCGCCCGCGGTCGAGATCTGGTTGACCGCGAAGCGCGTGTTCTGCCGCATCCCGCTGGTGACCGAGACGCGCATCTCGTCGGCCGTGCCGTACGAGAGGACCTGCTTCACGATGGCCTCGGCCTCGGCGCGGCTGAGGTGCGGGGCGATGGCGTAGAGCGACCGGGCGGGCATCAGGCGGTCCTCCCGGTGTTGATCACGTTGATCTGCTTGTGGCGCGTGGGCGGGCAGCCATGGCTCACCGCGTTCGACTGCGCCGGCTGGCCCTTCCCGTCGCCGAACGCGCCGCCGAGCTCGTAGCTCCGCTTCCCGCCGATCATGTCCATCGCGTTCCAGAACTCCGGCGTCCGGATCTGGTAGGCCACGTCCTTCAGCATCCCGGTGATCTTCCCGCCCTTCACCTCGTAGAAGAGCTGGCCGCCGAACTGCGCGTTGTAGCGCTGCTGGTCGATCGAGAACGAGCCGTCCCCGACGATCGCGATGCCGTTGTCGGTCGCCGCGATCAGGTCCTCCCACACGAGGTCCCGCTCGCCCGGCATCAGGTTCACGTTCGGCATCCGCTGGAACTGCACGTCGGCCCAGGTCTGCGCGTACGAGCAGCCGTGGCTGCGCGTCGGCCGCCCGTTCTGCCGGTACCACCAGTCGAGCCACATCGCCTGCTCGCGGGTCGTCTGGTAGTCCACGAAGATGCCGTCCTTCACGATGTAGAAGTCCTCCGGCGCGACCCCCTCGTCGTCCCAGCCGCACGCCGAGAGCGAGCCCGGCGCCGAGCGGTCGGCGAGGATGTTCATGAACGCGGGGCCCATCCGGAACTTCCCGAGCTTCTCCTCCGGCGGCGACAGGTACGACGTGCCGGCGTAGTTCGCCTCGAACCCGTACGCGCGGTCGAGCTCGGTCGGGTGCGCGATCGCTTCGTGGATCGTGAGCCAGAGGTGCGTCGGGTGCAGGATCAGGTCGTAGCGCCCCACCTCCACCGGCTTGGCGGTGAGCTTCTGCCGCGCCTCCTCCACCCACCGCGCCGCCTTCCCCTTGAGGTCGGCGTCGAGCACGTGCTCGTAGCCGAGCCCCTTGGGCTGGATGTCGGTGCTCTGCCGCGTCTGGAAGTCGCGGTTGTCGGCCGAGACCATCGTGACCGTCATCCCCGGCTGGGCGCGGTAGATCGTCTGCTGCGTGACCGTGCCGACCGTGCTCGCGAAGGTCTTCTCGTCCTTCAGGAAGAACATCTGCGAGTTGACGAACCGCGCCCCCGCCGCGAGCGCGGCGGCATTGGCCTCGAGGAGGGTCGCGACCTTGTCCTCGATCGCGACCGTGAACGGGTCGATGCGGATCGGCGAGCGCCAGGTGCCGTTGGGCACCGGCGGGTGGTGGATCGGCGCGAGCTCCACCGGCTTCACCATCGCGCGCTTCGACGCCTTGGCCTGCGCCACCGCCTGCCGCGCCACGCGCACCACCTCGTCCGGCGTCAGGTTGCTGGAGGCGGCGAAGCCCCAGGTGCCGTCCACCATCACCCGCACCCCGAACCCGAAGGTCTCGTTGTCGCCGATGTTGGTCACCCGGCGCTCGCGCGTGCCGATGTTCTGCGAGCGGGCACTGGAGATGCGGCAGTCGGCGTAGCTGGCGCCGGCGGTGCGCGCCGCGTCGATGGCGCGGAGCGCGAGCTCCTTGTGCGCGGGGTCGCCCTGGAACGCGACCGGCGCGGGCTGCGCGCGGAGCGGCGGGGCGATGGAGGCCGCGAGTCCGGCGGCGGCCGCCGCGGCGGCGGACTGCTGGAGGAACTCCCTGCGGGAAGCGGTCACGCGAGGTCCTGGCTGGGGTGGCGGGGGACGGACGTCCGCGCGCGGGGCGCGATGGCCGGAACGTCGTGCCCGCGACAACGCATCGCAAGGCGCCGCCGTTGCACCG
>JAIBBJ010000097.1 GCA_019694735.1 Gemmatimonadaceae bacterium | reverse complement strand
CTCAACACGACCAACCCGCCGGGCCACGAGCTCCTCACCGCGCGCTACCTCGACTCCGTCTTCAAGGCCAACGGCGTCGAGTCGCAGGTCTTCGAGAGCGCGCCGGGCCGCGGCGCCGTGGTCGCGCGCATCCGCGCCGCCACCGGGGCGTCGGCGCGGACGCCGGTGATCCTGATGGGCCACATGGACGTCGTCGGCGTGGTGCGCGAGCAATGGACGGCCGACCCGTTCGCCGCCGAGGTCCGCGACGGCGTGCTCTACGGCCGCGGCGCGATCGACGACAAGGGGATGCTCGTCGCGAACCTGCAGGCGATGCTCGCGCTGCAGCGGCGCGTGCGGGCCGGGGCACGGCTCACGCGCGACGTGATCTACGTCGGCAACGCCGACGAGGAGGCCGGCGGCGACTTCGGCATGGGCTGGCTGCTCCGGCACCACCCCGACGCCATCCGCGCCGAGTACGCGCTGAACGAGGGCGGCCGCACCCGCATCATGGCCAATGGCCGGCGCTACGTCGCGCTGCAGATGGCCGAGAAGGTGTCGCACGTCGTCACCGTGACCGCGACCGGGCCCGACGGGCACGCGTCCATCCCGCTCGAGGGGAACGCCATCGCCCGGCTCGGCCGCGCCCTCGCGGTGATCGGCGCGCATCGCGAGCCCACGGTGCTCACGCCGGTGACGACCCGCTTCTTCGCCGCGCTCGCGCCGGTCTGGCCGGACGCGCGCGAGGCGCAGGCGATGGCCGACGTCGCGAGCGGCGATGCCGCGCGCGTCGCCCGCGGCGCCGACGTCCTGCGGGCCATCCCCGTGCTCGACGCCGTGCTCCGCACCGGCATCTCGCCGACCATCATCGAGGGTGGCATCCGCTCCAACGTCATCCCGCGCGAGGCCAGGGCCACCCTCAACGTGCGCACGCTGCCCGGCGAGTCCGTGGACTCCACCGTCGCGCGCCTGCGGCGGGCGGTGGACGACCCGCGCGTCACCATCGCCGTCACGAGCCGCGGCGAGGACTCGCCGGCGATGTCGGCCGACAACGAGTTCTTCCGGGCGGTCGAGACGGCGGCGCGCCGCGTGGATCCCTCGATCGTCGTCGTCCCCTACCTCTCCACCGGCGCGACCGACTCCGCCGACCTCCGGCGCGCCGGCATCAAGGCGTACGGCCTGCTGCCCTTCCCGCTCGAGATGCCGGTGGAGGAGGCGATGCACGGCAACGATGAGCGGTTGCCGCTCGAGGCGTTCCGGTTCGGCATCCGCTTCGTGACCGGGATCGCCGAGGCGCTCGCGCTCCCCTGATGGCCGCGCCGCGCCGCCGCATCTGGCGCACCCCCACCCCGGCCGCGGGCACGACCACGCCCGAGGACGGGGACATCGCCGTGCTCCGGGACCTCACGCACGCGCTGCTGCGGGCCGAGCGCGCGGACGAGGCCTTCCAGTACGCCCTCGACCGCGTCTGCCCGGCCGCCGGCGCCACGCTCGGCTCGGTCTTCGTGCTCGACGGCGCGTCGGAGCTGATGCACCTCGTCGCCGCGCACGCCTGGCCGGAACGCTGGCGCCCGTGGCTCGGTGAGATGCGCGTGCGCGTCGGCTTCGGGCCGAGCGGCGAGGCGGTGAGCGAGCGGCGCCCGATCGAGGTCCCCGACGTGCTGGCCGACCCGGGGCTCGAGGATTGGCGCGAGGTGGCGGGCGAGCTGGGCTTCCGGGCGCTCGTCGCCTTGCCGCTGGTCACCAACGCCGGCGTGACGGGCGCGGCCGCCTTCTACTTCGCCGCGCCCGGGAGCCCGGCGCCGCGGGTCCGGCACCTGCTGCGCGCCGCCGCCGACGTGATGGCGGCCATCGCCGAGAAGTCCGCGCTCCAGGACCGCCTCCGCCGGGCGGAGGCGGCCTTAGATTCCCTCAACGCAGTCAACCCCCCACCCGTACCGGGTGTCGAAGCTCCAGAGGAACCCACGTGAGACACCAGCAGAGCGGCCGTACCCTCCAGCGCGCGCGCACCACCATGGCCCCCGAGGCCGTGCTCGCCTCCGCCCGCGAGTTCTTCTCCCGCGGCAGCGGGATCTACGCCGCCTTCCTCGAGAAGCAGGGGAAGGACTGGATGAGCCTCCGCGGCCAGGGCGGCGAGGAGATCGTCGTCGCCGCGACCCCCGAGGCCGGCGGCACGGCCGTGACCGCCTCGTCGTACATGTTCGACGCGCAGGTCGCGTCGTTCCTCTCCACGCTGCCGCCGGCGGCCGAGCCGGAGCCGGTCGCGTGAGCGCCGCGGTGAACGTCCTCCGCGCCCGGAAGGGCGTCGTCGCGCTCGGTGCCGCGGGCCCGGGCGCCTGCACCGTGCGCGTGCAGGTCCCCGAGCTGTGGGACACCGTCGCCGTGCGCTGCGCCGCCGACACCACCTGCGCGACGCTCAAGCAGGCCGTGCTCGACGCGTTCGGCGAGCGGCATCACCCCGTGGACGAGTATGTGCTCAAGCTCCGCGGCTTCGAGGTGCTCGACGAGGCGGCGGCCGTCACCGCGGCCGGCGCGCGCGAGGGCTCGACCTTCCTGATGACGTACCGTCATCGGCGGCCGGTCCGCTGAGCGCCGCGCCCGCCGCCGCCCCCACCGACCGCGACGCCCTGCTGGCCGCCGCGGCGCGCCTGCGCGCCGAGGTCGGGCGCCGGATCGTCGGGCAGGCGGTGGTGGTGGACGAGATCCTGATGGCGCTCGTCGCCGGCGGCCACGCGCTGCTGGTCGGCGTGCCCGGGCTCGCGAAGACCCTGATGATCCGCTCCGTCGCCGAGGCGATGGCGCTCGACTTCCGGCGCATCCAGTTCACGCCGGACCTCGTGCCGAGCGACATCACCGGCACCGAGCTGCTCGAGGAGGACTCGCAGACCGGCCACCGCGCCTTCCGCTTCGTGCGCGGCCCGGTCTTCGCGAACATCGTCCTCGCCGACGAGATCAACCGCGCCCCGCCGCGCACGCAGGCCGCGCTCCTCGAGGCGATGCAGGAGCACCGCGTGACCGCGGCGGGGCAGACGATGCCGCTCCCCGAGCCGTTCTTCGTCCTCGCGACGCAGAACCCGATCGAGCAGGAGGGCACCTACCCGCTGCCCGAGGCGCAGCTCGACCGGTTCCTCTTCGACATCCGCATCGGCTACCCCGACGCCGACGACGAGGTGGCGATCCTGCGCGCGACCACGGGCGTCGCCGCCGAGACGCTCGCGCCGGTGCTCGACGCCACGCAGGCGCGCGCGCTGCAGCGCCTCACGCGCGAGATCCCCGCGTCCGACGCGGCGCTGCGGTACGCCGCCTCGCTCGCGCGCGCGACGCGGCCGAAGGGCGGCGAGGCGGCGCCGCTCGTCGAGCAGTACGTGCGCTGGGGCGCAGGGCCGCGGGCCGGCC
>JAIBBJ010000141.1 GCA_019694735.1 Gemmatimonadaceae bacterium | reverse complement strand
TCGAACGGCTCCATGTGCACGATCACGCCGGCCACCTCGGGAAGGGCCGCACGCAGCTGCGCCTTCACGTGCCCGCCGATCGCATGGGCCCGGTCGAGCGTGGTGGTGCCGTCGGCCTGCACGTGGATCTCGACGAAGTAGCGGAGCCCGGCCTTCCGGATCGCGCACTTCTCGATCGCGCGCACGCCCGGCACCGCCCCGGCGACCCGTCGCACCTGCTGGGCGATCCCGTCGCCCGGATGGCGGTCCATCAGCTCGCCGATCGCCGGCCGCAGCATCTGGATGCCGTTGTACGTGATGACGAGGGCGGCGAGCAGCGCCGCCCAGTCGTCCGCCATCTCCCAGCCGGGCCCGCCGACGAGGGCCACCGTGATGCCGATGAACGCGGCGGCCGACGTGATCGCGTCGCTGAGGTGGTGCGCCGCGTCCGAATGCACCGCGGTCGAGCCGATCGCCGCGGCGGCGGCCTTCACGCGCCGCGAGGACCACCACTTCACGCCCATCACGACCACGAGCACCGCGAGCGTCCACGGGGCCGGCGCGTGGTGCGGGATGCGGATCTCGCGCACCGACTCGACCGCGATGCCCGCCGCGGCCGCGAGCAGCATCAGCGAGACGATGGCGCCCGCCAGCGATTCCGCGCGTCCGTACCCGAACGGGTAGCGCTCGTCCGGCTCGCGCGAGGCGATGCGCAGCCCGGCCCATACGACCCCCGACCCGACGATGTCGGCCGTGGACTCCACGGCATCGGCGATCAGGGCATAGGAGTTCCCCACCACGCCGGCGACGAGCTTGGCCGCCGCGAGCGCCGCGTTCACCACGAGGCCGAGCGCGACCGCGCGCTCCCCCTGCGCCTCCAGCGAACCCGGCGTCTCCCGTCGCGTCACCGATCCCTCCGCGCGTGCCCGGTCATCCCGGCCCCAGCGGCCATCCCGTGAGCATCCACGCCACCAGCAGCAGCGGCCACACCAGCAGGTTCGCGAGCGAGTAGGGCAGCATCGTCGCCGCCACCGTCCCGATCCCCGCCTCCGGACGATACCGCTGCACGTACATCAGGACGAGGGGGAAGTTGCTGGCGAGCGGCGTGATGATGTTCGTGATGCTGTCCCCCACCCGGTACGCCGCCTGCGTCATCGCGGGGGGCGAGCCGAGGAGCATCAGCATCGGGACGAGGACGGGCGCGAGGATGGCCCACTTGGCCGACGCCGAGCCGAGGACGAGGTCGAGCACCGCGGTGAGCAGCACCATCGTGAGGAGGAGCGGCACCGGCCCGAGCTGCGCCGCCTCGAGCGCACGCGCGCCGCGCACGGCGAACACCACGCCGAGGTTGCTCCACGTGAAGAGCGCGACGAACTGCGCGATGAAGAACACGACGACGAGGTAGCCGGCGACCAGCGCGAGGTGCTCACCCATCGCACGGTACGCATCACGGTCGGTGCGCAGCGTCCCCGCCACGCGGCCGTACACGAGCCCCGGCACGAGACCGCCGACGAAGAGGAACAGCACGAGCCCGCGCACGAGCATCGAGTCCACGAACGCGGGCTTCGCCGGGTCGCGCAGGACGCCGTCGGCGGGGAGCGTGCCCCAGGCCACCAGTGCCGCGATCGCGGCGCACGCGCCCAGGGCGGCGGCGAGCGCGCGCCGCTCGGTCGGCGTGAGCGGCTCCGGGCGCGCCGCGACGGCGTCGCCGGTGTACGTGCCGAGGCGCGGCTCGACCACGCGCTCCGTGATGACGGTGCCCGTGACCACGATGAACAGCGTGGACGCGGCGAGGAACCAGTAGTTCGCCATCGGCGAGATCGCCGCCGCGGGATCGACCAGCCGCGCGGCCTGCTCGGTGAGCCCGGCCAGCACGACGTCCGTCGGCGAGAGCAGCACGTTCGCGGCGAAGCCGCCGGAGACGCCATAGAACGCCGCCGCGAGCCCCGCGAGCGGGTGGCGGCCCATCGAATGGAACAGCGCCGCCCCGAGCGGGATGAGCAGCACGTAGCCGACGTCGCCGAGGGTGTGCGAGACCGCCCCGCACGCGACGACGACGAGCGTGAGCACGCGCGCCGGCGCGGCCTGCACCATCGCGCGTACCACCGCGCCGAGCAGGCCGCTCTGCTCGGCGACCGCGAGCCCGAGCAGGCTCACCAGCACCGGCCCGAGCGGCGCGAAGCCGGTGAAGTTCGGCACGATGCCGAGCGCGAGCCGCCGGAGCCCCTCGCCCGAGAGCAGGTTCAGCACCGCGATCCGCTCGCCCGACTGCGGGTGCGCGACCTCGAGCCCCAGCGCGGCGCCGAGGGCCGAGCCCGCCACGACGAGCGCACTGAGGATCAGGAAGAGCGTCGCCGGATGCGGCAGGGCGTTGCCGACGCGTTCCACGCCGTCGAGCCAGCGCTGCACGGCGGTGCGCGGGGCCGGCGGCGCGCCCCCGGAAGCGCCGGCGGTCATCGCGCGTCCGGCGCGGCGGCCGCGCGCGCCGCATCCCGCGCGGTATCCCGCGCCGCTTCCCGCGCCGCATCCCGCGCCGCCTCGCGCGCCCACGTGCCGATCACGCCCGCGAACTCGGCGAGGTCGGCGCGCAACGCGGCGAACCCCGCGTGCGGCTCGCAGGTCGCCTCGTCCATGTAGAGCGCGCGATTGAGCTCCACCTGCACGCTCGAGCAGCCGTCCGCCGGCGCGCCGAACGTGCGCACCAGGTCCCCGCCCTGGTACGGGTCGTTCGCGGTCACGACGTAGCCGCGCAGCGTGAACCACCCCACGATCCGCGCGACGAGCCCCGGCACCGCGGTCGTGCCGCGCCGGTCGCTCACGACGATGTCGGGGCGCCGCGCGCCCGCGTCCACGTTCATCGCGTTGCCGACGGACTTCATCGAGTGCCAGTCCACGTGCCAGACGAGCCCGTGCGCGGCGCGCACGTCGGCGAGCCAGCCCGCCAGCAGGGTGCGATACGGCCGATACCACTGCGCGAGCCGCGCCTCCACCGCGTCGGGCAGGAGCGGGGCGTCGTACATCGGCACGCCAGGGAGCGCGAGGCGCCGCACGAGGCCCATCCCGCGGCGGCTGTAGTCGGTCGGCGCGAGGGGCTGCGGCCAAGGCGCCGCGAGCAAGTCGGGGTCGAGGTCGGCCGCGTCGCGGTTCACGTCCACGTAGGCGCGCGGGAACGTCGCCGCCAGCAGCGTGATCCCCGCGGCGGGCGCATCCGCGAGGAGCGCGTCCACGTGCGCGTCCCACGTGGTGCGGATCGCCGGCTCCGGTGCGACCGGCACGAAGTCCGCCGGCCACGCATACCCGCTATGCGGGGAATCGAAGACCACCGGCACCGCCGGCGCCTGCCCCGGCGTGACGCGGCACGGAGTCCGCGGCGGCGCCGGACGTGCGGTCACGGCGCGCCGTCGCCGCGGACTCCGTGCCGCGTCACGCCA
>JAIBBJ010000075.1 GCA_019694735.1 Gemmatimonadaceae bacterium | reverse complement strand
GCCGTGGCGTCGGGGCGTCGCCCGGCGCGGGCGAAGCAGGCGGTCGCGGCCGCGCCGGCGCGCGCGGACAGCGCGACCGTGGCCGGGGAGACGCCGACCGCAGCAGCAGCGGACACGCCTACCGCAGTGGCCGCGGACACGGCGACGGCAGTGGCCGCGGACTCGGCGGCGTCCGGCGACGACGTGCCCGGCGGCGCGTACCTCGCCGCGGGCCTCCTCGCACTGCTGCTCTTCGCGGCCGCACTGCCGATCCTGGTCATCGTCGGCTCGATGCCGACCGGGCTCATCAGTGCGCTGATCCTGTTCTTCGGCATGTCGCAGGCGTGGAAGATGACGGGCGCGCTGCCGATCGCCTTCCAGGGGCCGTTCCGCGTCGGCGGCACGACGCCGTCCGCGCCGGCGGAGCCGCCCGCGGCGCCCGACGCCGTCGGCTGACGTGAGCGGTCCCGTCCAGCCCTGGCAGCAGCCGGGGCCGATGCGCTGCCCCGAGTGCGGCACCGAGCTCGCGCCGCGCGTGCTGGCGTGCCCGCACTGCGGCGTGCTGCGGCACGGGCCGCGCCTCAAGCTGCTCGCCGCCAAGGCGGAGGACGCGGAGCGCGCCGGCCGCCTCGCCGAGGCGCGCGCGGTGTGGGAGGAGACGCTCACGCTCCTGCCGGCGGACTCGCATCAGCACCGCACGATCGCCGCGCGCCTCGCGCGCCTCGCGGCGCAGGCGACCGAGCTGCGCGAGGCGGCGGACGATGCCGCGCACGCGGCGCGCGCGGCGCAGCCGTGGTACAAGCGGATCGGCGGCGGCCTCGTCGCCGTGCTCGTGCTCCTCCTCTCCAAGGCGAAGTTCCTCCTGCTCGGCCTGAGCAAGCTGCCGACGCTCATCTCCGCCTTCGGGTTCTTCGGCCTGTACTGGGCGGCGTTCGGGTGGCCGCTCGCGTTGGGGCTCGTGCTCGGCATCTACGTGCACGAGATGGGGCACGTGGCGGCGCTCGTGCGGCTCGGCATCCGGCCGAGCGCGCCGATGTTCATCCCCGGGTTCGGCGCGTTCGTGAGCTACTCGAAGCGGATCACGGATCCGCGCGAGGATGCGATCGTGGGGCTCGCCGGCCCGATCTGGGGCGCCGGCTTCGGCCTCGTCGCGTTCGCGCTCGCCGAGTGGTACGGGAACGCGACCCTGCTCGCGGTGGCGCAGCTCACGGGGTGGCTCAACCTCTTCAACCTGCTGCCGTTCTTCGGCCTCGACGGGTCGCACGGCTTCCCGCCGCTCTCGCGCCCGCAGCAGGTGGTGGTCGTCGCGGCGATGGTCCTCGGCGCGTGGCTCACCGCAGTGCCGATCCTCTGGCTGGTGGCGATCGCCGGGGGCGTGCGGCTCTTCGTCGGCGGCGCGGGCACGGGTGACGCGCGGACGCTCGCGAACTTCCTGGGGCTGCTCGCCGTGCTCGCGTGGATGGCGCAGCTCAAGGCGCTGTAGCGCGGCGCTCCAGCGCGGCGCTCAGGCGCGGTGCTCCAGCGCGGTGCGTGTCGGCGCGGTCGCGGTTCAGGGGACGGGGCGCACCGGGAGGATGATCCGCGAGGGCTGCGCGGCGTCGTGGCGGATGGTGATGGTGGCGCGCTGCGTCGCGGCACTCGTCCGCTCCGAGGCGCCGGTCTGCAGGTTGAGCGAGAAGTGCGGCTGGAAGCTCCCCATCACGACGAGCCGCAGCCGGTGGCCGGCGAGGAAGCGGTTCCCGGTCACGGGATCGCCGACTCGGAGCCGATAGGTGCGGCCGGGCTCGAGCAGCTGCCGTCCGCGCGCGGGATCGCGGTACGAGGCGCGGAGCAGCTCGAGGCCGGGGGACATCAGGTTCCACGCGGTGCCGTCGGGCGCGACGTCGAAGAGCCGCGCGTAGAGGTCCAGGTCGCGCGCGTCGGTCTCCACCGCGAGCTCGACGGTGATGTCGCCGAGGACCTCGAGCGGCGCGTCGAGGGGCGCGGTCTCGAAGACGAGGACGTCGCGCCGCGCGGCGAGGGCGCGGAAGTCGTGCGCGCCGTAGGCGGCGTCGAACGGGTCGCGCACGGGGTCGGCCGGATCGGACACGAACGACGAGCGCGCATCGGCCGCCGCGCCCGGTGCGGTGGGTGACGCCGGTGGGCGCGCGGGCGGCACGCGGCGCAGTGCACCGCCGCCCGCGAGGTAGAGCGTGTCGGCGCGCGTGCCGGCGAGCGGCCAGCGGTCGCCGGTGCGCCACGCACCGGCGCCCATCACGAAGAGGCGCACGGGCGGTTCGGCGTCCACGCCGTTGCGGAGGCCGCGCACCCAGCGGTCCATCCACCGCAGCACGACCTCGTCGTAGTCGATCGCGGCCGCGGCGCCGAAGTCGCGCTCGCCGCTGCGCGTGGACGCGGTGGCGTCCACGCCGTGCACCCACGGCCCGATGAGGAGGTGCGTGCGCGCCTCGCGCACGCGCGCCCAGCCGCCGCGCGCGGCGACCAGCCCGGCGAAGTTGCGCGGGGCGCCGTGCGGGCCGTACGCCTCGTCGTGCCAGCCACTGAGGTTGAGCACCGCGGCGTCCACGCGGCCGTAGCGGCCGGTGAGCTCCGCCCAGTCCCACCACGCGTCGCCCGGTTCGCGCCGCATCCATTCGTGGTACCAGGGCGCGACGTCGCGGAAGTCGGGGAGGTCGAGCAGCGGCCGCTGGTCGATGATGCGGCGCTCGTTGGCGCCCCACGCGTCGCGCGCGGCCTCGTACGTCGCGGGGCCGGGGAGCCCGCGCCGCGCGCGCAGGTCGGGGGCGATGTTGAACCAGGTCCACGCGGCCCAGCTCAGGTCCCACGCGCCGCCCGAGTAGAAGAACTGGCGCGGGCTCGCGAAGGTCATCGCGGGGACCATCGCCTTGAGGTGCGGCGGGCGCTCCATCGCGGCGAGCCACTGCACGGCGCCCGGGTACGAGAGGCCGAAGGTGCCGATGCTGCCGGTGCTCCACGGCTGCGCCGCGGCCCACTCGATGGTGTCGTAGCCGTCCCAGCCCTCGTGGCGGTACGCCTCGAACGTCCCGCCCGACGCGAATCGGCCGCGCACGTCCTGCACCACCACGGCGTAGCCGCGCGCGACGGCGCGCTGGATGGTCGTGTAATCGACCTCCACGTCCTGCTTCCCGTACGGCGTGCGGTACACGAGCGTCGGGAACGGCCCGCTGCCGCGCGGATGATGCACGTCGGCGCGGAGGATCGTGCCGTCGCGCATCGGCACGGCCACGTCGCGCTCGACCACCCTTGCGGTGTCGGCGGGGCGGGCGGGGGAGGCGGCCTGGAGGACGGCGCTGAGGACGAGGGCGAGCATGGCGGCTGGTGCTGGCGGCAGGACGCGCCCGGTGGGTCCCGAGAGCCGGGGCGCGGGCCGGGCGGCGCGCGCCCGGGATGTGCATCTTCCGCGGAGAAGATGGCGCGTCCGGGCCCGGCCCGCTCGCCAGTCCTCCCTCCCCGCCCTGCCGCCGATGCTGCGCCGCCTCGCCCTCGCCGCCACGCCCGCCGCCGCCCTGCTGCTCGTCGCGGCCTTCCCGCACGGCACGTCCCCGATGCCGGCACAGGACCCGCCGGCGATCCGCGGCTTCTCGCGCGTCGCGGCGACCGACGAGCTCGCCCTCGAGGGCGCGCTCGCCGCGCGCCTCTCGCGCGACTCGGTGCGCACCTTCTTCCGCTACCTCACCGCCGAGCCGCACCCGGCCGGCTCGGCGCGCAACCAGCACCTCGCCGAGTGGCTGGCGGAGAAGTGGAAGGCGTATGGGCTCGACGAGGTCCACCTCCGCCGCTACGACGTGCTGCTCCCGTGGCCGCGCGAGGTGCGGGTGGAGATGCTCGCGCCGACGCGCTACGTGCCCACGCTGCGCGAGGACGTGGTCGTGCAGGATCCGCAGACCGCGCAGGATCCCGGCCCGACCTACCTCGGCATGTCGGCGTCGGGCGACGTCACCGGCGAGCTCGTGTACGCGTCGAGCGGGAACCCCGAGGACTACGAGTGGCTGCAGGCGCAGGGGATCGACCTGCGCGGGCGCATCGCGCTGGTGCGCTATTCCAACCCGTACAGCTACCGCGGCTTCAAGGCGCTGACGGCCGAGCGCTACGGGCTGAAGGCGATGCTGATCTACTCGGACCCGCAGCAGGACGGGTTCGTGCGCGGCGACACCTTCCCGACGGGGCCGTGGGGCCCGTCGAGCCACATCCAGCGCGGCGCGCTCTCGTACGACTTCATGTTCGCCGGCGACCCGCTCACGCCGGGCGTGCCGTCCATCCCCGGCGTGCCGCGCATCCGCGAGTCGGAGTCAGTGCAGATCCCGCGGCTCATCGCGGTGCCGATGAGCTACCGCGAGGCGGAGCCGCTGCTGCGCGCGCTCGGCGGCCCGGCGGCGCCGGCGGGCTGGCAGGGTGCCCTGCCGTTCACGTACCGCGTGGGCCCCGGCCCGGCGACGGTGCGCGTGAAGGTGGACATGGACGGCGCGACACGTCCCATCTGGGTGGTCGAGGGCCGCATCCGCGGCCGCGAGGAGCCGGACAAGGCCGTGGTGCTCGGCAACCACCGTGATGCGTGGGTGTACGGCGCAGTGGACCCGTCGAGCGGCACCGCGACGCAGCTGGAGCTGGCGCGCGTGCTCGGCGGGCTCGCGCGCGAGGGCCAGCGGCCTCGCCGGTCCATCGTCTTCGCGAGCTGGGACGCGGAGGAGTGGCACCTCACGGGCTCCACCGAGTGGGGCGAGCAGTTCGCGGCGGAGCTGCAGGCGAATGCGATCGCCTACCTCAACGTGGACGGCTCGACGAGCGGCCCGGAGTTCGAGGCCGGCGCGATCGCGTCGCTCAACCACCTGGTCGCCGAGACGGTGCGCGACGTGCGCGACCCCGGGAGCGACGGCTCGGTGCTGGCGCGCTGGGGCCGCGCGATCGAGGGGCAGCGGCGCGAGGCGATCATCGGCGGCGGTGCGACGCGGCAGACGGCCGTGCGGCGGCCGGAGGACTATCCCGGCAACGCGCTCGGTTCCGGCTCGGACTACACGGTGTTCCTCAACTTCCTCGGGCTGCCGGTGGTCGAGATGGCGTTCGGCGGGCCGTACGGCGTGTACCACTCGCAATACGACAACGCGTACTGGATGGAGCACGTGGGGGACCCGGGCTACCGCTACATGACGGCGATGGGCGAGGTGTGGGGCCGGATGGCGCTGCGGCTCGCCAACGCCGAGCACTATCCGCACGACTTCACGCTCTACGCGGACCGCGTGGGCGGGTTCGTGGACGCGCTGGCGGCGCAGCCCGCGGCGCGCGCACTCGACCTCGCGCCGCTGCGCGCGGCACAGCAGGAGTGGGCCGCGGCGGCCGCGGCGCTCGAGCAGGCGCTCGCGCGCGCGATGGCCATGCCGGCGGGCGCGGCCCGCACCGCGCGGTTGGCGCGGATCAACGAGCGGATGCGGCGCGTGGAGCAGGCCCTGCTCGCGCCGGAGGGGATCCCGGGGCGGCCGTGGTTCAAGCACGTGCTGTATGCGCCCCGGTTCACGTACGCCGCGATGACGCTGCCGGGGATCCAGGAGGCGGTGGACGCCGGCGACCTTGCGCGGGCGCGCGCGCAGGTGGGTGTGGTCGCGGCGAGGGTGCGGGCGGCGGCGGAGGCGACGGCGGCCGCGGCGCGATGAGGATGTGGTGGAAGCGGAACGGCGATGCGGAGCCACGCTCCGCATCGCCGTTCCATCTTCCGCGTCCGATGCTACGCGGGCGTCACTGCCGGCACGCCGCGTTCGGGCCCGGCACCGGCTTGTCCACCACCGGCCGCACGGTGGAGTTCGCGACCCGCTGGCCCAGCGCCGCGATGAACGTCGTCACCTTGGCGTAGTTGTCGTAGTCGAGGAACTGCGGTTCGTCGGTCACCTGGTGGTAGTCCGCGTGGCCGCCGGTCGTGAAGAAGATGATCGGGATGCCGTAGCGGGCGTACATGTAGTGGTCCGACCGGCAGTAGATGTTCTGCGGGTGGCCGTTGGCGTCGAGGGCGTAGTCGAAGTTGAGCCCGTGGCGCCCGGCGGTGTTCTCGGCCTCGGCCCAGTCGCCGAGCTGCGTCGAGAGGCGGCGCGAGCCGATGAGCTGCACGTAGCCGGGGCCGCCGTGGATCGGCTTGCCATCGAGTGTCGAGCCGGTGACGTCGTCGGCGCCGCCGCGGCCGATCATGTCCACGTTGAGCTGGGCGACGATCGAGTCGCGCGGGACGGTCGGGTGGTCGGTGTACCACTGCGAGCCGAAGAGCCCGAGCTCCTCGCCGACGTGCCAGACGAAGAGGATGGAGCGCTTGGGCTTCACGCGGAGCGAGGCGAGGTACTCGGCGACCTCGAGCACGCCCATCGAGCCCGAGCCGTCGTCGTCGGCGCCGTTGAAGATCGAGTCGGGGCGCGCGCTGGCGCCGTTGGTGCGGCGGCGGATCTCCGCGAGCGTCCCGTTGAGCTGCTGCACCTGCGCCGCCGTCAGCGGCTGGCCGGCGTCGTCGGCGCCCTGCTGGCGGAAGAGGTGGTTCTCGACGTACACCGAGTCGAACGCGGTCGCGCCCGGCTGCATGCCGATGTGGTCGTTGTGCGCGCCGATGGCGACGTAGCTGTTGCGGAGCGCCGGGTCGGAGCCGCGGAGGATCGCGACGACGTTGCGGGCCGGCACCGACGACGCGGTGTTGCGCCAGCGGACCTCGCCGCCGAGGGTCGTGCCGGCGGTGCCGGCCGCGAGCCCGGCGAGCGGGCGGCCGAAGACCGCCTCGGCCATCGCCGTGGAGATGTAGAGGTAGCTGGGCACCGCGGGGAACTCGCCGGCGTCGATGAACTGCGACGTCTGGCGGTAGCTCGCGATGCTCGCGGCGGGGAGGTCGTCCTTCGCCACGACCGCGATGCCGGCGGCGTTCGGGTAGGTCTGGTTGACCAGTGCGCGGTTGGGGACGTGCGGCGGGTTGCCGGCGAAGGTGCCGGAGAAGGAGATGATGACGAACTTCCCGGCGGCGTCGGCGGTCGCGAGGCGGTTGGCCGCGTCGGCGAAGTCGCCGCCGTACACGACGGGGACGCCGGCGACGTTGCGCGAGCCGGGGCCCTGGTCGCGCGGGACGAAGTCGTCCCAGGCGCGGAAGGTGCGGCCGCCGGCGGTGAGGGTGGACGCGTCGTCGAGCGCGCGGTCCTTCCACGGCAGGGCCTGGAAGTAGGTGCCGTTGTCGCCGGCGGGTTCGAGGCCGAGGCGCTGCAGCTCGCGCGCGATGTACTCGGCGCCCTTGGCGTTGCCGGGCGTGCCCATCAGGCGGCCGCCCATCGAGTCATCGGCGAAGAGATAGACGCGGCTCTGGAGGTCGGCCGGCGTGATGGCGGCGGTGGTCGGCTTGGCGGCGCGCGTGCGCGGGCGGGAGAGTGCGGCCCACGGGTCGGCCTGCGGGGCGGCCTGCTGCGCGGACAGCGGCGCGGAAAGCGGCGCGGCCGCGAGCGCGGCCACGAGGAGGGAGCGTCGGAGCATGGGGAGGGGGTGAGGGAAGGGACGGTCCACGGAAATTGGACACCCGGGGTGCCCGAGGGGTTCGCTGCCGCCCTACGCGGCGGCTGGCGGGCAGGTTCCGCCGCCGGACGCGCCGGCCCCGGACGCGGCGGCCCCGGACGCGGCACGGGCCGCCGAGGCATCCTGCCCCGGCGGCCCGTGCGTTCCGTGCCCCACCCCGCTCGTCAGGGGATCGGCTTGGGCTTCATCGGCTTAGTGCCGTTGAGGCGCGGCCGCGGGCCGTTGCCGACGTCCACCGCGAGGTCCTTGAGCAGGTTCGCGATCCGCGCATAGTGCGGATAGTCGATGAACTCCGGCTCGTCGGAGCGCTGGTGGTAGTCGCCGTGGAGGCCGGTGAAGAAGAACGCGATCGGCACGCCCTCGCGGGCGTAGTTGATGTGGTCCGAGCGCCCGTAGAGGTTGTTGTAGCCGGCCCAGCTGATCGGGTCGTCGAACTTGTAGTCGAGCTGGAGCGGGCGCTGCTGCTGCTGGTTGACGCGCTGCACCGCCTCGCCGAGGTCCTTGGAGTCGAAGAACGACCCGATGACGCCGACGAAGTCGTCGCCGCCGCCCGGGAGGTCCTCGGCGCGGCCACGGCCGATCATGTCGACGTTGATCGTGGCGACGATCGAGTCGATCGGCACCGTGGGATGCCGGGCGAAGAACGCCGAGCCGATGAGGCCGCCCTCCTCGCCGGTGTGCCACACGAAGAGGGTCGAGCGCTTCGGCTTGACCGGCATGTTCGCGATCGCCTCGGCGACCTCGAGGATGCCCATCGAGCCCGAGCCGTCGTCGTCGGCGCCGTTGTTGATCGAGTCGAGCCGGGCGACCGGGTGGACGCGACGGATCGAGTCCATGTTCACCGTGATCGACTGCAGCACCTCGATGGTGGGCTGCGCCATGTTGTTGGCGAGCATCCAGCGGATGCGCTGGTCGTTGAACGCCTTCAGCGAGTCCTTGTCCACCGGCGTGGTGAAGCCGACGTGGTCGTTGTGCGCGCCGACGAGGACGTACTGGTTGCGCAGCACGGGGTCGGAGCCGGGGACCACGGCGACGACGTTGCGGGCCCACTCGGTGGGGAGCTCGACGAACTCGAGCGACGCGCTCACGGTGCCGCCACGGGTGCCGGCGGCGAGGCCGTCGATGGAGGCGCGCCCGAAGAGCTTCGCGGCGGCGGCGCGGGTGAGGCGGAGCGTGGCCTGCGGCTGCAGCTGTGCCATCTGCATGCGGAGCAGCGCGACCGAGTCCACGTTGGCCGGCTGGGCCGCGCCCGGGGCGGGGCCGCGGCCGGCCGCGAGCTGCGTCGCGACCGTCGGCTCGTTGATCGCCGTGCGCTGGGCGGGGGTGAGGTCATCGAGGTCGATCGTCGCCACGGCGACCGCGTCGGCGAAGCGCGCGTTCTGCGGCGCGCCGCCCGGGCGCCCGCCGAAGGCCTGCTGGGCCGGGGCCTGGCCGGCGCCGCGGCGGCCGGGGGCCGGCAGCAGCACCACGACCTTGCCCGCCGCGTCGGCGGCGCTGATCTGCGTGGTGGTGTCGCCGGCGGTGCCGCCGAAGACCACCTCGACGCCGGTGATCGCGCGCGGCGCGCGCGGGCCCGGCACCGCGACGAAGTCGGTGTTCCAGAGGAGCGGGTTGCCGTTCACCGTCATCCGCGAGTTCGTGGTGAACTTGCGGAGGTGGAACGGCAGCACCTGGAAGTAGGTGCCGTTGTCGCCCATCGGCACGAGGCCGAGGCGCTTCACCTCGGCGGCGATGTAGTCGGTGCCCTTCTTGTTGCCGAACCGGCCGACCTGGCGGCCCTGCATCGAGTCGTCGGCGAACTGGTACAGGCGGATCTGCAGGTCGCGGACCGAGATCGCGGCCGAGGTCGGCGCGGGCTTCACGGTCGGCGGGTTGCCGTAGCGGTTGGTGCGGGCGGCCTGCGCGGCGAGCGCGAGCGGCGCGAGCGCGAGGAGGAGGGCGGGACGGGCGAACCCGAGGATTCGCATCAGGACTCCGGGTTGGTGAACGGGGGGGACGAAGGGCTACGCGGGCGCCGGCCCGAGCGTTCGGTGCGCGGCACCCGGGAAATCTGGCGCGCCGCGGCCGCGCGCGGAGGGGCGGCGCACTGGTGAGGCCCCCGGGCGGCAGGTAGCATCAGGGGCCGTGCCCCCGCCTGCGCCCGAGGAAGCCCCGATGGCCCATCCCCCGTCCTCCCTCCCCTCCCAGGCCCGCGTCGTGGTGATCGGCGGCGGCGTGATCGGCTGCTCGGTCGCGTACCACCTCGCGCACATGGGATGCCGCGACGTCGTGCTGCTCGAGCGCCACCAGCTCACCGCGGGCACCACGTGGCACTCGGCCGGGCTGATGGTGACGTTCGGCTCGACGTCGGAGACCTCGACCGAGTTCCGGAAGTACACCCGCGACCTCTACGCGCGGCTCGAGCGGGAGACGGGCCAGTCCACGGGGTTCCTGCCGGTGGGCTTCATCGAGTGCGCGATCGACGCCGACCGGCTGGAGGAGTACCGCCGCGTCTCGGCGTTCAACCGCTACTGCGGCGTGGACGTGCACGAGATCGGGGCGAAGGAGGTGGAGGCGCTCTTCCCGGCCGCGCGCACGGACGACATCCTCGCCGGCTTCTACGTGAAAGAGGACGGGCGGGTCAACCCGGTGGACGTGACGATGGCGCTCGCGAAGGGCGCGAAGCAGCAGGGCGCGACGATCCTCGAGGGGGTGGCGGCGACGGGGCTCCTGACCGCGCAGGGTGCGGTGCGCGGCGTCCGCACCCCGCTGGGCGACATCACGTGCGAGATGGTGATCAACTGCGCCGGCGCGTGGGGCCGGCAGCTGGGCGAGGCGGCCGGCGTGACGATCCCGCTGCAGGCGGCCGAGCACTACTACCTGCTCACCGAGGAGATCGCGGGGGTGAGCAAGTCGTGGCCGGTGCTCGAGGACCCGGCGTCGTACGGCTACTTCCGCGAGGAGGGGGGCGGCCTGATGATCGGCCTCTTCGAGCCGGTCTGCGCGCCGTGGCGGCTGGAGGGGGTGCCGGAGGACTTCGCGTTCGGCGAGATCCCGCCCGACTGGGATCGCGTGGGCGGCTACATCGAGACGGCCATGAAGCGGGTGCCGGTCTCCTTCCAGACCGGGGTGAAGAAGCTCTTCTGCGGTCCGGAGTCGTTCACCCCCGACCTGCGCCCCTGCCTCGGCGAGGCGCCGGAGCTCCGGAACTACTTCGTCGCGGCGGGGCTGAACTCGATCGGCATCCTCACCGGCGGCGGCGTGGGCCGCGCGATGGCGCACTGGATGCTCACCGGCCGCCCCGACTGCGACATGACGGGCTTCCACCTCGACCGGCTGCACAAGTACCAGGCGAACCCGGAGTACCGGCGCACGCGCACGGTCGAGTCGCTGGGGATGGTGTACCAGACGCACTACCCCAACCGCTCGATGCTCACCGCGCGCGGCGCGAAGCGCTCGGCGATCCACGAGCGGCTCGTCGCGCGCGGCGCGTGGTTCAAGGACGTGAGCGGCTGGGAGGGCGCCGACTGGTACACGGCGGACGGCTCGATCCCGCAGCAGGAGCCCTTCACCTTCGGCCGCCCGGCGTCGTGGGCCTGCTGGAAGGCCGAGCACGAGGCGTGCCGCACGGGGGTGATCCTGATGGACATGTCGTTCATGTCCAAGTTCCTCGTGCAGGGGCGCGACGCGGGGCGCGTGCTCGACCGCATCTCGGCGAACAGCGTGGACGGCGCGAGCGGCCGGACGACGTACACGCAGTGGCTCAACGCGGGCGGCACGCTCGAGGCCGACCTCACGGTGACCAAGCTCGAGGCGACCTTCGGGGCGGGGAACGCCGGCCAGCAGTACCTCGTGGTCGCGGCGGACAACGCGCACCGGCACGTCGAGACCTGGATGCGCCGCCACACCCGCGACGACGAGCACTGCGCCGTCACCGACGTGACGGGCGGCTACGCGCAGATGAACGTGCAGGGCCCCCGTTCGCGGGCGCTGCTGCAGACGCTCACCACCGCCGACCTCTCCGATGCGGCGTTCCCGTTCCGCACGGCGCGCGAGGTGGACCTCGGCTTCGCGCGGGTGCTCCTCGTGCGCATCACCTATCTCGGCGAGCTCGGCTACGAGCTCTACGTGCCGAGCGAGCAGGCGGTGCACGTGTACGACCTCGTGGTGGCGGCGGGGCGGGCCTTCGGGCTCCGGCACGCGGGGCTCAAGGCGCTCTCGAGCCTGCGGATGGAGAAGGCGTACCGCGACTACGGCCACGACATCGACAACACCGACAGCGTGCTCGAGGTGGGGCTCGGCTTCGCGGTGGACCTCACCAAGCCGGACTTCATCGGCAAGTCGGCGGTGCTCGCCAAGAAGGCGGCGGGGCTGACGAAGCGGCTGGTGCAGGTGCTCGTGCTGGACCCCGAGCCGCTGCTCTTCCACGCCGAGGTGGTCCGGCGCGACGGCGTGCCGATGGGCTACGTGCGCGCGGCGTCGTACGGCCACACGCTCGGCGGCGCGGTGGGGCTCGCGATGATCGAGCGCGCCACCGAGCCGATCACCGAGGCGTGGCTCCGCGCGGGCTCGTGGGACGTCGAGATCGCCGGGGCGCGCCATCCGTGCACGGTCTCGCTGAAGCCGATGTACGACCCCGACAACGCGCGCATCAAGGCGTGACGTCCGCCCTTCCATCCGCGGCCGGCGCCCCGGGCGCCGCCGCGCCGAGGTCCCCATGCTGAAGCCCCTCGCGATCACCCTCGCCGCCGCGGCGACCCTCGCCCTCACGCCCACGGAGCCGGTGGACTGGCCGATGGTGGCCCGCATCCGCGAGGAGGGGCTCCAGCGCTCCCGCGTGATGGAGTTCGAGTCGTACATGGTGGACGTGCTCGGCGCCCGCCTGACGATGTCGCGCGACATGCAGCGCGCGCAGGCGTGGGCGCTGGAGACGATGCGCGGGCTCGGCCTGCAGCGCGTCGCCGCCGAGCCGTACATGGACTACGGCGTCACCTGGGACAACGAGTACGTCTCGCTGCACCTGCTCCAGCCCGACTACACGCCGATGGTCGGCTATCCGGTGGCGCACACGGCCGGCACGCCGGGGAAGCTGGTCGCCGACGTGGTGATCCCGGACCTGCTCACCCGCGACGAGGCGGCGAAGCTCCGCGGCACGCTGCGCGGGAAGGCGGTGCTCAACTCGCCGATGGCGGCGATCGACCTCGCGACGCTCACGCACGGCGTGCCGCGCTACACGCCGGCGCAGCTGGACTCGCTCGAGCGGATCGTGGTCGTCCCCTCGCGGCCGCCGGCGGTGCGCGCGGTGCCCAATCCGGTGCTGCTCACCGCCGTGGAACGGATGGCGTTCTACAAGGCCGAGGGCGTGGCGGTGGTGCTCGAGACGGGCGGCAACCGGATCGCGTACGTGCCGGGCTTCTCGCGGCCCGGGTCGCGCAACGACGGCTGGAGCGCCGCCGGGATGCGCAACTCGGTGCCGCAGGTGGTGGTGACGCCCGAGCACTACAACCGGATGTACCGGCTCGTCCAGCGCGGGATGCCGGTGCAGGTGGAGGTGGAGGTGCGCAACCGGATCGGCGACCGCGTGGAGCAGGCCGTGAACCTCGTCGGCGAGATCCCCGGCACCGACCCGTCGGGGGAGGTGGTGATGCTCGGCGCGCACTTCGACACCTGGCACGGGAGCGGGAACGCGAGCGACAACACCTCGGGCGTCGCGGTCGCGCTGGAGGCGATGCGGATCCTGCAGGCGCTCGGGGTGAAGCCCCGGCGCACGATCCGGATCGCGCTCTGGAGCGGGGAGGAGCAGGGGCTGTTCGGGTCGCGGGCGTACGTCCGCGAGCACTTCGGCGACCCGCGCGACCCGTCGGTGGGACGGAAGCCGGGCTACGAGCGGCTCTCGGCCTACTTCAACCAGGACTACGGCGCGGGGCAGTACCGCGGCATCTACCTGCAGGGGAACGAGGCCGCGCGCGGGATGCTGACGGCGTGGATGCAGCCGTTCCGCGACTTCGGGATGACGATGGTCGGCAACGGGTCGCTCGGCTCGACGGACCACGTGGCGTTCGACGAGGTCGGGCTGCCGGGGTTCCAGTTCCTGCAGGACCGCACGCCGGGGACCGGCGGGCACACGAACCTCGACGCGCTGGAGACGATCCAGCCCGAGGACCTGATGAAGAACGCGGTGGTGATGGCGTCGTACGTGTACCACGCGGCGATGGCGGAGACGCTGGTGCCGCGGAAGGCGTGGCCGGCCACGCGCTGAGGCCGCGCGCGGCGTCCGGCGCGCGCGGCTCCGCGGTTCCCTACGCGGTCTCCTGCGCGGTCTCCTACGCGGAGGCGAGCGCGCGCCGGGCGGCGCGCCGGGCGGCGAGGCGGAGGGGCCAGCCGAGGGCGATGAGGCCGGCGCCCCAGGCGAGGGCCTCCCAGCCGCTGCCGTAGAAGGCGTAGAGCGCGAAGAGCACCGCCCCGCCGCCCGCCAGCACGAGGCCGGCGGTGCGCGGCAGGCGGCCGTCGGCGACGAAGCGGAGCGTCGTGATCGCGCAGAGGAGGTAGAGCACGAGGTTCGTCGCCGTCGCGATGAGCGCCGCGAAGTTGAACGCGGCGACGCCCACCCGGCTCGACGCGAGGGTCGTGAGGAGGGCGGTGATCACCGAGCCGAGGACGATCGCGCGCGCCGGCACGCCGGCCGCGTTGAGCTCCCCGAACCACTGCGGCAGCGCCCCGCGCTGGCACATCGCCGACGGCAGCTCGCCGCCGATGAGCAGCCAGCCGTTGAGGCAGCCGAAGCAGCTCACGACGCCGCAGAACGCGACGAAGAGCGAGGCCCAGGTGCCCCAGTACCCGTTGATGAAGTCGGCGACCGGCGCCTTGGAGTTCGCGACCACGTCGAGCGGCATCAGCAGCGCGACGGCGCAGGTGGAGACGATCGTGAGGAGCCCGCTGACCGTGGTGCCGACCATCGTCGCGCGCGGCACCACGTGCTCGGCATCCTCGACGGCGTCGGCCGGCATCGCCGCGCTCTCGAGGCCGAGCATCGCGTAGAAGGTGATGCCGAGGGCGCTCACGGTGGTGGCCGCGGTGACCGGGACGGCGTCGAGGGGGCGCAGCGCCGCGGTGCCCGAGGTCGCGAGCGTCCACAGCGCGAGGCCGATGACCGCGGCGAACGGCAGCACCTTGATGATCGAGGTGACGAGCTGGACGTCGCCGCCGAGCGCGCGGACGTTGGCCCAGGTCAGGATGGCGATGGCGGCGAGCGCGGTGGCGAGCTCGCCGCCCGGCACGGTGGAGATGGCGGGGACGAGCCGCGCGAGGTAGTTCACGCCGGTGATGGTGATCGCCGCGTTGGCGGCCCAGACCGAGACGAGGTAGCCCCAGGAGCCGAGGAAGGCCGCGCCCTCGCCGACGCCCATCTCCATGTAGCCGTGCGCGCCGCCGGCGTCGGGATGGTGCTTCGCGAGCATCGCGAAGCACCAGGCGAGGCAGAGCGAGCCGGCGAGGACGACGAGCCACGCGGTGACCGCGTTCCACCCGAACGGCGCGAGCGCCGCCGGCTGCATGAAGATCGCCGCACCGATGATGTTGCCGACGACGAGGGCGGTGGTGGTGTAGAAGCCGAAGCGCTTGCGGGCGCGGTACTCCGCGGTGGTCAGACCCTCCGGCTTCCGGGCGCGATCGCTCACGCGCCGGCCCCGGCGACGACCGGCTGCGCGGCTGGCACGCCGGCGCGCAGCTCGGCCAGGCTCGCCTGCAGGATGGTCATCGCCTCGTCCACGTCGGCGCGGGTGATCAGCAGCGGCGGCATGAACCGCACCGTGCTCTGGCCGCACTGCAGCAGGATGAGCCCGTTGTGGTAGGCGCGGGTGACGAGGTCGTCGCAGAGCTGCCTGGCGGGTGCGTTGGTCCCCGGCTCGACGAACTCGCAGCCGATGAAGAGCCCGCGGCCGCGCACCTCGCCGATCGCCGGCTCGGTCGCCTGCCACGCGCGCAGCCGGTCGAGGAAGTACGCCCCGACCTCGGCCGCGTTGGCCATGTACTCCCGCTCCACCACGTCGAGCGTCGCGATCGCCGCGGCGCAGCAGACGGGGTTGCCGCCGTAGGTGTTGCCGTGCGCCCCGCGCTTCCACTGCTCCATCCACTTCCGCTTGGCGACGACGAGCCCGATCGGCATGCCGGAGCCGAGCCCCTTGGCGAGCGTCATGATGTCGGGGACGACGCCCTCGTGGTGGGCGGCGAACATCCGGCCGGTGCGGCCGACGCCGGTCTGCACCTCGTCGAAGATGAGCAGGATGCCGTGCCGGTCGCAGAGCGCGCGCAGCCCGGCGAGGAACCCGGGCGGCGGCGTGAGATAGCCGCCCTCGCCCTGCATCGGCTCGATGAGGATCGCCGCGACCTCCCGGGCCGGCACGTTCGACGCGAAGAGCACGTGCTCGATGTAGTGCAGCGTCGCCTGGCCCTGGTCGGGGCCGGCGAAGAGCGGGCGGAACGGGTTGGGGTACGGCACGTGCGTCACGCCCGGCATCGCGGGGAAGAACCCGGCCTGCTGGGTGTACTTGCTGCTCGTGAACGCGAGCGAGCCCATCGTGCGGCCGTGGAAGCCGCCGAGGAATCCGATGAAGCGCGAACGGCCGGTGACGTAGCGCGCGAGCTTCAGCGCGCCCTCGACGCTCTCCGTGCCCGACTGGCACATGAACGAGAGCACTGGCTCGTCGCCCATCGGCTTGAGCTCCGCGATCCGCTCGCCGAGCCGCACCTGCCGCTCGTGCCAGTAGTCGGACGAGATGTGGAGGAAGCCCTGCGCCGCCTCGGTGATCGCGCGCACGACCTCGGGATGCGCGTGCCCCGTGGAGCAGACCGCGATGCCGGCCGCGAAGTCGAGGAACCGGTTGCCGTCCACGTCCCATACCTCGGCGCCCTTCCCGTGCGACATCACGAAGGGGTAGTCGCGCGGGTAGGACGGCGAGACGACGGCGGCGTCGCGGGCGATGAGGGCCCTGGCCTTCGGCCCCGGGAGCGTCGTGCGGATGTGGGGGGTGCGCATCCCGGTAAGGTGCGGCCCGCCGGGGCGGGGCACCAGCCGGGCGGCGCGGCCGGCATGCGCGGGCCCGCGCGCGCCCGCCGGGCGGCGGTCAGCGCACCGCTTCGAGCCGCAGGTTCGCCGGGCGCGTCGCGCGCGCGACGTCGAGCCGGTCGTTCACCACCGGGATCTCCACGACGAGCGGCCGGCCCTCGGCGTACACGCTGAAGAGCGTCACGCGCACGCGGAACCCGGTCATCGCGGCGGCGCTCCGCGCCCGGTCGGCGGACCAGAGGTCGCGATGCGACGCCGACGAGGCGGTGTCGTGCACCACGGTGGCGACCGTCGCGAGCCGCGACGCGCGGGCGATGCTGTCGGTGCCGAGCACGAGCACGCGCTGCACGGCGCCGGCGCGCGGGCCGTACTGCAGCACGCCCACGACCTCGGGGCGACCGGCCGCTTCGGCCGGTGGCACCGGGGTGGTGAGGTCGTGGAAGGCGACGAACCGCTCGAAGCGCGCGTTGGGCGCCTCGAGACCGGGGAGGATGGAGTCCGGCGGCTCGAGGTACTGCGACGCGCGGAACGCGAGCGCGCCGGTGGCGAGGTCGCGGAACTCGTAGAGGTCCGCCGAGTCGCAGCAGCCGTGGAGGACGCTCACGACCCAGCCATCGCGGACCGTGGTCTCGTCGGCGGTGAGCGTCGCACGCCAGGCGGGGCGGGCGTCGGCGGCCGTGTCGGTCCACGCGGTGAGGTCCGACGCGGTGACGCTCTCGCGCTCGCCGTCGAGGCAGCAGGTCTCGCGCCGCCGCTCGCGGACGAGCACGACCGCGCGGTCGCGGGTCCGCCCGCGCGTGAGGATCTCGCTCTCGAGCCGCGTCCAGCGGCGGCCGGCGGAATCGTAGCGCACGACACCGGCCGGCGCGTCCGCGGCGTCGGCCGCCGTGCCGGCGCCGGCGTCGGCCGCGGTGCGCCGGGCGTCGATCGGCGGGCGCGG
>JAIBBJ010000063.1 GCA_019694735.1 Gemmatimonadaceae bacterium | reverse complement strand
GGGTCGAGCACCTCGAGCAGCGCGCTCGACGGGTCGCCCTGGAACGACTGGCCGAGCTTGTCGACCTCGTCGAGCAGGAAGACGGGGTTCTTGGTGCCGGCCTGCTTCATCCCCTGGATGATGCGGCCCGGCATCGCGCCGACGTAGGTGCGCCGGTGGCCGCGGATGTCGGCCTCGTCGCGCGCGCCGCCGAGCGCGACGCGCACGTACTCGCGGCCGAGCGAGCGCGCGATCGACTTGGCGATCGAGGTCTTGCCGACGCCCGGGGGGCCGGTGAAGAGGAGGATCGGGCCCTTCGCCATCGCGCGCGCCTTCGCCTCGCGCTTGTCGGTGATCGCGCGGTCCCGGTCCTCGCCGTTCGACTTCTTGGGCGCGGCCGTCGCGGTCGCGTCCTCCTTGGGCGCCTGCAGCTTGGCGACCGGGAACTCGCCGGTGCGGTCCATCTCGTCCGCGAGCTGCTGCGCGCGGAGCTGGCGGACGGCGAGGAACTCGAGGACGCGGTCCTTCACGTCCTTGAGGCCGTAGTGGTCGTCGTCGAGGATGCCGATGGCGTGCTTCAGGTCGAGCTGGTCGTCGGAGCGGGCGTTCCACGGCAGCTCGGCGATCCACTCGAGGTAGGTGCGGATGACCTGCGCCTCCATCGACTCGCGTCCCGAGCGCTCGAGGCGGCCGAGCTCGCGCTCGACCTCGGCGCGCGCCTCCTTGGGGAGCTCGAGCTTGTTGAGCTTCTCGCGCAGCTCCTCGATCTCCTTGGAGGAGTCGTCGTCGCCGAGCTCCTTCTGGATGGCCTTCATCTGCTCGCGGAGGAACATCTCGCGCTGCCGCTCGCCGAGCTCCTCCTGCACCTGCGACTTGATCTCCTCCTGGGCCTCGAGGAGCGAGATCTGGCGCTGCACGTGCACGAGCACCTTGCGGAGCCGTTCCTCGACCGAGAGGGTCTCGAGCAGCCCCTGCTTCTCGGGGACCGAGAGCTCGATGTAGCCGGCGACGAGGTCGGAGAACTTGCCGGGCTCGGTCACCGAGTCGAGGACCTGGTGGACGACCTCCTCGGGCAGGCCGCGGCGCTCGCCGAGCTCGGCGGCCCGCTCGCGGATCTCCTTGTGGAGCGCCTCGAACGCGGCGTCCTTCTCGTCCAGCGGCGTCATCTCGGCGACCGGCATCACGACGGCCGAGAGGTAGCCCTCGGTGGTCGTGTACTGGAGGGAGGTCGCGCGCTGCTCGCCGTGGAGGAGCAGCTGCACGCCGCCGAGGCCGCGCTGGACCTGGCCGATGCGCGCGATGACGCCCATCGAATAGAGGATCTCGGGGCTCGGCTCCTCGGCGTTGTCGCGCTGGGCGACCGCGAAGACCAGCCGGTCGCCCTTGAGGGCCGACTCGATCGCGCGCAGCGTGCCCGGCCGGCCCGCCGCGATGGGCGCGGTCAGGCCGGGGAAGATGACGGTCCCGCGGAGGGGCAGGACCGGGAGGGTCTGGCGCGTGCTCATCTGGTGGCGGCTCTCGGGAGGCGGAAAGGGTGCTGCGGGACCCTCCCGGAGGGGCAAGGGCCGTTCCGGTTGAGTTACGACATGTTGGCGGGGTTTGCAACTTTCCCCGGCCAACCCGACGTAGGGTCTGCCACGGAGGCGACCAGGGCGGGGCACGTGCCGATGCGTGGTGCCGTGGCCGTCCGGGTGATAGACTTGTCGGGTCCCATCCTCCCCGCCTGCCCCCGCCGTGAGCGAACCTCGCATCTCCCAGTCCGACGCCGAGTTGCGGTCGCACGTCGTGCGCGTGCTCGAGACCCAGTACGAGGTCGAGAAGGAGATCGGCCGCGGCGGCATGGGCATCGTCTACAAGGGCCGCGACAAGCGCCTGAAGCGGCCGGTGGCGATCAAGCTCCTGCCCCCGGAGCTGGCCTTCCGGTCCGAGATCCGGTCGCGCTTCCTGCGCGAGGCGGAGATGGCGGCGCAGCTCTCGCACCCGCACATCGTCCCCATCTACTCGGTCGATGAGCGCGAGGGGCTCGTCTACTTCGTGATGGCGCTGGTCGAGGGGGAGAACCTCGCGACCCGGCTCCAGCGCGGCCCGATCGCGCCCGACGAGAGCCGGCGCATCCTGCGCGAGGTGGGCGATGCGCTCGCCTATGCGCACGCGCAGAACACCGTCCACCGCGACATCAAGCCGGACAACATCCTCATCGACGGCACGACGGGCCGCACGATGGTGACCGACTTCGGCATCGCGCGCGCCGTGACCGAGGGCGCGGAGCAGAAGCTCACCGGCACCGGCATCGCGATCGGGACGCCGGCGTTCATGAGCCCGGAGCAGTCCGCCGGGGAACGCGAGATCGACGGCCGCACCGATCTCTATTCGCTGGGCGTGGTCGCCTACCAGATGCTGTGCGGGCAGCTGCCGTTCAACGCGACCAGCACGCCGGCCCTGCTCGTGAAGCACCTCTCCGAGCGGCCGGTCCCGATCGACCAGCGGGCGCTCGTGCCGCCCGACCTGGCACGCGCGGTGATGTGCTGCCTCGAGAAGAACCCCGACGACCGCTTCCCCGACGCGAAGGCGTTCGTCGAGGCGCTCGACACGGGGCGGGTGCCGACCCGCGCGTCCACCGGGGCGGTGCCGGCGTACCTCGCGGGGGCCCCCGCGCCGGCCGGGGCCGGCTGGTCGCCCGCCGCGTCGTCCGCGCCGCCGGCCAGCGCGGCGGCGTCGGGGGAGCCCACGCTGGAGGAGCTCCAGCGGTGGAACGCGCCCGAGGTCGTGGACTTCCGTCGCCGGATCGGTCCGTTCCTGTTCGTGACCGGCGCGCTCGTCCTCGTGAATCTCGTCGGCGGGCCGAACTTCACGTTCGTCTCCGCGTTCTGGGCGATCAGCATCGCCTACAAGTACGCGAAGCTGTGGAGCGACGGCTTCGACTGGCGCGACGTGTTCCGCCAGCCCCGCGACAAGATCCTGGTGGACGTGGCGGCGGAGACGCTCGACGATGCGCGGGCGATCTTCAACAAGGAGAAGCGCGCCGAGGTGCGCGAGCGCGAGCGGCAGCGGCGATTGAGCCAGGGCACGTCGCCGATCCCCGGCGCGGGCGGGGCGGCCGGCGGCGTGGCGTCGCTCGCGGCGCTCGGCAGCGGGCCGTACGCGGCCACGGCGCGCCAGGCGCAGCTCGACGCGGGCGAGGTCGAGCGGCTGATGCAGGGCATCCCCGCCGCCGACCGCGCGCGGCTCCCCGACGTCGTGCCGAGCGCGCGCAATCTCGCGGAGAAGGTGACGGGCATCGCGCTCGCGCTGACCGCGCTGGACCGCGAGGCGGGCACGGCGAGCGTCGTGGCGATCGAGAAGGAGATCGCGACGCTGGAGGCGCAGGCCAACCCGCTCGACCGGGCCGCGAGCGAGACCCGCGTGCGCCGGCTCGCGACGCTGAAGCGCACCCGCCGCGCCGCGGCGGACGCCGAGGGGAAGCGCACCGAGCTCCGGGCGCGCCTCGAGAGCTGCGCCATCGCGCTCCAGAACATGAAGCTCGACCTGCTGCGGCTGCAGGCGGGCGCCGAGACGTGGCAGCACGTGACCTCGGTCGCGATGAAGGCGATGGAGCTCGCGCGCGAGGTGGACGCGCAGGTCTACGCGGGCGACGAGGTCGCGCGCCTGCAGCGTCCCGCCCCCCGTGGGTGAGGACGCGCTCCTCCGCGAGCGCTGCGCCGCCGCCGTCGCCGGCCTCTACGAGATCGAAGCGCAGATCGGCCGCGGCGGGATGGCGGTCGTCTACCGTGCGGTCGACGCGCGGCTGAAGCGGAAGGTCGCGCTCAAGGTCCTCCCGCCCGACCTCGCGTTCCGGCCGGAGGTGCGCACGCGCTTCCTCCGGGAGGCCGAGATGTCGGCGCGGCTCTCGCACCCGCACATCGTGCCGATCTACTCGGTGGACGAGACCGAGGGGCTCGTCTACTTCGCGATGGGGCTCGTGGAGGGCGAGTCGCTCGCCGCCCGCCTCGCGCGTGAGCCGCGCCCGCCGGTGGGATTCGTGCGGCGCGTCCTCGCCGAGGTCGCCGAGGCGCTGCACTACGCGCACCAGCAGGGCGTCGTGCACCGCGACGTGAAGCCCGACAACATCCTCATCGAGGCCGGGAGCGAGCGCGCCGTCGTGACCGACTTCGGCATCGCCCGGGCCGCGGAGGGGGACCAGCGGCTCACCGTCACCGGCATCGCCGTCGGCACGCCCGCGTACATGAGTCCCGAGCAGGCGATGGGCGAGCGCGAGGTGGACGGGCGCGCCGACCAGTACGCCCTCGCGATCGTCGGCTACCAGATGCTCGCCGGGGAGCTGCCGTTCCAGGCGACGAACACGCCGGCGATGCTGATGAAGCACCTGAGTGAGCGCCCGCGCCCGCTCGCGCAGCTCCGCGGCGATCTCCCGCCGGATCTCGTGGATGCGCTCGAACGCGCGCTCGCGAAGGGGCGCGAGGAGCGCTGGCCGGATGCGCACGCGTTCGCCGAGGCCCTGCTCGGCCTCGCGCCGGAGGCCGGAACCGCGCTGCCCGCGCGCCGCCCGACGCCGCGGGCGAGCCACCCGGCGACGGTGGGCACGATCCCCGGGCACGTGGGCGAGCCGGTGGACCCGATCGAGCAGCTGCGGGCGCGCACGCCGCTCCCCGCGCCGCCGTTCCCCGCGCTCCCGCGCGACTGGATGTTCGATTCCGCCACGCGCGAGCACGGCCGCGAGGTGCTGCGGCAGTGGCGCGAGGAGCAGCGGCGCTGGCGCGAGGAGGTCCGTGGCCGCGGCGGCGCCCGCAGCTCCGTGCGGATGGCGGCGCTCGAGATGCAGCAGTACGAGATCGCACGGCGCTCGCCGGAGGAGCGCATCCTCCGGGTGCGGCGCCAGCTCGCCGGCGGCGGCGTCACCATCGCGATGCTCGCGGCGATCAACGCGGTCGTCACGCCGGGCTTCCCGTGGGTGCTCTTCCCCGCGATCGGGATCGGCTTCGGGATGCTCCGGCACCTCGCGAACCTCTGGGCGGATGGCATCCCGCTGAGCCGGCTCGCCTCGCCGAGCATCCGTCCCGCCGTGGCGGGCACCGAGCAGCCGCTGCGTCGCCTGGAACCGAAGCTCCCGGCGCCCGCCGCGGCGACGGCGACCGAGGCCGTGCTCGACAGCGTGCCGCAGGAGGTGCTCGACGGCCGGCAGGGCCAGAAGGTGCGCGACGCGTACGCGGCGCGCGCCGCGATCCGGTCCGTGCTCGCGCGGCTGCCCGAGGCCGAGCGCGCGCTGCTCCCCGAGATCCAGCCGACGGTCGAGTCGCTCGTCGAGCGCGTCCGCACCCTCGCCGCCGCGCTCCATGCGCTCGACAGCGACGCGTCACCGGATGCGCTGGTGAAGCTGCAGCTCCGCATCACCGAGGCCGAGGCGATGCCAGCGGACGCGCCCGAGCGCGCGCGGCGCCTCGAGCTGCTGCAGCGGCAGCAGCGCACCCTCACCGACCTCGCCGAGCGGCGCGGGACGCTGCAGGAGCAGCTCGACCACGCGTTGATCGTGCTGGAGACGATGAAGCTCGACCTCGCGCGGCTGCGCAACTCCGGGGTCGAGGCGCGTCTCGCCGACCAGGGGCCGGTGACGCAGGAGATGCGGGCGCTCGCGCGCGACGTGCAGCGCGTGGCCGAGGCCGTGGACGAGACGCGCCGCGAGGGCTGAGGCGCGACGGCCGCGTCGCAGCGGCGTCAGTCAGTGCGCACGAGTGTCGTCAGCGCCGCGAGCACCCGTTCCGGCGCATCCTCGGGCAGGAAGTGCCCGGCGCCTGCGACGATCTCCAGCCTCGCGCCCGGCACCAGTCGCGCGAGGCGCTCGGCGATCGCGCTCGGATACCAGGGGTCGTCCGCACCCCAGAGGATCGCGGTGGGGATCCCGAGCCCGGCGAGGCGCGGGGTCACCGACCCGGTGTCACACCGGCCGAGGAGGCGCAGGTGCGCCGCGAGGAGGTCCCGCCCGCGCGCGGTCGTGAACGGCTGGAGCCAGGTGTCGATCGTGAGGCGATGGCGGTCGGCGTCCGCGAAACCGCGGCGCACGGAGCCCTGGACGAGCCCGGCGAGCAGCCCCGGCGGCATGAGGCGCGCCGCGGGGCCGAGGGCACGCGCGAGCCGGGCCAGCCCCCGTGGCGGGAGCCCGAAGGCCGCGCTGTCGATCAAGGCGAGGTGCGCGACCCGTGCGGGGTCGGCGACCGCGACGGCCTGCGCGACGCCTCCCCCGAGTCCGTGCCCGACGAGCGTCGCACGCGGGATCCGCAGGTCCTCAAGGAGCGCGCGTACGGTGTCCGCGAGCCCGGTGCAGCTGCCGTCGCCCACGCCGGGGTCGGACCGACCGTAACCGGGGAGGTCCACCACGACGAGCCGGTGGCCCGGCGGGAAATCCCGGATCACCCCGTGCCAGAGCCGGGAGGAGGAGGGGAAGCCGTGGAGGAACACCACCGGGTCCCCGGCCCCGCGGGTGCCGGCCGCGTAGTAGTAGAGCCGCCCGCCACCCACATCCACGAACTCACCGCGCATGGCGGGGGAATCTGGCGCTTTGGGAGTAAAATGGTATCCTTAGCGCTGGATCGGCTGCAGGAACGCTGGACCGGGTTCATCCCGTTGACTGACAACGCCTTGCGACCGGAATCTCCCGTTGACCATTCCTGTCATTTCGCCAGCCTCGATCTTCGCGCCGCCCCCGCCGCCCCCTCCTTCGGTCGGGTTTCCGCTCGAATGGCTGCTGGATCACGCGTCAGCACCGATACAGTATCGCGCCGTAATGGATGTCGCGAAGCTCGGTGCTGATGTCGCACCGAGGTTCTCGGACCTCCCGTACACCTTCAAGCCGGCCATCGAGCTGGCGTTGCAGGCGGCGGTGGATGGGGTGTGGAACGGCTCGATCCTGACGCTGCCTTCGGCCCGCGCCGAGCACTTCGAGGGGATCGGCACCGTGCCGGCGTTCCGTCGGCTGACGGAGTACGGCTGGGACAAGGACGCGCCTCCGCTGCTGCACACGCGCCGGGTGCTCTTCCGGCTGCTCGCCGAGGACCAGGACCGCTCGCTGCTCTTCGAATTCGCGCCGACGAAGGGGAAGGTCGAGGAGGAACTGCTGCTCGTGCACCGGCAGGCGGTCCGGGAGTCGGCCGGCGCGGCGCTCGCGGGCGCGGGCTTCGAGGCGGATCCTCGGCTCCGCGGGCTCGCACGGCGGACGCTCGACCGCATCACCGACTACCTGCGCTCACCACTCGCGGAGAAGCCCTGGATCCGCTCGGGCAACAAGCAGGTGCTGCACCCCGAGGCGTTCCCGCCGTCCATCCACGCGTTGCACCTGCTCGCGCACATGCCGCATTTCCAGAGCGAGCACTACGAGGCGATGGAGATGCTGTACGAGTACCTGACGCGGCCGCTGCCGCGACAGGAGTCGGTGCAGCAGATCGGGACGGCGCTCGTGCCGATGCCGCAGCTCGTCCTCGGCGACCTCCTCCCGCACCGCAATGCGGTCGAGGATGACGTGCCGGCGGCGCTCGCCTGGCTGGAGCTGATGGCGCGGCTCGGATTCCTGCGGCGCAACGAGAACTGGTCGAAGATGTTCGAGCGCTTCGTGGACGATTGCGACCGCTCCGGCGTCTGGCATCCGCACAAGGGGATGGCGATGCCGCGCAGCGCCAACCCGTACGTCTGGCCGATGTTCCCGCTCGAGGTGACGCACGGCGGCGATGAGCGCTGGGTGGATGTGACGTTCCGCATCGGGCTCATCGCGCGGCTGTCGGGGCGCCCGATCGACCTGATCTGACCCGTGGGCCGGGATGGATGGCTGCGCGTGATGCGACGCCCCGCGTGCCGGTGACGGCCGCGGGGCGGCTTGCTCCCGCCGAGTGGTTCCCCGCGGGCGTCGCCGGGATTGCCACGCGGCAGGTCGCCCTCCCGACAGGTGTGCGCGTCCGCGTGCTGGAGGCGGGCCCGCCGGACGGGCCGCCGGTGCTGCTCGTGCACGGCTGGGCGGTCAGCGCGTACCTCTGGCGGCACAACCTCCTGCCCCTCGCCGCCGCCGGGCACCGGGCCATCGCGTTGGACCTGCCCGGCCATGGGCTCTCAGATGCCCCGGACGCCGATGGCGCGTACACGCTCGAGCGATTCGCTGGCCATCTCAGCGCGTTCCTCGACGCGCTCGGACTCGAGCGTGTGGTGCTCGCGGCGCAGTCGATGGCCGGCAAGATCGCCGTGCGGGTCGCGCTCGATGCCCCGGGACGGATCGCACGCCTCGCGCTCTTCGGGCCCGTCGGGTTCGGCGAGATCCCGCCGTGGCAGGTGCTCGCGCCGGTGGTGCCGCGGCTGCCGGACCCGCTCGCGGTGCGGCTCGTGCCGCGGCGCGCGGTGGACTTCGTCCAGCGCCGCGTGTACGGCAAGCTCGGCTGGTTCTCCGACCGCGATGTGGACGAGTACTGGGCGCCGACCCAGTTCCCCGCGGTCGTGCGGGCCCAGCTCGCGATGCTGCGCGAGTTCGACTGGGCGCCGTGGACCCCGGCGGCGCTCGCCGCGCTGCGGACGCCGACGCACGTGGTGTTCGGCACGCGCGACCGGACGGTGCGGCCGGTGCACGCGGAGCGCCTGGCCGCGGCGCTCCCCGCGGGCCGGCTGACCTGGATCGTGGACGGCGGGCATGTCGTCATGGAGGAGGTGCCGACGCGCGTGAACGCCATCCTCCTCGACGGGGCCGACGGCGCCCGTTAGGATTCGCGGAGATGACGACGACGACCAAGCGCGGCCGCACGCGGACGGCCGCCGAGCCGGCACCGACGCCGGCCGAGACGCCCGCGGCACCCGCCGCACCCGCCGCGGCCGAGTCCGCCCCCGACGCCACCGGCCTCACCCTCGCGCAGGCCGAGGCGAGCACTTCCGAGATCACGTTCGCGGACCTCGGGCTGAGCGGGCCGATGCTCGAGTCGCTGCGGCGCGCGGGCTACGTGCGGCCGACGCCGATCCAGGCGCAGGCCGTCCCGCTCGCGCTGAAGGGGCGCGACCTGATGGGGCTCGCGCAGACGGGAACCGGCAAGACCGCGGCCTTCACCATCCCCATCATCGAGCGGCTGATCGGCGGGCCGGCGCGCACGCGCGCGCTCATCCTGACGCCCACGCGCGAGCTCTGCCAGCAGGTGGAGGAGAGCATCCGGAAGTACGGCACCGGCACCGGGCTCGAGGTGATCTCGGTGTACGGCGGCGTCGGCTACGACGCGCAGACGACGGCGCTGCGCAACGGCGTGGACGTCATCGTCGCGACGCCGGGGCGGCTGATCGACCACCTCGAGAAGCAGAACGTCATCTTCGACGACCTCGAGGTGCTCGTGCTCGACGAGGCGGACCGGATGCTCGACATGGGCTTCGCGCCGCAGATCAACCGCATCGTCGCGCAGATCCATCCGTACCGGCAGACGCTGCTCTTCTCCGCGACGATGCCGCCCGAGGTCGAGGCGCTCGCGCGGAAGTACCTGCGCCGTCCGACGGTGGTGCAGGTGGGGCGCCGCTCGCAGGCCGCCACCACGGTGCGCCACTACGTGTACCCCGTGCCCGGCCACAAGAAGACCGCCCTCCTGCGCCACCTGCTCGGCGAGATGAAGGCCGATGACTCGGCGCTCGTGTTCACGCGCACCAAGAGCGGCGCCGACCGCGTGGTGCGCGACGTGACCGACGCGGGATTCGCCGCCGAGGCGCTCCACGCGGACCGCACGCAGGCGCAGCGTGAACAGGCGCTGGCGCGCTTCAAGGAGGGGCAGGTGCGCATCCTCGTCGCGACGGACATCGCACAGCGCGGCCTCGACATCTCGGGCATCACGCACGTGATCAACTACGACGTGCCGCAGCAGGCCGAGGACTACGTGCACCGGATCGGACGCACCGGGCGGGCGGCGAAGGAGGGGGACGCGTTCACGTTCATGTCCACCGACGAGATCGGGATGGTGCGCACGATCGAGCGCGTGATCGGGCAGGAGATCCCGCGGATCTCGGTCGCCGGGTTCGATTTCGGCACGTGAACGGCGCGGCCGGGCCGCGGTCCCGGCCGCGCGCGCTCACCAGGAGCGCCGCG
Source organism: Gemmatimonadaceae bacterium (assembly GCA_019694735.1). Taxonomy (GTDB): domain Bacteria; phylum Gemmatimonadota; class Gemmatimonadetes; order Gemmatimonadales; family Gemmatimonadaceae; genus Pseudogemmatithrix. Next base: position 7,476 of record JAIBBJ010000063.1, on the reverse strand, counting down.
TCCGTCCGAGCCGGCTCACCGTGACGGTCTCCGCGTGCGCGCGTCGCTCGATCACGATCGTGCTGTTCGCGGCCCCGTGCCCGAGGCCGTCCGGCCCGTAGGTGAGAGTGTCGCGCGTCGCGCGGAGCGTGACGCGGTGGTCGACCCGCAGGGCACGGTGGAGGAGCGTGTCGCCCAGCGACTCGACCCGCACGGTGCCTTCGCGTTCGTCCAGGATGACGGCGGCGAAGGCCGCACGCCGGATCGCCGCCGCCCGCGCGAGCGTCAAGGCGCCCGCCACCTCGTGCGCGGCCTGCGTGACGCGTACGCCGTCGAGTGCATCGGCGACGCGGGGCAGCGCGAATCCGGCGACGAGACCGAGGAGCGCGCAGACGAGGAGGAGCTCGGGGAGGGTGGTGCCGCGGCGCATCGGGACTCCGGCGAACGGGGTGCATGGAGGGTGCGTAGATTCGGCCGATCGTCCGTCACCCTTCCGACGCCACCCGGACCCGCGTATGCCGTCACTTCGCCGCCCCTCGCTGCTCGCCGTCGCCTGCACCACCGCCCTGGCCGCCGGCTGCTACCAGGATCCGAACAAGCGCCTCGACCAGATGCAGGAGACCGTCGACCTGCAGGCCACGCTCGAGGACCTCGCCAACCGCACCACCGACATGCAGTTCCAGCTCGATTCCCTGCGCGGCGTGGTGGCTCGCCAGGATTCGACCATCGCGCAACTGGCGAACCTGGCGGGGGTCCCCTACACGCGGTGACGCGCCCGGGCGACGCCGAGGGGGGGCGGGCCGGACGCCGGTCCGACTCGGCGAATGGTCCCTGCGCGCGGGACAGTGGTTTCTGCCGTCCGCAGGTGCTCCGGCCCACGCTTCCGCCGTCGGAGGGTGACGGTCCCGGTCGGTCGTGGTAGTTTCCAGAGGCCTCGCCGAGGCCCGTCCCACGTCCCGGACTCCCCGATGCGGATCACGATCGAATACTGCACCGTCTGAAACTATGAGCCTCGGGCCGTCGGTCTGGCGGCCGCGCTCCGGGAGACGTGGCCCGACGCGGAGGTGGGGATGATCCCCTCCGGCGGCGGGGTCTTCGAGGTCCGCCTCGACGACGAACTCGTTTTCTCGAAGAAGCAGGTCGGGCGGCATGCGCAGCCCGGCGAGATCCTCTCGGCGATCCAGGCGCGCCGGTCCTGACGACCGGCGGCCGGCCGGCGCCGACCCCCCTCCCTCCTCCCCCCACCCGCAGCATGCGTCTAGCGATCTCCACCGGCGGCGGCGACGCCCCCGGCCTCAATGCGGTCATCCGCGCGGCCACCCTCAGCGCGATCGCGCGCGGTTGGACCGTGCTCGGCATCAAGCGCGGCTATGCGGGCCTGCTCGGCGAGGACGAGGTGGTGCCGCTCACGGCCGACTCCGTGCGCGGCATCGCGCACCTCGGCGGCACCATCCTGCGCACGACGAACCGCGGCAACCCGTTCGAGTTCCCGCGGCTGCAGGCCGACGGCACGTACAAGAACTTCGACCGCTCGGACGAACTGATCGACAACGCCCGCAACCTCGGGATCCAGGCGATCATCTCGATCGGCGGCGACGGGTCGCTCGGCATCGCGCAGAAGCTCGTCGACAAGGGCATGCGCATCGTCTGCGTGCCGAAGACCATCGACAACGACGTCTCGGGCACGGTGACGACCTTCGGCTTCGACACCGCGGTCTCGACGGCGATCGAGGCGATCGACAAGCTGCACACCACCGCCGAGAGCCACGACCGCGTGATGGTGCTGGAGGTGATGGGGCGCGATGCCGGGTTCATCGCGCTGCACTCGGGCGTCTCGGGCACGGCGGACGTGGTGCTGCTCCCGGAGATCCCCTGGAAGCTCGAGCATGTCGTGCAGGCGATCATGGAGCGCGACCGGCGGGGCCGGAAGTTCGCGATCGTCGTCGTGGCCGAGGGGGCGACCGACGAGAGCGGGCAGGTGTCGATCATCGGCGAGTCGATGCCGGGGCAGGCGCGCCGCGTGGGTGGCATCGCGCAGCGGCTCGCGCACGCGATCCAGGAGCAGACGGGCAAGGAGTGCCGGTCCATGGTGCTGGGCCACCTGCAGCGCGGCGGCATGCCCACCGGCTACGACCGGCTGCTGGCGACGCGGTTCGGCGGCGCGGCGACGCAGGCGGTGGCGGACGGGAAGTGGGGCCACATGGTGGCGCTGCAGACGCCGAACATCGTGACGGTGCCGATCAAGGAGGCGTTGAAGGAGCCGAAGCGGGTCGATCCGACCCACGACGTGGTGCGCACGGCCCGGGCGGTCGGCATCAGCTTCGGGGACCGGCCGGCCGCCGTCTGAACCCCCGCGTGTCGGGGGGGTATCCTCCTTCGTCCTTGCGTTGATGCCCGTGCCGTTCCCCCGCCTCCTCCGTCCGGCCACCGCCGCGCTGCTCGCCTTCCCGGCGATCGCCGCGGCGCAGGCGCGCGGGGCCTCCACGCGCGACACCGTGCCGCCGGCGATGCTGCCGCCGGCGGGGAAGTGCCGCATCTGGATGGAGGGCGTCCCGGCCGCCCAGCAGCCCGCGCCGACCGATTGCGCGACCGCGCTGCGGACCAAGCCGGCCAACGGCGTGGTGCTGTACGGCCCGATGCCGCGCGGCGACGCGAGCGAGCGGTTCGACCCCCGGGTGGGCGCGGATCCCCGGGGTGCGTCGAAGGCCGAGGCGATGCGGCGCGAGGCGGACCGCGAGGAGCAGCTCGCCCGCGAGCGCGAGGAGCGCCGTCGCCGGATGGAGGAGCTCCGCACGCGAGACGAGCAGGTGCGTCGCGCGGCGGTGGATGACCGTCGGCGGGTCGCCCCCGAGGTCCCGCGGACCACCGGGACCGCGGGCACGACGACGCCCGCCAGCACCGGCGCCCCGGCCGGGGCGACGCCGGCGAACAGCCGTGCCCCGGGCGGCGAGGCGGGCACGAAGCCGCCCGCCGAGCCCAAGAAGAAGCCGGAGTAGCGCCGTCCGGCCGCCTGCGAGCGACCTCCGTGCGGTCCGTGATCCGTACCTGCCGCCGGATCACGAGGCCTTCGTCCGCGCGGGCGGCGAGCGCGGCCGCATCATCGTGATCGCGCCCACGCGCGCCGCGTGCGAGACGATCGAGCTCGGCTTCAGCCTCGACATCGAGACGCTGCTGTGGACGACGCGCGGCGTCGAGCTGCGGGCGCTCGCCGAGCGCCTCGCGGTCGCGCCCGAGCGGCCGCGGCAGGGCTTCGGCATCGTCGCCGGCACGGGCACCGGGAAGACCCTCGCCGTCAAGCCCATCGCCAAGGCGCTGCTCGGCACCGATGCGCTGCGGGTCGGGGTGGTGAACCGCGAGCGCGAGGCGACCCCGGAGACGCCGGGCTGGAACGTCGTGATCGTGACGACCGGGATCGCGCGCCGGTGGTTCCAGGACGGCGACATCCGGCCGCACGACACGCTGGTGGTGGACGAGATCCACCAGACGAGCGCCGAACTGGAGCTCTGCCTCGCGCTGGGGAAGCGGACGGGGTGCCGCTTCATCTGGCTCTCGGCGACGGTGGACCCGTCGTTCTACCGCCGCTACCTCGACGCGGCCGAGGTCATCGAGTCGAGCGCGTTCGATCCCGCGCGCGCCGCGCGCGTGGAGGTGGAGCGGCGGAAGCCGGTGCACTTCCTCGATGACCGTTTCCTGCAGCGGGCGATCACGGAGCGGCGCGGCATCGGCGTGTTCCTGCCGACGCGTGCGGCGGTCGAGGAGGTCGCGGCGGACGTCGGCGCGCGCTATCCGCGGATGCAGGTCGCGTTCTACCATGGCGGCGAGCCGATCCGCGTCATCCGGCCGTTCCTCGAGGGCGAGGTGGAGAAGCCGTTCCTGCTCGCGATGACCGCGGCGGGCCAGAGCGCGCTGAACGTGCGCGGGCTCGACACGGTCGTGATCGACGATACGCGCTTCGCGAACGTCGTGGAGCAGGGGCGCAACGTGCTCACGCGGCTCCATCTCGGCGCGAACGAGATCCTGCAGATGGCGGGGCGCGTGCACGGCCGCGTGGCCGGCGGCCGTGTGTTCATCCTGAGCGACCGCGACATCCGGTTCGACCGGCTGGAGCCGACCGCACCGGAGTTCCAGCTCGCGGGGGATTCCGAGCGCGTGGCGCTCACCTGCGCGGCGCTCGGGGTGCGCGCCGACGAGCTCGACCTGCCGGTCCCGCTGGACCGCCGGAGCTACCGCGACGCGCTCGCCTTCCTGGAGTCGCGGGGCATCGTCGAGGCCGGGCGGCTGACCGCGTACGGGCGGAAGGTCGAGGCGATGCCGGTGGACCGGCCGTGGGCCGAGCTGCTGGTGCACTGCGACGACGCACTGCTCCCGTACGTGTCGGTGATGGCGAGCGTCGAATCGCTGCACCGGATGACGCGCGAGGAGCGGGAGCTGGGTGGGCTCGTGGTGCCGGGGTCCGACCACCTCACGACGTACAACGTCTACGCCGAGGCCTTCGAGACGTGCGGCTACCTCGGCGAGGTCTACGGGTTGCCGCGGCAGATGTTCGACGAGAGCATCGTGCGGTGGGCCGAGCAGCGCGGCGTGCTCGTGAAGGCGGTGGAGGACGCGGCGCTGGCGATGGCGAGCATCTACCGCTCGGTGGGGCTGCCGCTGCCGACGCGGATGCCGCGCACCACGGCGGCGATCGAGCGGCGCTTCGTCGACCTGGTGGCGCAGGTGATGCCGTTCGCCCTGGTGATCGACGAGGAGACGGTCACCGGCGACGAGGCGCGCGTGAGCAAGACGAGCGTCTGCGGGAGCTGGGGCGCGATCGCGGGGACATTGCGGTACTTCGCCGACAAGTTCGGGATCCCGCGTGCCGCGATCGAGGGGACGCAGCTCCCGCCGGACGTCGTCCGGCGGTACGCCACGCGGCATGCGCCGCGGGTGACGTACGACCCGGCGAAGCGCGAGCGGCCGTTCGCGCTCGAGACGAAGGTGACCTACTTCGGCTTCGAGCTGGAGCACGATCGCGAGCCGCTCCTCGAGTTCCCGGCCGAGCACGCGGGCGCGGCGCGGCGCGCGCTCGCGGAGGCCCTCGCCCGCGGCGAGGCGCGCCACCATGCGGTGCCGCGCAATCGCGCGGCGATCGACGAGCTGCGCGAGGTGCACCGGCGCTCGGGTGGCGCGACCCCGAAGCTGGGGCTCGCGGAGCTCACGGCGTGGTACGAGGCGCAACTCGCGGACGTGCAGGACCTGCACGGGTTCCGGAATGCGGCGCTGCGCCTCGACGCGGATGCGTGGGCGCCGCCGGAGGTGCGCGCGCGATGGATGGCCCTGCCCGGCGCGGTGGAGATCCGGGACCGCACGGTGCCGCTGCACTACGAGGTGGAGGAGCTCGCCGACGGCACGGTGCGCGGCGTCGCGCGGCTGCAGCTCCCCGAGAAGCTCGCGCGGACGCTCGTGGCCACGGAGCTGCCGACGCTCGACCGGCCGCTGCGGTTCGTCGTGACCCGCGGCGCGCGCGGCACGGTGCGCGGCGACGCGCTCGAGGAGGTCCAGGAGGCGCTCGACCGGCCGTGGAGCGAGGGAGAGGCAGGGCGTGCACGCGAGGGCCGACCTGGCGGGGACCGCGGCCGCGGCGAGCGCGGACGGGGCACGCGGGGCCGTGACGACCGTGGTCCGCATCGTGGACCGCGCGGGGGCGGCCCCTCCCGCGGGGGCCGCGGACGCCGTGGGCGCTGAGCGGACCTCCCGCGGATCGGACCGGTAGGACCGGCAGGCCCGAAGTTCCCAGAAGCCGTCACCCGGTCCTACTCGCTGTCTATGTTATAAGATGTTGATAGATATAGGTTTATAGACTTATTGCGGGTCGGAGTTGCCTTTAGGACTTTCGGTCCTATTTTTCCCTCCGTGAACCCGCGCCGCATTCAGATCCTCGACGCCGCCTCGGAGCTCATCGCCGAGAAGGGCTTCGTGCAGACGTCGGTGGACGACGTCATCACGCACGCCGGCCTCAGCGGCAAGAGCCACTTCTATCACTACTTCAAGTCGAAGGAGGAGCTCGGGCACGAGGTGCTCGCGCGCCAGTTCGACGTGCTGGGGGAGCGCGGCCTCGCGATCCTCCGGGAGTCGACGCTCGAGCCCATGGAGCGGCTCGAGGTCTTCATCGACTCGGTGGTGGCGATCCAGGCCGAGCGCGGGATGCGCGGCGGCTCGCCCTTCGGCGCGCTCGCGACGGAGATGGCGGAGAAGGACGAAGGCTTCCGGATCCGCATCGCGCGGGTCTTCCGCAACTGGACGGACGAGATCGCACGGCTGCTCGAGCAGGCGCAGGACCGGCTCGAGGACGGCGCGGACCCGCAGCGGCTGGCGCGCTTCATCGTGGCGACCCTCGAGGGCGCGACGACGATGGCGCGGATGAAGCGCGACGCGAGCGTGATGCACGGCGTCGCATCGGACCTGAAGCGATTCGTCGCGGGGCACGTCCGGCGCCCCGCCGGTTCCTGACGCACGGAGGCGTTGGCGATGGCGACGATGGCGGCCGGACTGGGGATGCTCCCGAACGGGGAGCGGGAGCGCGCCGAGCGACGCGCGCGATTCGACGAGGAGGCGGTCCGCCACCTCGACGCCCTGTACTCGTTCGCGCTCAAGCTCACCAAGGCGCGCGACGACGCGGAGGACCTGGTCTCCGACACGATGCTCCGCGCGTTCCAGCGCTGGGAGCAGTACCATCTCGGCACCAACATCCGCGCCTGGCTGTTCACGATCCTCTACCACGCCTTCGTGAGCCGGAAGCGCCGCATCGACGCGCGCGAGGTCCAGCCGGCCGAGGACGAGGACGGGCGTGAGCTCTTCGAGCCGGTCGGCGAGACGGACCCCGAGGGGGCGTTCTACGACTCGTTCCTCGACGAGGAGATCGTCGAGGCGATCGCCGCGCTGCCGGACGAGTACCGCGACGCGGTCGTGATGAGCGACCTGCACGGCCTCAAGTACGCCGAGGTCGCGACGGTGCTGGGCGTGCCCGAGGGGACGATCAAGTCGCGGCTCTTCCGCGGCCGGCGCCTCCTCCAGGCCAAGCTCCGCGACTACGCGGAGACGATGGGCTACATCAAGCCCGGCGCGGCGACGACCTGAATCGTTGCGCCTTCGCGCGGTTGCCGCAGGTGCGCATGTCGCACCAGCGCCGCGTGTGCGATCTCGTGACGTCGACGAACACCCGCGGGCAGCGGCGGTCGGCGCAACGCCGGATCCGCACCAGCTCGCCCGCGACGAGCGAGTCCACCGCCGACTCGACCACGGGGATCACGAGCCCGCCGAACACGTCGCCGACCGGCACGAAGCTGCGGACGTAGCCGCCGTCGGGCAGCGCCTCGACGCGGCGCGTGCCCACCGAGCGGCCCAGCACGCGGTTGATCTCGGCCAGCACGGCCTCCCGCGTGCGCTCTCCCTGGTCGGTGCGTCCGCGCTCGGCGAGCGAGCGCAGCGCGGCGCGGATGCGCCGCGCCTCCACGAGCG
>JAIBBJ010000205.1 GCA_019694735.1 Gemmatimonadaceae bacterium | reverse complement strand
TCGTGCGCGAGCGCTTCCCGGCGATCCACGCGGCGCTCAAGGCGTTCGTCGAGGGCGACCTGGCGGCGCTGGAGCGGAAGGCCGAGGCGGAAGGCGCGCCGTGGACGCCGGGGCGGATCATCCCGTAGCGGACCGGTGGCCGGTAGCGGGACGGGGGGAGCGGCCGATGGCCGCTCCCCCCGTCGTCTTGCACCGTGGACCGATCAGCGCCGGACCGCGAGCACCGTGATGAGCGGGATGACGACGGACGTCACGAGTTGGATCCGCTGCACACGGTCCCAGCGCGGGGCGCGCTCCGGCACGTCGACGACATCCCCGTCCTGGAGCAGGAGGGCAGAGACGGTGGCGCCGCTCGCCATGGCACGCTGGACCGCCGGTGCCGGGAGGATGAGGGTGTCGGCGCGGGCGATGGTGATCTTGCTGATGCCCGCCTGCGCCACGGGGCCGCCGGCGAGCGTGATCAGGCGGTCGAGCGTCGTCTCATCCGTGACGCTGAGGAAGCCCGGGCGCACGACCGACCCGAGGACCGCGAGCCGCATCAGGGGACGGGCGCTCACGGTGGTGTTGCGCACCACCTCGCCGAGTTCCGCCCGCAACGTGGGCTCGAGCTCGGACCGGAGGATGCCGGCGAGCCCGACCTGCCGGATCCCGCGCACCGTGATGCGCTGGCCGTCGACCACGGTGACGGTGTCGTCGAGCATGACCTGCCCCTCGACGCGCACCACGATCCGGTCGCCGACCCGGAAGTCGCCGTCGGTCAGCCGCTTCCGCACGGCGGCGGCGTCCCCGCGGGCCCGCGCGCGCATCTCCTCGCCGTAGGCCACGGACGCGGCAAGGCGGTCGAACTCCTGGGCGGCCGCCTCGAGCTGCTCGCGACTCGCATTCCGGCCGGTGGACGGGGTCACGGCACCGCCGGCCTGGGCGGAGACGGTCCCAGCCGCGAGGGCCAGGCACAGGAAGGCGATCGGTGCCGCGCGGCGGCCCTCAGTCGTCAAGCGCATGATTCGAAAGGTAGGTGGGGGCGAACGCGAACCGCCACTCTCGGGTCCGGCGTTGCATTCGCGCCCCAGATTCGTTGGGCATCTGTTGTCGCGGTGCATCGCACGGCAGTGCGGGAGGCCCGGCTGTACCGTTGGAAATCGTTGTATCGTATGGAGTTAGCCACTGCGCGCCGCCCCGCACACATTGTGCAGTAATGCAGGTCACCATGGCGCGCACCACCGAAGGTATGGAGCCCACCTCCGAGATGACGATCGACCGCACTTCCCGTACCCGTCCGCCCCTGACCCTCATCGCGAACAGTCAGGAGTGGCACTCGCGGTCACTCGAGAGCATCCTGGGCCCGCACGGCTATGCGGTGCTGCGGGCCTACACGGGCAAGCAGGCGATCGATCGCGCCCGCGCGTCGCACCCGGACCTGATCATCCTCGACACGGACCTGCCGGACCGCGACGGGCTCGACGTCTGCCGCGAGCTGCGGGCCGACCCGAGCATCAGCCCGGCGACGCCGATCCTGATCACGAGCCCCGCGCACACCAGCCGCCAGCGCCGCCTCGACGCGCTGCGCGCCGGGGCGTGGGACTTCATCGGCGCCTCGCTCGACGGCGAGGAGCTGCCCCTGCGCCTCGACGCGATGTTGCGGGCGAAGCAGGAGGTGGATCGGGCGCGCGAGGAGAGCCTGATCGACGAGATCACCGGGCTGTACAACCTCCGCGGCCTCGCGCGCCGCGCCCGCGAGCTCGGCTCGCAGGCCTTCCGGCAGCAGGAGCCGTTCGCGTGCCTCGTCATGACGCCGATCCTCGGTGACGGCACGCCGGTGCAGGAGGGGACGGCGGAGGCCTCGGCGGTCACCGAGTCGCTGGCGCAGATCCTCCGCCAGACCGGCCGGAACTCCGACGCGATCGGGAAGATCGGGCCGGCCGAGTTCGCGGTCGTCGCGCAGGGCACCGACTCGCGCGGGGCGGTCCAGCTGGCCGAGCGGCTCTCGAAGGCCATCGCGCAGGCGCTCGCGGAGTCCGGCCTGGCGATGGTCGCCGGCTATGATGCGGTGCCGAACTACCATGAGGCGCCGGTCGAGCCCGCCGACATGCTCATGCGCGCGTCGCTCGCCATGCGGGCGACCCGGAACGAGCCCACCGAGGGCCGCCTGCTCCGCATCCGGCAGTTCGACGGCAACGTGCACTGACCGCGCGGCGATGCCCGCCGATGCGATGAGGGGCGCGGACCGGCCGGTCCGCGCCCCTCGTGCCATCCCGGTCGGCCCCCGCGCTCAGTCGGCGCCGCCCAGCAGCCGCGGGCGCTTCTTCCCGGACGGGCCGGCCGCGGCCTCCGGTTCGGCCCCCACCTCGTCCTCGGCACGGTAGCCCGGCAGGTAGGCATAGTAGCGGTAGGCGCCCTGTGCCTTCACGTCGTTCAGCACCGCGCCCAGCACGCGGATCGGCAGCCGCTCGAGCTCCCGCAGGCGCGATTCCGCCAGTTCGCGGTCGGTGACGCCCGAGCGCATGACGACGACGAGGCTGCCGGTGAGCGAGCCGAGGAGGAGCGGATCCACGCCGGCGCCGAGCGGCGGGCTGTCGAAGATGATGCACTGGTACTCGCCGCGGAGCGCCATCAGCAGCTGCTGCATCTGGGGCGAGGCGAGGAGCTCGGGTCCGCTGGCGAGTCGCGTGCCGCAGGGCATGAAGTCGATGCCCATCGCGGGGAGCGGCCGGATGACCTCGGCGAGGGTCGCCTGGCCGTTGAGGTGGTCGAGCAGCCCCGGCTGGCGCTCCACGCCGAGCGTGCGGTGCAGCACGCCGCGCCGCGTGTCGGCGTCGATGAGGAGCGTGCGGCGGCCGCCGGTGGCGAACGCCTTCGAGAGGTTCGCGGAGAGGAACGACTTCCCGTCGCCGGCCCCGGGGCTCGTGATCGTGGTGACGAACGGGCCGGCGTGGCCGTGCGCGTAGCCGAGGTTCATGCGGATGGACCGCATCGCCTCGAGCAGCGCCGCCGCGTCCTCCGGATCCGGGTTGCCCTGCTTGTCGTGCCGCAGCTGCGGGAGCGCCCCGAGGATGGTGAGGCCGAGCCCGCGCGACACCTCGTCCGGATACCGGATGCGGCGATCGAAGCGGTCGAGCAGCAGGGCGAGGCCGACGCCGAGCCCGAGCCCGCCGATGAGGCCGCCGGCGAGCACGAGCAGGAGCTGGTCCTTCATCGGCTCGTTGGGCACCTTCGCGCGATCGAGGATGCGCACGTCGGGCGAGGCGCTGAGCTCGGCCAGCCGCGCCTGCTCGAACGCGGCCTGCAACTGCGTGAAGAGGTTGTCGGCGATGGTGACGTCACGCTCGCGCCGCGCCTCCTCGGAGACCCGGGCCGGGATGGCCTCCATCTCGCGTCCCGAGGCGGTGATGCGCCCGTCGATGTCCTTGAGGCGCACGTCGAGGGCGTTGATGACCTCGCGCACCTGCGACGGGATCGTGCGGGTCTCGAGCTCCTGCACCGTGCGCACGACATCCTGCAGCGGCTGGTGTGACGGGCCGAAGGCGAGTCGCATCCGCCGCTCCTCGGCCCGCTTCTCGGCGAGCAGGGTGAGGGACTGCGAGAGCTCCGGCGAGTTGCGGACCGAGGGGATGGTCCCGAGCACGACCAGGAGCGAGATGGACGAGTCGGTCGCGCCCGTGATGGCGCGCTGCAGCGCGTCCCGCTCCTGCTGGACCGAGTCGCGGTCGAGCCGCAGGCGGAAGAAGGCCTCGCGCACCGGGTCCTGGGTGACCGTGAGCCCCGCGGCGATCGGGGTGCCGCCCCGGTCGGAGGGCTGCGTGATCGTGCGGACCTTGAAGGTCTCGCGCGCGTTCTCCTTCTCGCGCAGCTCCGCCGCCGAGCGGTCGAGCTGCGCCTGCAGGACCTGCGTCACCTGGGTGAGCTTGTCGCGCTTCAGGAAGGTCGCGACCTCCACGTACCGTTCGGCGATCGCGTTCACCGTCGCCGCGATGTCCTGCGGATCGGTGCCGCGCAGGCTGATGCGGAGGAACGACGCCTCGGGCGGGAGCGGCGAGTTCTCGATCTCCTCCGCGAGCTTCACCGCCGCGTCGCGCGGAGACATCAGCGAGAAGTCGAGGACCCGGCCCGCCGGGAGGCTGTCCGGCGCCCAGAGCAGCCCGATGAGCCCGCCGAGGGAATCCCCGGGAGCACTGACCTGGAGCTCGGCGCCGGCGACGGTCTTCAGCGTGTAGCGCTGGCCGGTCGCATCCACGACGAGCTGGTAGTCGCCGGGCACGAGGCTGCTGTCGGCCTGGAGCTCGCGGAAGTAGCGCCCGGTGCCCGGCGTCCCGCGCGTGAGGAACAGCTTCCGCCGCTTCACCACCTCATCGAGCACGAGGTTGACGCGGATCAGGTCGACCCAGCCGCGCGAATCGAGCAGCTGCGTGTTGCGGATGGGGCTGTTGGGCTGCGGCGACCCGCGCGGCACCACATCGATCTGCAGTGTCGCCTGAGCCTGGTAGGTCGGCTTGATGAACCGGCTCGCCCCGAACCCGACGACGAAGCCGAAGATCGCGAGGCCGAGGATGAGCCACTTGTGCCGCAGGAGCGCCTGGACGTACCGCTGGACGCCTCCACCCGAATCCTCCTCGTCATCGAGGTAGGCGGGGCCCGCAGCATCGAACCGCGCCGCCGGCATCGGCTCGGCGGGCGGGAGCATCGGGGGTTCGGGGCGGCCTGAGGTCATGGATTCCGTAAGACGTTGTTGGACGTACAGATGGACGAAAATATACCCGGCAGGGAAACCTCCGATCGCCTCGGCGCCGTCACGGCGGGACGCCGCACCCGGAGCGTTGCGCCGGAGCCGCACCGCGGCCCCCTGCCCCGCCGCCAAGTCCCGATTGCGCTATTCCTTACGTCGCGGGGGGCCTATAGATTGTTGCGCGCACGCCACGCCACGCGCGTCCGCCGGACGCGAGCCCAGGAACCGCCCCGTGAACGACAACAGCCGAGCCGGCGGAACCGGCGCCGACAGCGTCGAGCTGTCCCTCGTTCCTAGCGAGTTCCGCGCCACGCTGAACCTGCTGCTCGTGGACGACGAGCGGACGCTCCGGGAGAGCTGCCGGTCCATCCTGCAGGGGCTCGGGTACCGGGTCGAGGTCGCGGGGCGCGGGGAGGAGGCGACGAAGCTGCTCCAGCGCCGGTCGTTCGACATCGTCCTGACGGACCTCTACATGTCCGACGTGACGGGCATGGACGTGCTGCAGGCGGCGCTGGAGTCCTCGCCGGACACGATCGTCATCGTGATGACCGGCAATCCGAGCGTCGCCTCGAACGTCGAGGCCCTCCGCGAGGGGGCGTGGGATTACCTCCCGAAGCCGTTCTCGGCGACGCATCTGGAGATCCTGGTGGGGCGCGCGGCGCACGCGGTGATGGTCGCGCGCGAGGCCGGCTCCGGTGGCGAGCCGGGCACCGGGGGCCGGGAGGACGACGCGCCGCTCGGCGTCTCGGCGTCGTTCACCCGCTGCCTCGACCTCGCCCGCCGCGTCGCGACGACCGATGCCTCCGTCTTCATCACGGGCGAGACGGGCTCCGGCAAGGAGATGATCGCGCAGTACATCCACCGTCGGAGCCGGCGGCGGGCCCGGCCCCTGGTCGCGGTGAACTGCGCTGCGCTCCCCGAGGGGCTGCTCGAGTCCGAGATGTTCGGCCACGTGAAGGGCGCGTTCACCGGGGCGGTTCGCGACAAGGCGGGCCTCCTGGAGACCGCCAACGGCGGCACGCTCTTCCTGGACGAGCTCACCGAGATGCCGATGCCGCTGCAGGCGAAGCTCCTGCGCGTGATCCAGGACGGCGTGGTGCGGCGTGTCGGCAGCAACAACACGAGCACCGTGGTGAACGTCCGCTTCATCGCCGCCTCGAACCGCGACGCCGACGAGGCGGTGCGCACGGGCGTGCTGCGCGAGGACCTCTACTACCGGCTGCGCGTGGTCCCGATCGCCATCCCGCCGCTGCGGGACCGGCACGAGGACATCGCCCTCCTGGCGAGCCACTTCCTGCGGAGCTACTGGCGGCAGCACCGGGGCGGCGAGACGCGGCCGGCCACGCTGACCGACGAGGCCATCCGGGCGCTCCAGCGCTACGAGTGGCCGGGGAACGTGCGCGAGCTGCAGAACGCGATCGAGCACGCCGTGGTGCTGCTCGAGCCGGGCCAGGCTGCCGGCGCGGCCGACATCCCGATCTCCGACAACCCGGCGCTCGAGCGCCCGGTGGCGAGCGGTGCGGCCCCAGCGGCGGCCGACGCCGCCGATGCCGACCTGCTGAGCGAGCCGTACCACGTCGGCCGGGAGCGGGTCATCGCGCAGTTCGAGCGGCGCTACCTCGCCGAACTCGTGCGCGCGACGCAGGGGAACATGTCCAAGGCGGCCCGGATGGCGGGCGTCGACCGCACGACCCTCTACCGTCTGATGGAACGGCATGGCCTGCAGCGCGAGGCCGTGCTGAGCCCGAACGACCGCTGACGTGGGCGACCCCGCCGTCCCCGCCCGCCCGCTGCGGACCCCGCGCCTCGGCGCCGTGTCCTCCGGCGGGCTGCTGGTCGCTGCCGAGGTGCACCCGCTCATCCAGAAGGCGGTCGGCGAGGTGCTGCGCGGCTGGGCGCAGGCGCTGGGTGAGGCCTTCGAGCCCGAGGAGACCAACAAGGTCCTCGAGTGGCTCGCGGGTGCGGTGGACCTCGCCTCGCGCGGCATCCAGCCCGAGCGGGGCGAGGGGGCGAGCGCGCTCGCGCGGTTCCTGCTCGACCGGATCGGGTCGGTGCTCCTCTCGCTCCTCGCGGGCGACCCGTCGGTCCCGCGGGCCGATGCGCTGCGCCTCCTGGCGGGCATCGACAGCGTGCGGCGCGCGATCGAGCCCGACTGGGACCGCTACTTCGCCTCGCAGCTGTCCGGCCCCGACGGGCTCAACATCGTCGTGGAGGTCGCGCACGACATCCGGTCGCCGCTGACCTCGATCCGCTGCCTCGCCGAGACGCTCGAGCGCGGGCAGTCCGGACCGGTGACCGAGATCCAGCGGCGGCAGCTGCGCCTGATCTATTCGGCGTCGCTCGGCCTGAGCTCGATGGCCACCGACGTGATCGAGATGGCGCGGCGCGGCGACCAGCTGGCCGAGGGCAACCCGACGCCCTTCTCGGTCGCCGAGACGCTCGAAGGGGTGGTGGACATGGTGCGCCCGATCGCCGAGGAGAAGGGCCTGCTGGTGCGGTTCCAGGCGCCCGCGGGCGACCAGCGCATCGGTCGGCCCATCGCCCTGAGCCGCATCCTGCTCAACCTCGTCACGAACGGCCTCAAGTTCACGGACGAGGGGAGCGTCGAGGTGACCACGCGCGTGACGACGCCGACGCGGGTCGAGTTCTCGGTGCGCGACACGGGGCGCGGGATGAGCGACGAGGCCGTGGCCACGCTCTACCAGCCGTTCCGCCGCTCGAGCGGACGACTGGCCCGCTCCGGCTACTTCTTCTCGGGCACCGGCCTAGGGCTGGCGATGGTCCGCAAGCTCCTCGGGACGATGGACTCCGAACTGCTGTTCGAGACCGCCCCCGGGAAGGGCACCCGGTTCTACTTCGAGATCGATCTACCCCCAGTCGCCCGGCTCTGACGCCCGAGGCGTGACGGGGACCGCGGACGGGGAGTCGGGGTAGGGAGGCGGCCCGCGCCGAGGCCGCGATCGTCGCGGCGCGCGTGGCATCCGGTCCCCTCCCCCGACAGATTGCGGGGTCGGGCACGCTTCTCGCACTCCACTTTCCCGTGGCCCGTCCCCGGGCCGCCCTCCTCCTGCCCCACTGATGCACGATACCCCCGCGATGCTGTCGCCGACCCCCGGACCCGCTGCGGCGGCGCCCGCGGGCGCCCGGCCGCGGCCGAGGGGCCGGGGCGGGAAGGTCCCGAAGCTGTCGGCGCGCGCCCTCAAGGCGCTGGTCGCCCCGATGCAGTTCGACGCGATCCGCGTCTCCCTCGCGGCGCTGACCATCGTGTCGATCAGCCGCGTCCACGAGCAGGTGCCGCTGCTCGGCGTCTTCCGGCCGGGCCTCACGCTCACCGCCCTCTGCCTCGTGCTCGCGATCGCGATGCCGAAGACGGTGCGCTGGAAGGACCTCACCGCCGCCGCGACGTCGCGCCGGATGCTGTGGTTCTTCGGGCTGATGTTCGCGATGGCGCCGCTCGGGCTCTCGCTCGGCGCGTCGGGGAAGATGATCCTCGAGCAGTTCTTCCCGACGATGGTCTTCTTCGCGCTGATGGTGGTCTCGGTGCGCCGGATCGGTGACCTGCGGTTCCTGGTGGGGAGCTACGTGTTCTCGACCCTCATCCTGGTGTTCTTCGGGATGTTCGTCTTCAAGACCCAGACCTTCGACGGGTTCGAGCGGCTCGACTCCACGTCGATGTACGACGCGAACGACCTCGGGCCGATCTTCGCGATCGGGATCCCGCTCTCGCTGCTCTTCGCGCAGACCTCGACCGGCCTGGCGCGCTGGATCGGCTTCGCGGTGGCGCTCGGCGCGCCGGCGACCGTCGCGATGACCGGCTCCCGCGGCGGCTTCCTCGCGATGCTCGCGACCGGCGCCGCGCTGTTCTTCCTCGTGCCGGGGATGTCCTACGGGCGCCGGCTCGGCGTGGTCGCGGCCGCGGTGCTCGCGATGATGGTGGCGGCCCCCGCCGGCTACATGGCGAAGATGAAGACCATCTTCGCCGACGACAGCGACTACAACTTCACCGACGACACGGGCCGCATCGCCATCTGGAAGCGCGGGCTCGGCTTCCTCGCCGAGCACCCGGTGTCGGGGGTCGGGGCGGGCAACTTCGCGCGCGCCCAGTGGGAGAAGCCGACCTTCTCGCTCACGGGCGCCCAGATCCGGCCGATGGCCCCGCACAACACGTTCCTGCAGGTCCTCACCGAGCTCGGCATCCCGACGTTCCTCGTCTGGATGTCGCTCTGCTGGCTGGGCACGGTGGGCATCATGCGGTTGCGGGCGCGGCTTCCGAAGCACTGGCTCGCCGAGAGTCCGGACCGACGATTCCTCTACCTCGCGGCCTGCTACGTGCCGGTGGCGTTCCTCGGCTGGATGACCGGCGCGTTCTTCGTCTCGCACGCGTACCTGGTGCCGTTCTACGTGCTCGCCGCGATCCTCGCATCCACGATGCTGTACATCGAGCGCGAGCGGCGGCGCGACCGGCTGCAGGCCCGGATGGCCGCCGCGGCCGCCCGCTAGAACTGGCGGTAGCGGAAGTCCGAGATGTCGCGCGCGCTCATGAACGCATAGGCCACCAGGAGCAGCGCGACCACCGCGAGGTCCCACCGCAGCGACGGCCGGAAGCGGGCGGCGAGTTCCTCCGCCTTGGGCCCCGCGAACGCGACGACGGCGCCCACCGCGATCGGCACGAGGATCATCCGCCATTCCGAGGCGGGCACGGCCGCGGCGAGCGTACCGAACCCCGCGCCGGCGCCGGTCGGCAGCAGGCGCGCGAGCAGCGCGCCCACCGCGTGCAGGTCCGGCGCGAGCACGGTGATGAACGTGACCGACACGAAGAGGAACGTCACGGCGACCGCGGCGGGCCGCGGCAGCGGGCGTTTGCGCCGCTTCCAGTATTGATAGCCCGCCAGCGCCACGCCGTGCAGCACGCCGAAGAGGACGAAGTTCCACGTCGCCCCGTGCCACACGCCGGCGATGACCATCGCGGCGAGGGTCGCGAGCGCGGACTTGTGCAGCGTCGCCTTCCCCATCGCGCGCAGCATCGGCGTGTAGAGATAGGTCGTGATGAAGTCCGAGAGCGTCATGTGCCAGCGCTTCCAGAACTCCGAGATGTTGGCCGCGCGGAACGGCGCGTCGAAGTTCCGGGCGAGCGGGAGGCCGAGCAGCTCGGCGCAGCCGTACGCCATGTCCGAGTAGCCGCTGAAGTCGAAGTAGATCTCGAAGGCACCGGCGAGGAGCAGGGCCCACGCCTCGGGCGTGGAGAGCTGCGCGAGGTGCGCGTACCCTGCCGTGGTGATCTCGGCGAACGAGTCCCCGAGCACCGCCTTCTTGACGAGGCCGAGCGCGATCAGCCCCGCTGCGCGGGCGAGGCGCTCGTCGCGCGCCTCCGCCGCGCCGAGGCCGCCGAGGCGGCCGAAGAAGAGCTTGGCGCGCAGGATCGGGCCCGCAGTGACGTTCGGGAAGAACGTCACGAAGGTCGCGTGGTCGAACCAGCGCCGCGCCGGGACGAGCCCCTCGTAGCAGTCCACGAGGTACATGACCTGGGTCAGCGTGAAGAAGCTCACGCCGAGCGGGAAGGCGAGCGGCGGCCAGTCAGGCGCGACGAGGGTGCGGAACTCCTGCCAGTACTTGAACAGGCACAGCAGCGCGACGTTCGCGACGAGCCCCAGCACCAGCGTCCGCTTCCGGGCCGGCTGCGGCGTCCCCGGCCGCTCGAGCCGCCGCGCGACCGCCCAGTTGAACGTCACCGCCGCGAGCAGCAGCACGAGGTGGGCGACGCCCTCGCCCGCATAGAACGCGAGCGACGCGACGAGCAGCGCGCCCTGCGCGGCCCCCGGGCCGCGGCGCGCCCGCAGCACGTGCACGACGACCGCGACCGCCGGCAGGAACGCGAGGAGGAACAGGAAGGAGTTGATCGACATCGCCGGGACTCAGGACCGCGCGCGGCGGGCCGCGCGCGCAGCCCCCGGACGGGCGAGGGGCGCGCCGGCGGCGGTCACCCGCCGCGCTTGCGCGCGATGGTGTCCACCAGGTCGCCCACGCACTGCATCTCCTCGAGCTCGCCCAGCGCGAAGCGCACCCCGAACGCCTCCTCGACGGCCGCGATGAGGTTCACGTGCGCGAGCGAGTCCCAGCCCTCGACCGTGCGCGCGCTCGAGGCGCGGTCGACGGTGAGGCCGGGATTCTCCAGGACCTCGCGGAAGATCGGCTGCAGGCGGTCGAGGGTATCGGGCATCGGCGGGCTCGGGGCAGTGGCAGGGGACGCGAGGCGGTCCCGGGGCGAGGAGGAAGCTATCGGGATGGGCCGGTGCCGGGGAGGGTCGCGCGCTCAGGGCAGGGCCCGGCGCAGCTGCACGAAGCCCACGCTGCCGGTCGCCTCGCGGAATGCCGGGTTCGGCGCGGCGGTGCGCCACGCCGGTGCGAAGCCGGCCTTCGCGTATGCACGCGCCGCCGCGTCGTTCTCCACCAGCAGCCCGATCTCGGCGATCGGCGGCCCGCCGGGCCCGGCCATCGCGTGCGCGATCGCCTGGGCGATCAGTCGCGCACTCACGCCGAGACCGCGGGCCTCGGGCGCCGTGTAGAACGACTCGAGCTGCAGCGCACCCGCCGAGCGGTGCGGCGCCGAGGACGCGAGGGCGCGGACCCGCGCCCCGCTCGCGCGCCAGCGCGTGCCGCCGAGGAAGCGCGAGATCGCGATCGCCGCAAGATGGCCGCTGGGCACGCCATGCGCGGCCTCCACCCAGGCCGCGCATGCCCCGACCGGGGTCCCGGCGCGCTCGGCGACGAGGAAACGCTCGAGCGAGAGTCCCCAGTCGGCGGGCCCGGTGCGCAGCGTCTCGCCGAGGAACCGCTCGACCTCGGCGGTCGTCATCGCGAAGATCGCCTCGTACATCGTGCGCCCGTCGGCGGGGACGCGCTCGGACTCGCGGATCGCCGTCACCAGGAACGCGAGATCGCGCGGCTCGGCCGCGCGGATGCGGAGCCCCGGCATCAGTCCCCCACGCTCGCGCCGAGCGCCTTGCGGTCGACCTTGCCGTTCGCGTTCAGCGGGAAGGTCGCGCGGCCGTGCACCTTCGCCGGCACCATGTACGGCGGCAGGTGCTGCGCCAGCTGCGCGCGGACGTCCTTGGCCAGCGTCGCCGGCGGCGCGCCGTCGCCGAGGAGGAGGAACAGGTGGAGCACCGTCCGCCCGGCGGCGTCGGGGCGCCCGACGATCGCCGCGTCGCGCACGCCAGGGAGCCCGCGCGCGTGGTGCTCGATCTCGCCGGCCTCGACGCGGTAGCCATCCACCTTCAGCTGGTGGTCGGTGCGGCCGCAGTAGTAGTACTCGCCGTCCCGCGCGAAGGCGACGTCGCCGCTGCGGTAACCGCGCGTCCCGTCGGGGAGGGCGATGAACGCGGCCGCGGTGCGCTCGGGGCTCTCCCAGTAGCCGGAGCCGACCTGGTCGCCGATCAGGATGAGCTCCCCCTTCTCTCCGGGCGGCACGTCGTGCAGGGCGTCGTCCACCACACGGAACGCGGTGCGCGGCATCGGCCGGCCGATGGAGACGACCCCGTTGTACTCGTCGCGCGGCGACGGCTCGCGGCCGAGCTCGTATGACGAGCAGAAGATGGTCGCCTCGGTGGGTCCGTACACGTTGAGCACGCGCGCCGCGGGCGCGCAGGCCCACCACGCCCTGGCGAGGCGGGTCGGCAGCGCCTCGCCGCAGAAGAGCGACAGCCGCAGCGCGGGGAGGCGGATCTCGTCGAAGTACCGCTCGAGGAACGAGAGCACCGAGGGCACCATCAGCGCGACCGTCACCTGGCCGCGGGTCAGCGTCTTCGCGACACCGAGGAACCCCGGTCCGCCCGGCGGCACGACGTGGCACGCCCCGCCGACGACGAGCGGCACGCCGTACGACATCACCGACAGGTCGAAGGTGAGGTCGAACATCTGGAGGAAGCGGTCGTCGGGCCCGAACCCGAGGTCCGACCGCGCGACGAACGCATCGAGGAAGGCGTCGAGGTTGCGGTGATGGATCGGCACGCCCTTGGGCAGGCCGGTGCTCCCCGACGTGAAGAGGATGTACGCGATGGCGTCGGCATCGACCGGCGGGAGCGGGGCCAGCGCCGGGGCCGGCTCGGTGCCGGCGGTCTCCAGCACGCGACGCGGGGCGTCATCCCCGACCAGCAGGGCCTCCACGGCCTCCGTGCGCGTCGCGCAGAGGATCGTGCCGATGCGCGCCTGCGCGAGGCAGCCGCGGTTCCGGTCCGCAGGGGCATGCGGGTTGAGCGGCACGTACGCGCGCCCGTCCGCGAGGACGGCCACGATCGCCGCATAGGTCCACACCTCCTGCGTCGCGTGGATGGCGATCCGGCGCTCGTCGGCGGGGACCTCGGCGGCGAGGCGGTCGCGGATGGCCTGCACGAGGCCGCCGAACTCGCCGTAGGAATACGTCCGGTCGCCGAAGACGAACGCCGCGCGCCCGGGATGGGCGGCGCAGTGGGCGGCGAAGCGCGGAACGAAGGTGGCTGGCATCACGTGGAGCGGGAGTGACGGGAAGGGCGCACGGTCATCGTGGGCAGCCGAGGAGCCGGCCGACGATCGCGCTGCCGGCACCGCCGAGGAGGGCGCTGCCGCGGTCGGTGAAGTGGTTCGGGTCGGCGTAGAAGGCCTCGCGCGCGGCCCCGTCGGGGAAGGGCGGATCGATCAGGCGGACGCCGGAGTCCGCGGCCAGCCGGCGCACCCGTGCCGCCCCCGAGTCCGCGAACGCGAGCAGCATCGCCCCGGTGGCCTTCGGCACGACGGACTCCCACGCCGTCAGCCACCGGCGCCCGGTGATGGACGTGCTGTCCCCGATGCCGTGCTGCGGCACGACGAGCACCAACTCGGCGCCGGCGGCGCGGACCTGGCCGACCATCGCACGCAGGTGCGCCTCGATCGAGTCGAGCCGCTCACGCGGCAGCGCGGGGAAGAGCGAGTCCCCTGCCTCTCGCTGCGCGACGGTGCTGCGTTGCCGGTTCAGGTCGAGCAGGGCATCGGGGATGATCGACTTGAGGTCCTCCCGCAGCCGCGGCAGGGCGCGCGGCGCCAGCGGTGACAGCGGCTCGCCGGCCCCCTCGCCGGCCGGCGCGGGCACCGGGACCTTCGGATACAGGTAGCCGGCGGGCTGGGGATAGTAGATCACCACGCGCGGCCGCATCGGCAACAGGCGGCGCGCGAGGTCCTGCCGCACCGTGGGGAGCGACATGCCGGCGAAGGCGGCGTTGAGCACGACCGGCGGCTCGGCGGCGCAGCGCGACGCGAGGCTGTCGGCCAGCTGCATCGGCCATTCGCGCCCCGCGGACTCGTAGAGGCCGAACGTCTCGCTCGCCCCGGTGACCATCACGAGAGGGCGACGCGCGAGGGCCGCGGGGTCCACCTCGGGTCCGCGGAAGCCGAGGGCGTTGATGTGGAACTTCCGCCAGGTCGTGCCGGCGCGGGCATGCCGGCCCAGCGAGTCGGCGACGCGCAGGTCCATGATGTGCGTCGCGCCGCTCGAGAGCGGGACGCCGAAGCGCACCCAGTCGTCCGCGCGCACCGTGAGCTCGAAGGCCACGGGTGCGAGGAGGGCGACGATCGCGAGGCGTTTCAGGAGGACCATGGGGAACGATGGATGATCGCGGAAACGGACGGCAGGGTAAAGACGGACGTCAACGGTCCGGTGGGCCGGACGTCACCGGGGTCGGCGCGTCGAGGATCGCGTCGCGGAGCAGGCGGGCGAGCTGCGCGCCGCCGTCCGGCGTGAGGTGGAAGTGGTCGTAGAAGCTGCCCGCATCCGGGCGCAGGGCCGTGCCGGCGTCGATGACGGCGACGCCGTGCCGCGCGGCCACCGCCACGAGCCGGCGGTCGACCTCGTCGATCAGTTCCATCAGCACCCGCGTCGTGTAGTATTCGGTGACCCGCTCGCCGCGGTACGGGTTCCCGATGCCGCCGCCCCAGAAGAGGGCGTCCTCCTCCGGGGTGTACCGTGCCTTGCGGAAGCGCGGCTGCAGGACGAGCCGCGTGCGCAGCGCGCAGCGGGCAGCCACGCGGAAGAGCGCATGCGCCTGCTCCTCGACGTCGTCGAGGAAGCGCGCCGCGTCGGGCACCTCGTCGCGGAAGCGGGTCGCCGCGCGGCGCATCGCGCGCGCCTCGGCGATCCAGCGGCCGGCGCCAGCGTGCCGGCGCACCGGGCGGATCGTCGAGAGCACCGCGCGGCGCGCGCACTCGACGAGGGCGAGATCGCGCAGCCGGAGGCCGACGCCCAGTTCGGGATGCTGCGCGAAGACCTCGTCCACGGGCGGCGGCTCGGGCGCACCGTCGGCCGGCGCCCCGCGCTCGAGCCAGCGGACGACATCTCCCGGCCCCGCGATGACCCAGATCTCGCCGAGCCGTCCGTAGCGCGGGCCGGTCCGCTCGAGCACCTCGCGCAGGGACCCGAGCGTGAGGCCGGAACGCCCGACGTTGCCCACATGCACGCGCGCGACCCCGAGCGCGGCACGCGCGTCCGGCGCGTTGAGGAGCTCCGCGACCGCCGTGCTCCAGCACGTGGCCTGGTCGGTGAGCGCGGCTTCCACGGTACTGCCGCCGACGGCGAGGATCCGGAGCATGCCCTCCGCGTCCCCGACCTCGGGGCCACGCTCACCGTCGCCATTCACCTCGAACGCGACCTGCGCCTCGAGCTGGGGCATCGTGTCGCGGTCCACCTGCAGCACGCGGCGGAAGTGGCGCGGCCACACGTAGTAGCCGGCGCGCCACAGCCACCAGCGCGCCACGAGCTCCACGGCGACGAACGCCAGGAGGCCGAGAGCGAGCGCGAGGAGGAGGGGAGCGAGCATCACGCGGGAGGGGGGAGCGGACCCGTCGTAGGGCGCAAGAAGCATACCTCCCCCTGCCCCGTCTGGCATCATTCTTGACCCGCGCGCAGTATTCCCCCCCGACGCACCACCCGAGACGCCTCCCTCCATGTCCGACCCGACGCCGGCGCCCACGAGCGCCGCGGCCCGCCACTCCGACCAGAAGGCCCGCGGCTACCTCGCGAGCACCGTGAAGCACGGGGGCGTCTACGCCATCGGCGCGATCCTGACGCGGCTGGTCGGGTTCATCATGCTGCCGGTCTACACGCACATCCTGACGGCCGCCGACTACGGCGTGCTGGAGATCCTCTCGCTGACGACCGACATCCTCTCGATGCTCGTCGGTCTCGGCGTGCGCCAGGCGGTGCTGCGCTATTACTACCGGTACGACACGGAGACGGAGCGGAACGCGGTGATCAGCACCGCCGCGGTGATGCTCGTGGCGGCGTTCCTCGTCGTCGGCGGCGTCGGGATGGCGGTCGCCGGGCCGGCGACCGACGCGCTGCTCGGCCCGGGCGAGCCCCTGCACTACTTCCAGCTCGCGATCGCCGGCTTCGCGCTGCAGGCGCTGGCGGACGTCCCGCTCGTCTACCTGCAGGCGCGGCAGCGGTCGGGGGAGCTGGTGACCTCCAACCTCATCCGCCTCGTCATCGCGCTCTCGCTCAACATCCTCTTCGTGGTCGTGCTCCGGATCGGCGTCGCCGGCATCTTCCTCAGCACGATCATCGCGTCGCTGCTCGTCGGCGGCGTGATGATGTGGCGGATGCTGCGCGAGACGGGCCTCCATCTGGTCGGCCGCAACGCCCGCGAGCTGCTGGCGTTCGGCGCGCCGCTGATGGTGCTCCAGCTCGGGAGCTTCATCCTGCACTTCTCCGACCGCTACTTCCTGCGCTACGACCGGACGCTGGAGGAGGTGGGCGTGTACGCGCTGAGCTACAAGCTCGCGATGATGCTCGGGACGTTCGTGATCGGACCGTTCTACTCGATCTGGACGGCGAAGTCGCTCGAGATCGCGCGGCGGGAGGGAGAGCATGCGACGCCGATCCTCGCGTCCATCATGCGGCACTACAACCTCGTGCTCGTGAGCTGCGCGTTCGGGCTCGCCCTGTTCTCGACCGACGTGGTGCACCTCGCGATGGGGGAGGCGTTCCAGACCGCCGATCGCACGGTCCCGGTGCTCGCGATCGGGATGGTGTTCTTCGGCTATCGCCAGATCTCGCAGGTCGGCGCGATGATCGCCGAGCGGCCGGGGTTCGTGGCGTGGAGCTCGGCGACGGCGGCGGCCGGCGCGATCCTGCTGAACCTCACGCTGATCCCTCGGTACGGCGCGATGGGCGCCGCGATCTCGACGATGTCGGCGTTCGGCCTCGAGTTCTTCATCATGCGGGCGCTCTCGCTGCGCGTGCACCCCGTGACGGTGCCCCTGGGCGAGCTCTTCGCGCCGATGGCCGTGGCGGCTGCGGTGTGGGGCGCGGCGTCCCTCGCGGTGCCCGCCGGCGCGGGCGAGCTGACCGGGCTCGGAGTGCGCCTCGTCGCCGCGCTCGGTTACGCGCTGCTCATCGTCGTGACGGGCATCCTCACCGCCGACGAGCGGCGCGCGCTCAAGGACATCGTGCGCGACCCGCGCTCGATGTTGCGCTCGCTCCGGCAGGCGTGACGCCCGCCGGGCCGGCGGCCGGGGCGCTCAGCGCCCCGGTCCCCCGGTCCCGGCCCAGCGCTCCTCCCAGCCGCGATACACCGCGAGGGCCCAGACGAGCGGCGCGGTCTCCTCGGCCCCGGCGTGGAACGCCTCCCACACCCGACGGACGCCCGTCGGGTCGAGGTGCGGCGATCCGCTGAACAGGAGTCCCTCGGCCCACGGACGCAGCGGCCCGCGCAGCCAGGCCGTGATCGGGGAGGTGAAGCCCATCTTCGGTCGGTCGAACAGCGCGGTCGGCACCCGCCGCGCGAGCAGCCGCCGCAGCATCCACTTCCCCTTGCCGCCACGGAGCTTCATCCGCAACGGCAGCCGCCACGCGAACTCGAGGACGCGGTGGTCGAGGAGCGGCGCCCGCGCCTCGAGGGAGACCGCC
>JAIBBJ010000113.1 GCA_019694735.1 Gemmatimonadaceae bacterium | reverse complement strand
GTGTTCCCGGACTCGGCGGCGCATTGGGCGGGCCATGCCACGCACCGCGCGGTCGCGCGCGAGGCGGCCGCGGCCTCGCTCGTGCTGCTGCGCAACGCGCCCCGCGACAGCGCGGCCCGGCAGGCGCGGCGCGGCAACGGCCGCGCGATCGACACGCTCGCCGCGCGCACGCTGCCGTTCGGCCCGGCGGTCCGGCGGCTCGCCGTGATCGGCGAGGACGCCGACTCGGTGCGGCTCGGCGGCTACAGCGGACCGGGCATCGCGCCGGTCTCCATCCTCGAGGGGATCCGGGCGCGCGCGGGGCAGGGCGCGCAGGTGCGCTACGTCCGCGGCCCCGGGCGCGTGTTGGCGGCGTACACGACGGTGCCGGCCACGGCGCTGGAGTGGCGCGACGGCACGACCGCGACGCGCGGGCTCCGCGGCGAGTACTGGGCGAACAATGCGCTGAGCGGCCCGAGCGCGTTCACGCGGACCGACGAGCGGATCGACTTCACCTGGACGCTCTCGTCGCCCGGTCCGGGGCTGCCGTACGACTGGTACTCGGCACGCTGGACGGGCACGCTGGTCGCGCCGCCGGCGGGCGTCGCGCGGCTCGGGGTGGATGGCAATGATGGGGTCCGGCTCTGGCTCGACGACCGGCTCGTGCTCGATGCGTGGGAGAAGCGGACCGCCGGCCCGCAGCTGGTGGACGTGCGCCTCGCGCCCGGCAGCCGGCACGCGCTCCGGCTCGAGTATCGGGAGAGCACCGGCAACGCCAAGCTGAAGCTGGTCTGGCGCGAAGGCGCATCCGGCGTGCCGGCGGCGGACCCGATCGCGGCGGCGGTGACCGCGGCGCGGGCGAGCGATGCGGCGGTGGTGGTGGTCGGCCTCGAGGAGGGCGAGTTCCGCGACCGGTCGTCGCTCGCGCTGCCGGGCCGGCAGGAGGAGCTGATCCGCCGCGTGGCCGCGACCGGCGTGCCGACGGTGGTGGTCATCGTCGGCGGGAGCGCGGTGACGATGTCGCGGTGGCTCGACGACGTGGGCGCGGTGCTCATGGCGTGGTATCCGGGCGAGGAGGGCGGCCCGGCCGTCGCCGACGTGCTGTGGGGCGACGTGAACCCGTCGGGCCGGCTGCCGATCACGTTCCCGCTGAGCGAAGGCCAGCTGCCGCTCACGTACGACCACAAGCCGACCGGCCGCGGCGACGACTATCTCGACCTGACGGGACAGCCGCTCTTCCCGTTCGGCTACGGGCTGAGCTACACGCGCTTCGCGTACGACGACCTGCGGATCGAGGTCGAGCGCGGGGTCGCCGGGTCGGCGGACCTCTCGGCGCGGCCGGCGACGGCCGCCGCGCTGGCCTCGCCGCCGGGCGTGGTCCGTCCCGCCGCGGAGGTGCCGCGCGCGGACATCCGGGTGCGGGTGCGCGCGCGCGTGCGGAACACGGGCGCGCGCGCGGGCGCCGAGGTGGTGCAGCTCTACGTGCGCGACGTGCTGACGAGCACGGCGCAGCCGCTGACGCAGCTCAAGGGCTTCACGCGCGTGGCGCTCGCCCCGGGGGAGTCGCGCGACGTGGAGTTCATGCTCGACGCCGAGGCGCTGCGGTTGCTCGACGAGGGGATGCGCTGGGTGGTCGAACCCGGCACCTTCCGCGTGATGGTGGGGGCCTCATCGAAGGACGTACGCCTCAGGGGGGAGTTCCGGATCCCATGACGATCGATCGCCGTACGCTGGTCGCGGGGGCCGCAGGCGCGGCGCTCACCGCGCTCACGCCCCGTGCCGCCGAGGGCCGCGCCCCGCGCGGTGCGTCCGGCGGGGAGGGCGCGGCCGCGCAGGCCGGCCGGCCGCGTCCGTCGCCGTCGCAGCTGCAGTGGCAGCGCGACGAGCTCGCGATGTTCCTCCACTTCGGGGTGAACACCTTCTCCGACCGCGAATGGGGTGACGGCAAGGAGGACCCGCGCAGCTTCGCCCCGTCCGCGCTCGACCCGCGCCAATGGGCGCGCGTGGCGCGCGAGACGGGCTTCCGGATGATGATCCTCACCGCGAAGCACCACGACGGCTTCTGTCTCTGGCCGACGGCGACGACGCGGCACTCCGTGGCGTCGAGCCCGTGGAAGGACGGGCAGGGCGACGTGGTGCGCGAGTTCGTGGAGGCGTGCCGTGCCGAAGGGCTGCGGGCCGGGCTCTACCTGTCGCCGTGGGACCGCAACCATCCGACGTACGGCGACACGTCGCGCTACAACGCGGTGTACTGGGCGCAGCTGCGCGAGCTGCTCACGCAGTACGGCCGGATCGACGAGGTGTGGTTCGACGGCGCCAACGGCGAGGGTCCCAATGGCCGCCGCCAGGAGTATGACTGGGCGCGGACGTGGGGGCTGGTGCGCGAGCTGCAGCCGCAGGCGGTGATGTTCTCCGACGCGGGACCCGACGTGCGCTGGATCGGGAACGAGAGCGGCGTCGCCGGCACGACCAACTGGTCCACGGTGGACCCGCGCATCGTGACGCGGCCGGGGATGGAGGGGGCGGAAGTGATGCGCTCGCTGACCTCGGGTGACCGCGACGGCACCGTGTGGCGGCCGGGCGAGACCGACGTGTCGATCCGGCCGGGGTGGTTCTACCATCCGGCGGAGGACGCGAAGGTGCGCACGCCGGAGAACCTGGTGGAGCTCTACTTCTCGAGCGTCGGCCGCAACTCGAAGCTGTTGCTCAACGTGCCGCCGGACCGGCGTGGGCTGCTCAGCGACGCCGACGTCGCGGCGCTGCGCGGGATGCGGGCGCGGCTCGACGCGCTCATGGCGCGGGACCTCGCCGCCGGGTCTGCGGCGCGGGTGCGGATGCGGCCGGCGCCGGGTGCGGCACGCGCCGCGATGACGATCGAGTACGAACTCCCGGCGCCGGCGACGCTGGGCGTGCTGGAGCTGAGCGAGGACATCGCGCAGGGGCAGCGCGTGGCGTCGCACCGCGTGGAGGCGGAGGTAGGGGGCGCGTGGCGCGAGCTCGCACGCGGCACCACCATCGGGTACAAGCGGCTGCTGCGCGTGGCGCCCGTGCGCACGCAGCGGGTGCGCGTGACCTGCGAGGACTGGACCGAGCTGCCCGGGTTCATCGGGCTGCGGGGCTTCGCCGGATGACGCCGGAACCACGGTCGGAGGCGGACGAGATCATCCACCTGCTGCGCACGGTGCACGCGGGCGCGCCCTGGCATGGCCCGTCGCGCCGCGACCTGCTCGCCGACGTGGATGCCACGGAGGCCGCGTGGGATCCCGGTGCGGGCGCGCACGGCATCTGGAGGCAGGTGCTGCACATGCGGAACTGGACCCGCGAGGTCGAGCGGCGCACGGTCGACGGCCGGCGGGAGTCGGAGTCGCCGGTCGGCGGCGACTGGCCGCCGATCCCCGACCGCAGCGAGGCGGCGTGGCGCGAGGCGCTCGCGTCGCTCGAGGCGGCGCACGAGCAGCTGTGCGC
>JAIBBJ010000176.1 GCA_019694735.1 Gemmatimonadaceae bacterium | reverse complement strand
ACGCGGTCGCCGTCCACGAGGCGGGTCACCGCCCCGGTGGCGAGGTCGAGGCGCACGAGCGGCTGGCGGCGGTCGTCCTCGAGCACCGCGAGCACGCCGGCGCCGTCGGCGGTCCAGGCGAGGCCGTACTGCGGGCGGTCGAGCGCCGGCGCGACGACGCGCGACGCGCCGCCCGCGGCCGCGATCACCGCGGCGCGCGGCGTGCCGTACTGCGGGACCGGCGTGAAGGTGCCCTGCGTGAACACGATCCACTTCCCGTCGGGGCTCCACTGGCCGCCCCGCTCGTACGCCGGTGTGCTGGTGAGGCGCACCGGCTCGGCGCCGATGCGGGCGTCCACGAGATAGAGGTCGGTGTCCTCGGTGCGGTCCTCGTCGGAGTGCCGCGCGCTCGTGAAGACGAGCCGCGTGCCGTCCGGCGACCAGGCGGCCTCGCGGTCATCCACGTCGCCGCGGGTCAGCTGCTCGGTCCGCTTCGTCGCCACGTCCACGAGGTAGAGGTGCGTGCGGCGGCGGTCGAGCCACCCGACGTAATCGCGCTTGATGAGGTAGCGGTCGATCACGATCGGGCGCGGCCGCGTGGTGTCGGCCTTCGCGAGCGAGTCCACATCCTTGGAGATGACGACGAGCCGCGCACCGTCGGGCGACCAGGCGTACTCGTCCACGCCCTCGGGGAGGTCGGTGAGCTTCTGCGCCTCACCGCCGGCGCGGTCGAGGAGCCAGACCTGCCCGCTCTCGTCGTCGCCGCGGGCGGCGACGAACGACAGCCACCGGCCGTCGGGGCTCCAGCGCGGCGCGGACTCGCCGTCGCCGGTGCGCGTGAGCTGGGTGGCGCGCGTGCCGTCGGTGCGGACCATCCAGATGTGGGTGGTGCGGCGGTCCTTCACCGAGTCCACGGCGGTCACGGTGTAGGCCACCCACTGCCCGTCGGGGGAGACCTGCGGGTCGCCGACGGCGCGGAGGCGGAGGAGGTCGCGCGGCGCGACGGGCCGCGGGGCGGCCGGCGCGGCGGCCGCTGACGCGGCGGGGGACTGGGCGCGCGCCGGGAGGGCGAGCGCGGCGAGGACGAGGAGGGTGGCGGGGCGCATGGGGCAGAACTTACCTCGCGGGCGCGGCGCGCGGGGGCGCGCTGCGTGCGGGCGACGCGCGTCCGACGCGTCCGACTCGTGTCCGACCCGCCCGGTGTCCAGTCGCCGGACGCGCGTGGCCGCGCCGCCCCCGCGGCGACATATTTGCCGCGCCCGTCCTTCCCCTCCCGCCCCGCGATGCGTCTCCGCCAGCAGCTGCTCCTGCTGACCCTGGGTCCGCTGCTGGCCGCCAGCTTCGCCGTCGCCCTGCTCGTGCGGCCGGCGGTGGACCGCCTGCTCGTGGACTCCGCCGAGCACGAGGCGCGCCAGCAGCTCGCACTGCAGTCGCTCGCCATCGAGGCGCAGCTCCGCGAGATCCAGGCGCGGCTCGACGCGTACGCGACGTACCCGGCGATCCGCGACGGGACCCCCGAGTCCATCGCGCGCACGCTCATCCCGCTGCGGGCGAAGGTGCCCGGCATCGACGTGCTGAACTTCATCGCCACGGACGGCACCGTCCGCCGCGCCGAAGGGGGCACGATCAACGTGCGGGAGCGGTACTACTTCCCCGACGTGCTCCGCGGCGTGCCGGTGGTCACGAAGGTGATCGTGGACATCGACCGGGGGATCCCGGAGGTGCTCATCCTGCGTCCCGTGCGGGACGCGCAGGACCGGGTCAAGGGCGCCGTGGGCGCGTCGCTGCGGCTCACCGACGTCGTGCGGCGGATCGGCGCCATCGCGCTGACGCATCCGGGGTTCGTGATGCTCGTGGACGCGGACGGCCGGCCGGTCTCGGGCGCGGCACTGCCCGGGATCACCGATTCGCTCGCGGCCGCGGCCGACACGGTCGGGGCACCGGGCGTCGACGGCGCCGTGCCCTCGACCTGGCGGGCGATGCTCGCGCGGATGCGCTCCGCCGACAGCGGCACGGCGCGGCTCGCGGTCGGCGAGGACCGCTACCGCGTGCAGTTCCGCCGGCTCGCCCAGCTCGACTGGTGGGTGGCGATCGGCGTGGAGGAGGACGCGCTCTACGCGCCGCTCACGCGCGTCTCCACGCTGCTGCTCGCGACGCTGCTGGCCCTCGTGCTGCTCGCGGTCGTCGCCGCGCAGGTGACGCGCGCGCGCGTGCTGCGGCCGATCGAGGCGCTCTCGGCCTCGCTCGACGCCGTGGGCCGGGGCGACCTCGCGGCGCGCGCGCCGGTGCCGGCGCAACCGGAGCTGGCCGAGTTCGCGGTGGCGTTCAACCGGATGGCCGACGACCTCCAGGAGCAGACGCGCCGCCGGGCGGCCGAGGAGGCCGACCGCGCGGCGGCGTCGGCCGTGCTCGCCGAGCGGGAGGCGATGTTCATCGCGCTGTTCAATGCGAGCCCGTCCGTGCTCGGCGTGTACCGGGAGTCGGACGGGCGGTGGCTGCGCGTGAACGCGGCGTTCTGCGCCTTCGAGGGCACCGTGGCCGACGCGCTGCTGGCCACCACGGTGGACGCGCGCGGTCCGGTGCGGGACGCCGGGCTGCGCGCGACGCTGCTGCAGGGACTCCGCGACGGGGCCTGGCCCGAGGGGCAGCGGCTCCGGCGCGAGGACGCGAGCGGCCGCCCCCGCGACCTGCTCGTGTCGCTCGCCCCGTTCACGCTCGACGGTGAGCGGCTCGTGTTCCTCGCGGGCGTGGACATCTCGGAGCTGGTCCGGCTGGAGGAGCAGCTGCGGCAGGCGCAGAAGCTCGACGTGGTGGGGCGCCTCGCCGGCGGCGTCGCGCACGACTTCAACAACATGCTCACCGGCATCCTCGGCGCGTCGGACCTGCTGGGGAGCCAGCTGCCGGCGGCGTCCCCGCTGCACGAGGACGTGCGGATCATCCAGGACAGCGCGCGGCGGGCCGCGTCGCTCACGTACCAGCTGCTCACCTTCTCGCGCGTGCAGCCGGCCACGATGCAGCCCACCGACCTGCACGCGACGGTCCGCGCGGCGGTCGCGCTCGCGCGGCGGACCTTCGACCGCAAGGTGGCGATCGAGGAGGCGCTGGAGGCCGCGTCCCCGTGGGTGCTCGGTGACCTGACCCTGCTGCAGACGGTGGTGATGAACCTCCTCGTCAACGCGCGCGACGCGATGCCCGAGGGCGGGCGCGTGCGCGTGGGCACGACGGCCGCGGACGGGACGCTGGTGCTCACCGTGGCGGACACAGGCCACGGGATGCCGCCGGAGGTCGCGTCGCGGATCTTCGAGCCGTTCTTCACCACCAAGTCGGTCGGCAAGGGCACCGGGCTCGGCTTGAGCGTCGCCTTCGGGATCGTGCGCGAGCACGGGGGCACCATCGCGGTGGAGAGCCGCGTGGACGCGGGCACCACCTTCACCGTGCGGCTGCCGCTGGCCGCGGCGGCGCAGGCCGAGGCCCGCACGGCGGAGTCGCCTTCGGCGGGCATCGTCCGCGCCGCGGCCGGCGGGCGCCTCCTGCTGGTGGACGACGAGGCGCTCGTGCGCGCGACGAGCGCGCGGGCGCTGCGGCTCGCCGGCCACGAGGTGCTCGTGGCGGAGGATGGCCCGGCGGCGCTGCGGCTGCTCGAGGGCGGGGCGCGCGTGGACCTCGCGGTGCTCGACCTCACGATGCCGGGGATGGACGGCCTCGCGACGCTGCGGGCGCTGCGGGCGGTACAGCCGGCGCTGCCGGCGATCGTCTGCTCGGGCTATGCGGTGGAGGGCCAGCTGCAGCGGATCACGCTGGAACCCGACGTCGAGGTGCTCGCGAAGCCGTTCAGCCTCAGCGACCTGACGGCACGGGTGGCGCGCCGGCTCGCGACTCCTCCAGCACCGCCCCCACCGTCGCGATGAGCTCGCGGGGGTCCGTCGGCTTCTGCAGCACGCGGCGGATCTGGGGGCTCCGGCCGTCGCCCATCACCTCCTCGTCCACGAGTCCCGTCATCAGGATGACGGGCAGCGCCGGGGCCAGCCGCCGCACCTCGGCGGCGAGGGCGATGCCGGTCATCTCGGGCATGGTGAAATCGGTGAGCACGAGGTCGATCGCGGCGGGGTTCGCGTGGAGGAGGTCGAGCGCCTCGCGCGGGCGCGCGGCAGCGGTCACCGCGTAGCCGGCCCGCGCCAGCAACCGCGACACCGCGCGTCGGACGGCGTCCTCGTCGTCCACCAGCAACACGCGGGCCCCGGCAGCGCCAGCCGGGTGCGTCGTGGGCGCGGGCGCGGACGCGACGCCGTCGGCCGGCGCGGGGATGGCCGGCAGCCGCACCACGAGCGTGGTGCCCTTCCCGGGCGCGCTCCGCACGTCGATGGTGCCGCCGAGCGCCGAGACGGTGCCGTGCACGGTGGAGAGGCCGAGGCCGGTGCCGCGTCCGGGGCCCTTCGTCGTGAAGAACGGCACGAACATCCGCCGCTGCGTCGCCTCGTCCATGCCGATGCCGGTGTCGGCGACCGTGAGCAACAGCGTCGCCGCAGCGCCCGCGGCGTCACCTCCCGGCGCGACCGCCGGCTCCAGCGTGGCCCGGATGGTGAGCGTACCGCCGGCCGGCATCGCATGCCACGCGTTGGTGACGAGGTTCACGACGACGT
The DNA here is from genome assembly GCA_019694735.1 of Gemmatimonadaceae bacterium. GTDB lineage: Bacteria > Gemmatimonadota > Gemmatimonadetes > Gemmatimonadales > Gemmatimonadaceae > Pseudogemmatithrix. Next base: position 13,060 of record JAIBBJ010000176.1, on the reverse strand, counting down.
GGTGCAGCTCGGCCGGGTCCGCGAGGACCCACGCATCGGGCGCGGTCTCCACGACGAGGCGGATGGACGGGTCGCGGCGGACGTCCGTGAGCCGCAGCGCCTCGGTGACCACGCCCGCGATGGCGGTGGGGACCCGCGGCATCTGCACGCCGCGGCTGAACGTGAGGATGCGCCGCACGAGGCCGCGGCCGCGGCCGGCGCTCGCCTCGATGTCCTCGAGCACCGCCGCCGCCTCGGGGTCGGCGGCGAGGCGCTGCCGCAGCTCGGCCGCGTTGGCGACGATGGGCTGCAGCACGTTGTTGAAGTCGTGCGCGATCCCGCCGACCATCGTGCCGACGGCCTCGAGCTTGGCCGAGGTGAGCAGGCGGTCCTCCAGCGCGTGCTGCCGCGTGAGGTCGCGGAAGACGGCGAGGGCGTGGGTGATCGTACCGCCGGCGTCGCGCACCGGTGAGATGTTGACGGCGTAGTGCACCCGCTCGCCGGCGACCTCGCGCGTGCAGGGCCCGCTCCAGGGCCGGCCGGCGAACGCGTCCTGCCAGCGCGGCGGCGCGCCGTCCTCCTCGCACCGGAGCCCGAGCGCCGCGAGCGGCGTGCCCACCTGCACGGCCCCGCCCGGCGTGCGCGCCCCGGCGTTGACGCGCGAGATCGTCCCGTCCGGCGTCACCAGCAGCACGAGGTCGTCGCCCTGCTCGAGCGCGCGGCCGATGAGCAGGAGCTCGCCTTCCGCGCTCCGGCGCGCCTCGGCCTCCGTGGCCAGGCCCCGCGCGAGGAACGCGGTGCCGAGCGCCCCGAGGCCGCCGAGCAGGATGAGGTTGGTGCCGATGATCGTCCAGACCGCGGCCGCCGAGCCGGGCAGCGGCAGCGGTGAGACGGGCCCGCCGGCCCACGGGAGCGCGCCGTACGCGGCCGCCACCCCGATGCCGATGGTCGCGAGCGTGGTGAGCACGAGCGCGATGAACGCCGCGCGCACCTCGAGCAGGACCCCGGCGATGACCGGGACGGCGATGAGCCAGAGCGGACCGGCGGCGAGGCCGCCCCAGCCCCAGCTGAAGAAGATGCCGAGGGCGAGGCAGAGCGCGAGCATCCCCCACGCCCGCACGACCCGGGACACGCCGCGCGCCAGCAGGAGCCCGATGATGCTCGCGTACACGACGGCGTCCACGAGCACGACCGACCAGGCGCGGTTCACGACCGCGAGCCGCACGTTCGGCACCGCCACGAGGAAGCCGGCGATCGCGCAGGTGAGCAGCATCGCGGCGAGGATGCGGCCGCGCCACCACTGCTCGCTGCCGCGCGCTCCCTCATCGGGCACGACCCACGCCAGCCAGCGGCCGGCCCTCGCCTGCCAGGGGTTCCGCGGCGATTCGGTCATGCCCAAAGCTACTCACTGGCGGGCACCGCGCACCCGTGCGAACCTTCGGCATCGTGCGCGGGAAACCCCGGCGCGCCCGTCCTCCGTTCCCCCGCTCGCATGGCACCGCTGCGCGTCGTCTGCCTCGGCTCCGGCTGGGTCTCGTTCTATCTGTCCAAGGCGATCCGCCCCGCCGTCCGGCGCGGCGACGTGGACCTCACGGTGATCGGCCGCGAGAACTTCCACACCTTCCACGGCTTCATCCCCGAGATGCTGGTGGGCCGGATCCAGCCCACGCAGATCCTCGCGCCGTCGCGGCGGCTCGTGCAGCCCGGCCGGTTCGTGAACGCGCACATCCAGGGGATCGACCTCGACCGCCGCGAGATCACGGTGCAGCGGCTGCTCGACACGCGCACCTACACGGTCCCTTACGACCACCTCGTCCTCGGCCTCGGCTCCCGCGATGCGACCGACCGCGGGCGCGGCCTCGCCGAGCACGCGTTCCGGCTCCGCAACGCCTACGACGCCCTCGCCTGCCGCAACCATCTCATCAGCGTGCTGGAGATGGCGGAGCTGGAGCCCGACGCGGCCGAGCGGCGGCGGCTCCTCACCTTCGTGGTGGCGGGCGGCAACTTCGGCGGCATCGAGGTCGCGTCCGAGCTGGAGGAGTTCGCGCGGGAGGCGGCGCGGCGCACCTACCCGCGCCTCGTGCCCGACGAGGTGCGGGTGGTCGTCGTGCACCCGGGCGCGCGCATCCTCCCCGAGCTCGACCCGCACCATCCGACGCTGCTGCAGTGGGCCGAGGAGTACCTCGCGACGCAGCGGATCGAGTTCCGGCTCGGCCGCCGGCTCGCCTCGGCGACGGCCGAGGAGGCGGTGCTCGACGACGGCACGCGGATCCCGACGCGCACGATCATCTCGTGCGTCGGCACCGGCGTGAACCCGCTCATCGCGGCGCTCCCGTTCGACCGCGACGAGCGCGGGCGCGTGCGCACCGATGCCACCGGCCGCGTGCTCGGCACCGAGAACGTGTGGGCGGCGGGCGACTGTGCCGCGATCCCGCATCCCAAGGGCGGCACCTGCCCGCCGCTCGCCGTGTGGGCGATGATGGAGGCGCGGCGCGTGGGGCTCAACCTCGGACTCGTCGCGCGGCGCGAGACGCCGCGGCCGCTCGGCTTCTCCGGCCTCGGCGATGCCTGCTCGCTCGGGCGCCGGCGCGCGGTGGCGCACCTCAAGGGGTTCCCGATCGTCGGCATCGCCGGCTGGGTGACGTGGCGCATCTTCGCGCTCGGCTTCATCCCCACCTGGGACCGCCGGCTGCGGCTCCTGCTCGACTGGCTGCTCGTGCCGCTCTCGGGGCGCGAGATGGTGCAGATGCAGAGCAGCGAGCGCGTGGGGGTGGTGCGCGAGGTGTTCGAGCCCGGGCAGGAGATCGTCCGCCAGGGCGAGCTCGGCTCGCGGCTGTACCTCGTGGCCGAGGGCGAGGTGGCCGTGGTGCAACGCGGCGACGACGGCGCGGAGCGCCCGCTCGCGACCCTCGGCCCAGGGGAACACTTCGGGGAGATGGCCGTGTTCAAGGGCACGCGCCGCACCGCCACCGTGCGCGCGGTCTCCCGCGTCGCGGTGCTCTCGCTCGGCAAGCAGGAGGCGGTCGCGCTCTCCGAGACCGTCCGCACGTTCGGCGAGGAGCTGCGCGCGGTGCCGCGCGCGGCGACGCCGGCCGCCTCGCCCACGATCCCGTCGTGACCGCCCGCCCCGTCCGTCCCGCCCTCACCCGTCCCGCCCGATGACCGCTCCCACGCAGCCGCCGCGCCGTCCGTCCATCCCGCTCCCGCGCCCGTTCAACCTCCTCACGCCGGAGGAGCTCGATGCGATCTCGCAGGTGCTCGACACCGTGCGGTTCGAGGCGGGCACGCAGCTCTTCGCGGAGGGGGACGCGGGCGACTGCGCGTACTTCATCGACGCCGGCACGGTGCGGCTGGAGATCCCCCGCCCCGAGGTGGACACCGAGGGGGTGCTCGCCTACCTCGAGCCCGGCGCGGTGGTCGGCGAGGTGGCGCTGCTCGACGAGCAGTCGCGCTCGGCGTCGGCGTACGCCGAGACGCCGGTGATCGCGCGGCGGCTGACGGTGACGCAGCTGCAGGCGCTGACGCGCGAGCAGCCCGCGCTCGCGGCGACGCTGCTCCGCGCCCTCGGCGCCGACGCCGCGCGCAAGCTGCGGAAGACCACCGAGCGCCTCGCCGACCACATCTTCGCCGACGAGCCGGACCCCGAGGTGGACGCGATGGTGGCGCGCGCGCAGGAGGCGCAGCGCGAGCTCGCCGCCTGGGACGAGGCGCGGATGGACGCGCTGCTCGGGGACCTCGCGCAGGCGGTCGCGGCGAAGTCGGCCGAGCTGGCGCTCGCGACGGTGCACGAGACGAAGATCGGCGACGTCGAGAGCAAGGTCGCGAAGAACATCATGGCGAGCGTGGGGGTGTACCAGTCGCTGGCCGGGCGACCCGGCACCGGGGTGGTGGCGCAGCATCCCGAGCTGCACCTCGACGAGGTGGCGGAGGCGGCGGGCGTGGTGTTCGGGCTCATCCCGCAGACGAACCCGGTGGCGACGGCGATCTTCAAGACGCTGATCGCGCTCAAGGCGCGCAACGCGCTGATCCTCAGCTTCCACCACACCTGCCGGCACGTCGGCAACACGACCGCCGAGCTGATGACGGGGGTGCTCCGGAAGCACCGCGCGCCGGAGGGGGTGCTGCAGTGGGTGAAGAACCGCACGAGCCGCAAGAAGACGCAGCGGTTCATGTCGCACCCGGGGGTCGCGCTCGTGCTCGCGACGGGCGGCCAGGGGATGGTGAAGGCGGCCTACAGCTCGGGGACGCCGGCGATCGGCGTGGGGAGCGGCAACGCCCCCTGCCTCGTCACCGCCGACGCCGACCTCGGCCAGGCGGCGGCGATGATCGTGCAGAGCAAGTCGTTCGACAATGGGCTCATCTGCGGCTCGGAGCACAACCTGGTGGTGGAGCAGGCGGCGGTGGCGCCGTTCACCGCGGCGCTGGAGGCGATGGGCGCGGCGGTGCTCACGCCGGACGAGGCGGCGAAGGCGGTCGCGACGATCGTCGAGCCGAAGACGCAGGCGCTGCGGCCGCAGGTGATCGGGCAGTCGGCGCAGCGGATCGCCGACTTCCTCGGCGTCACGCGGCCGTACCCGATCAAGCTGCTGGTGGTGCCCACGGAGCCGGACCTGGCGAGCCCGATGACCGGCGAGAAGCTGACGCCGATCCTCTCGCTCTTCGCGGTCGCGGACGTGGACGCGGGGATCGCGCTCGCGCAGCGGTTGCTGGCGCGCCAGGGCACCGGGCACACGTCGGTGATCCACAGCGGCAGCGCGGCGACGATCGCGCGCTTCGGGGCGGCGATGCCGACCAGCCGCGTGCTGGTGAATGCGCCGGCGGCGCAGGGCGTCGCCGGGCTGGCGACGGGGCTGATGCCGAGCTTCACGCTCGGCTGCGGCTACTTCGGCGGGAACTCCACGACGGACAACGTGACGTTCACGCACCTGTACAACGTGAAGCGCGTCGCGCGCTTCGACGCGGCGCGGGCGGCGGCGGGGGCCCGGATGCTCCAGGCCCTCGCCGGCGCCCCGCCGGGGTGACCGCGCTCAGGCGTGCAGGTCGAAGCGGTCGAGCTCCATCACCTTCACCCACGCCCGCACGAAGTCGCGCACGAACCGCTCCTTCGCGTCGTGCTGGCCATACACCTCGGCCAGCGCGCGCAGGATCGAGTTCGACCCGAAGACCAGGTCCACCCGCGTCGCGGTCCACTTCACGTCGCCGGTCGCCCGGTCGCGCACCTCGAAGGTGTCCGCCGAGGCCGAGGTCGGCTTCCACGTGTTCCGCATGTCGAGGAGGTTCACGAAGAAGTCGTTCGTGAGCACCTCCGGGCGGTCGGTGAAGACGCCGTGCCGCGCGCCGCCGTGGTTGGCGCCGAGCACCCGGAGGCCGCCGACGAGCACGGTCATCTCCGGCGCCGTGAGCGTGAGCAGCTGCGCCTTGTCCACCAGCAGCTCCTCGGCGCGCACGGTGTACTGCGCCTTCTCATAGTTGCGGAAGCCGTCGGCGATCGGCTCCAGCACCGCGAACGAGGCCGCGTCGGTCTGGGCGGCGGTGGCGTCGGTGCGGCCCGGGCGGAACGGCACGGTGACGGGCACGCCGGCCTTCGTGGCCGCGGCCTCCACCGCCGCGCAGCCCGCGAGCACGATGAGGTCGGCGATCGAGACACGCTTGCCCCCGGTCGCGGTGCGGTCGAACTCGGCCTTGATGGTCTCGAAGACCTCCAGCGCGCGGGCGAGCTTCGCGGGCTGGTTGACCTCCCAGTCCTTCTGCGGCGCGAGGCGGATCCGGGCGCCGTTCGCTCCGCCGCGCTTGTCGGAGCCGCGGAAGGTCGAGGCCGAGGCCCACGCGGTCGCGACGAGCTGCGCGATGGGGAGCCCGGCGCCGAGGAGCCTCGCCTTGAGCGCCACGATGTCGGCCGCATCGATGAGCGGGTGCGTCACCGGCGGGACCGGGTCCTGCCAGAGCAGCTCCTCCTGCGGGACGAGCGGCCCGAGATACCGCGTGCGCGGCCCCATGTCGCGGTGCGTGAGCTTGAACCAGGCGCGCGCGAACGCATCGGCGAACCGCTGCGGCTCCGCCTGGAAGCGCTTCGCGATCGCGAGGTACTGCGGGTCGGTGCGCAACGCCATGTCGGCCGTGCTCATCGCCGGCAGCACCTTCTTCCCCGGCACGTGGGCGTCAGGGACGGTGCGGGCCTTCTCCTTGTCGGTCGGCTCCCAGATCCAGGCGCCGGCCGGGCTCTTCACGCACTCCCACTCCCAGCCGAGGAGGGTGTCGAAGTAGCTGTGGTCCCACTGCGTCGGCGTGGGCGTCCACGCCCCCTCGAGACCCGAGGTGGTGGTGTGCGCGCCCTTGCCGGTGCCGAGCGCGTTGATCCAGCCGAGCCCCTGCGTCTCGATGGGCGCGGCCTCCGGCTCCGGCCCCACGAGCGAGGGGTCGCCGGCGCCGTGCATCTTGCCGAACGTGTGGCCGCCGGCGGTGAGCGCGACGGTCTCCTCGTCGTTCATCGCCATCCGCGCGAAGGTCTCGCGGATGTCGCGCGCCGAGGCGAGCGGGTCGGGCCTCCCGTTGGGGCCCTCGGGGTTCACATAGATGAGGCCCATCTGCACGGCCGCGAGCGGGTCCTCGAGCTCGCGGTCGCCGTGGTAGCGCTTGTCGCCGAGCCACTCGGACTCGGTGCCCCAGTAGATGTCCTCCTCGGGGGACCAGACGTCGGCGCGGCCGAAGGCCATGCCGAACGGCTGCAGCCCCATGGACTCGATCGCGCAGTTGCCGGCGAAGATGAAGAGGTCGGCCCAGGAGAGGGCGTTGCCGTACTTCTGCTTGATCGGCCAGAGGAGGCGGCGCGCCTTGTCGAGGTTGCCGTTGTCAGGCCACGAATTGAGCGGCGCGAAGCGCTGCGTGCCCGAGCCCGCCCCGCCGCGGCCGTCGCCGGTGCGGTAGGTGCCGGCGGAATGCCACGCCATGCGGATGAAGAGGGGGCCGTAGTGGCCGTAGTCGGCGGGCCACCAGTCCTGCGAATCCTTCATCAGGGCGAAGAGATCCTGCTTGAGCGCCTCGACGTCGAGCGACTGCACCGCCTCGCGGTAGTCGAAGCCGGAGCCGAGCGGATCCTCGAGCGCCGAGTGCTGGTGGAGGATGCCGAGGTTGAGGGCGTTGGGCCACCAATCGCGGTTGGTGGGGCGGCCGGCGGTGGTGACGGCGCTGCCGCCGTGGGCGACCGGGCACTTGCCCGGGGCGGTGCGATCGGGATGTGACATGGTTCGCGGGTCAATGGTTGACGCCGCACCGCATAGTGCCGGCGGGCGCATCGGTCCAACGCGCCCGCCCCGCGGTCCTGTTCCCGTCGCGCCGTGCGCGCGCGTCAGGGTCTCAGCGACTGCTCCAGGTCCGCCGCGATGTACGCCATCACCGCCATCGCGGCGACCACGCGCTGCACCTCGCGCGGGTCGAGCTTGTCCGGCGTGTCGGCGTCGGTGTGGTGGAACCAGAAGTAGCGGGTGTCGTCCACGTCGAGGCCCATCCCGGCGACGCCGGTCGCCATGATCGGACCGATGTCGGCGCCGCCCCCGGAGGCGCCGATCGTGCCGGCGCCGATCGGGGCCAGCAGCGACCCGATCGCCTCCACGGCACGGCGCGACTCCGCCGAGCCGGTGAAGCCGAAGCCGCGCGGGGCGAAGACGCCGCCGTCGGACTCGATCGCCAGCTGGTGCACCTCGCGCTGGTGCGCGTCGCGGTAGGCGGCGCCGCCGCGCCCGCCGTTCTCCTCGTTGGTCCAGCCCACCACGCGGATGGTGCGGCGCGGCGTGAGCCCCAGCCGCTGCAGCAGCCGCACCGCCTCCCACGCGACCACCACGCCGCCGCCGTCGTCCATCGCGCCCGCGCCGACGTCCCACGAGTCGATGTGGCCGCCCATCACCACGACCTCGTCGGGCCGCTCGCGGCCGCGGAGCTCGCCCATGACGTTGTGGCTCTGCGCGTCGGGCAGCATGCGGGCCTCCATCCGGAGGGTGACCCGCACGGTCTCGCCGCGCGCGATCATCCGGCGGATCATCATCGCGTCCTCGGCCGTCACGCTCGCGTGCGGGATCCGCGCGACGGTCGAGTCGTAGGCCATGTTGCCGGTGTGCGGCGTGCGCATCGAATACGAGGCCGCCGAGCGCGCGAGCGAGGCGACCGCGCCGGCGCGGGCGGCGTGGATCGCGCCCTGCCGGCGGAACGCCCCGTTGAAGCCGTAGTCGCGCCACGCCGCGTCGTAGAGCACGATCCTCCCCTTCGCCTCGGCGGCGCGCGCCGCGAGCTCCTCGAAGCTCCCGACCACCATCACCTCCGCGGTGATGCCGCCCGGCGGCGTGCCGATGCTGCCGCCGAGGCCGAGCATCGGGAGCGGCGCGCGGCGCGGCGACACGAGCTCGAGCGACTCGGCGCCGCGCACCCAGTGCGGCACCATCACCGGCTCCTTCCGCACGTTCGCGAGCCCGTCCCGCCGCATCGTCGCCGCCACCCAGTCGATCGCGTCCTCCAGCGCCCGGGAGCCGGAGAGGCGGTGGCCGAAGCGGTCGCTGAGCTCGGCGATGCGGTCCCACGCGCCCGTGGAGTCGGCTTCGGCGGCGGCGATGATGCGCGCGGCGACGTCGCGGTACTTCGCGGGAATCGCCTCGGGGGACTGGGCGGCGAGCGGCGTCGCCGCGGCGACGGCGAGGAGGACGGCGGCGCGGCGGAGGGAGCGCATGGGCATCAGGGACGGTGGTGGGTGGAGGGGCGGACCGCCCAAGCATACCGCGTCCGGGCGCGTTTAGCTTGCGGGACCATGACGACCCTGCCCCCCTGCCCGCGCTGCGGGTCCGCGTACACCTATGAGGACCGGACCCTGCTCACCTGCCCCGAGTGCGCGCACGAGTGGGCGCCCGGCGCACCCGATGCCGGCGCGGCGGGCGACGGCGCGCCGGGCGCGCGCGTGGTCCGCGACGCCGTGGGCAACGTGCTCGCCGACGGCGATACGATCACCGTGATCAAGGACCTGAAGGTGAAGGGCTCGTCCTCGGTGGTGAAGGTGGGCACCAAGGTGAAGCACATCCGGCTCGTGGACGGTGACCACGACATCGACTGCCGGATCGACGGGATCGGCGCGATGAAGCTCAAGTCGGAGTTCGTGAAGAAGGCCTGAGGCGCCGGCCGTGGTCGCGGCTGTGACCGCGGCCATGGTCGTGGCGGCAGTCGCGCCGGGGGCGCGGCGCGCGCAGTATTGCGACATGCGTCCCGCCCCTGCCTCCCGCGCCGTCCACCGCCCCGCCCGCCGGTCGGGCCGCCGGTGGCTCGCCACCGCGCTCGCCGTCGCCTGCACCGTCGCATCGGGCGCGGGCACCGCCGAGGCGCATGCCCAGTCGCTCAGCTCCGTCGCGCCGCCCGCGCGCTTCGCCGATCCGCAGCGCGCCGAGAAGCTGCGCGCCGCGTTCCCGGCGGTGGACTCGCTCATCGCGCGCTTCGCCGCCGAGCGGCGCGTGCCGGGCTACGCCTACGGGATCATCATCGACGGGCGGCTGGCGCATGTGGTGGCCGGCGGGATCCGCGACGTCCGCACCGGGGCGCGCACCGACACGGCGAGCGTGTTCCGCATCGCCTCGATGAGCAAGAGCTTCGCGGCGCTCGCGATCCTCCAGCTCCGCGACGAGGGGAAGCTCTCGCTCGACGCGCCGGCGGAGCAGTACGTGCCGGAGCTGCGCGGGCTGCGCTACGCCACCACCGACGCGCCGCGCATCACCGTGCGCCACCTGCTGACGCACTCGGCCGGCTTCCCCGAGGACAACCCCTGGGGCGACCAGCAGCTCGACCGCACCGAGGCGGAGTTCAGCGCGATGCTCCGCGGCGGGATCCCCTTCTCCACCGCACCCGGCACGGCGTACGAGTACTCCAACTACGGCTTCGCCATCCTCGGCCGCATCGTCACGAACGTCGCGGGCATGCCGTACGCGCGCTACCTGCGCGAGCGGATCCTGCTGCCGCTGGGGATGCGCCACACCACGCTGGAGACGCGCGACGTGGACCCGGCGCGCCTCGCCTACGGCTACCGGCTGCAGGACGGCCAGTGGCTGTTGGAGCCGCCGCTCCCCGACGGCGCGTTCGGCGTGATGGGCGGGATGCTCACCACGCCGGCCGACCTCACGCGGTGGGTGGCGTTCCTGCTCGATGCGTGGCCCGCGCGCGACGGCGCCGAGACGGGACCGGTGAAGCGGAGCTCGGTGCGCGAGATGCAGCAGTTGCAGCGCTTCAGCGGCGCCTCGGCCGTCGCCGGCGGGGAGCAGCTGACGCTCAACGCCGGCGGGTACGGGTTCGGGTTGCGGGTCAACCAGAACTGCGACTTCCGCGTGGCCGTCTCGCACACCGGCGGGCTCCCGGGCTACGGCTCGATCATGAAGTGGCTGCCCGAGCACGGGGTGGGGATCATCGCGCTCGGCTCGCTCACGTACACGCCGTGGACGCCGACGGTGGACGAGGCCTTCGCGATCCTGAAGCGCACGGGCGCCCTCGAGCCGCGCGAGCCGCAGCCGGCCCCGGTGCTCGAGACGCGACGCGCACAGGTGTCGCGGCTCGTCAACGCCTGGTCGCCGCCCCTCGCCGACTCGCTCGCGGCGATGAACCTGTTCCGGGACGAGCCCGCGGATCGGCGGCGTGCGCAGATCGGCGCGCTGGTGGAGGCCGCCGGCGGGGACTGCCGTCCGGAGGGGGCGATGGTCGCGGAGAACGCACTCCGCGGGCGTTGGCGGCTGCGGTGCGCCCGCGGCGACCTCGTGGTCGCGGTCACCCTCGCGCCGACGGAGCCGGCGACGGTGCAGTTCCTGAGCGTGGCCCCGCTCGCGCGGGAGGCGAGCCTCGCCCCCGCCCCGGCCTGCCGGCGCTGACGCCGCCCCGCACCGCGACAGTTCGCCCCACCCCCCGGCACAGGGATTGCGGGACTTCGCCTTGCTGAGGCACCCTTCCTGACCCGCCCCCTTCGCGAGCCGACCCTGGACGTGGCCACTCCCGCCCTCCGCCTGCACCAGACGCCTGCCGACGCCGCCGCCATCGAGGCGTCGGCCCCGGCTGCGGAAGCGCGTGCGATGGTGCCGGCACCGCGGGCGTACGCCGAGGTCATCGACGCGTACTGGGACGACGTGGACGGGCGCGTGGGCTACCTGCTCGCGCTGCTCGACGTGGAGCGCTACAGCGAGGCGCTCTCGCTCGCCGCGACGTACCTCGAGGGAGTCACCCACGCGCTGGTGACGACGAACCCCGAGGGCGACCCGAATGCGGTGGACGAGACGGAGGCGCTCGCGCGCGACCCGTACCTCTCGCTCGTGCATCCGCTGCAGGTGGTGCGGATCGCCGGGTCGCTGATGGGCCTCTCGGCGGCCACCGTGCAGGGGCTCGCGGTCATCCTCGACACGCCGGTGCACCAGCTGCTCTACCGGGAGCAGGCGGTGGAGATCATCCGGTCGTCGCTGCCGCCGTCCGAGGCGGCCCTGCTCGAGCGGGTCCTGTGGAAGTGCACGATCGGCTACATCGTGTACGACTTCCTCAAGTCCATGTCGTTCCGCCGTGCCGACCAGGCGCGGCGCATCGGGCTCGGCACGGGCTTCTATGAAGGGGCGACCCACGTGGGGTTCGCGGTCCCGGAGCTCGTGGCGCTGCTGCGCGGCATGGTGGCCGAGGCGCGCGCGCGGAGCCACAACACCGGCCGGCTCCCCGCGACGCTGTAGCGTCATCCGCCGCACCCCGGCAGCCGGAACGCCCCGATCCGCGTCGAGTAGTTCGTCGCACCGGCCTGCAGGTAATCGCCGACATACCAGATGGTGCAGTCGTCGCTCGGGTCCACGGCCGTCTGGGTGTAGTCCTCCCAGCGGAGCGTCGAGGTCTGCGCGGCCGCGCCGCGCACGAGCACGGTCTCGCGCAGGTCGAGGGTGCCGAGCGGCGCGCCCGGGGTGCGCCCGGCGAACCGCTGCCCCGCGAACTCCTCGGCGCCGCCGGTCGAGTAGCCGATCCCGATGTTGCCGAGGCGATCGATCGCCGGGCTCGCCATCCAGCGGTAGAGCGCGTCGGGCGCGAAGGTGCCCTGCTGGTGCACGCGCAGCGTGCGGTCCGCCGCGACGCGCAATTCGTACCAGCGCACGCCGCCGGCGCCGTTGGCGGTCTCGATGGAATGGACGGCGACGAGCGCCTCATGCGTCGGGAAGCGGCGGTACACGAGCCGCGCCATCAGCTTGTCGCCCTGCGAGTCGAGCCGCCGCGTGACGCCGGGCTGCGGCACGCACTCGGTGAGCTGCCCGCCGCAGAGATAGCGGTAGGGCGCGACGGTGAGCCGCTCCGGCCCGTCGAGCCGCGTGCGCGACGGGTCCGCCCAGTCCACGTGCAGGCGCCACGCGTAGAGGGCGTCGCTCGCGAGGATCCCCTGGAGCTGGGTGCCACCCGCGGCGACGACGAGGTTCGGCGCGCCCTCCGGCGGCGGCGCCATGCCGTCGAGGTCGCTGGTGTTGAGGAAGTTCACGCCCGGCACGATGACGCACTGCTCGGTCGCCTCCTCGCCGCGGAGCATCCGGGTGCGGTCCGCGACGCACACGTGCTTCTCGATGACGTCGTCGCCGGTGCTGGTCGGCAGGTACCAGCCGTCGGGCCAGACGGCGGGCCGCGGATAGTCGGGGAAGAGCGGGCGCGTGAACTCGTACCGGTACCACGCGCCCATCGGGTCGCTGGTGGCGCTGACGGCGTAGCACATCGCGTACGCGCCGGAGTCGGCGGGCGGAGGCGGCGGCAGCGGGCGCGGCGGCGCGTTCACCGAGTCGGCGGGGGTCGGCTGGTACAGCACCGCCTCGCGCGGCCCGTGCGGCGCGGTGCGCGGGCGCACGCGGCGGAACACCGGCATCACGAAGAGCCAGCGGCCGGCGAGCTGGTCGTAGCGCACGACGACATCCCCGCTGGTGATCTCCTCGCACGCCCCGCCGAAGCCGCGGAACAGGTTGGTGCTCGGCACCGGCCCGTAGAGCGCCTTCCCGGTCGTGTCGAACCGTGCGCCGCGCTTGGTGAAGATCGCGACGCGCGTATTGATGGTCTGGACGATGTGGTCCGG
>JAIBBJ010000112.1 GCA_019694735.1 Gemmatimonadaceae bacterium | reverse complement strand
GGGTCGCCGAGCTGCACCTCGTCGAGCGGCTCCACGGTGAACCAGCGCTCCAGCCACCAGCGGTTGAGGCGGTCGAAGTCGGCCTTCCGCGCCGGGTCCCAGCCGACGACCTCGATCACGCCCCGGCGCTCAGAACCACGCGTCCTGCATCTCGAACGCGCTCGCGTCGTTCCGCTCCAGCACGTCCGCGTCGGCCAGCGTGCGCGGCAGCTCCTGGCCGAAGTAGAACCGCGCCGCCTGCAGCTTCCCGCGGTAGAAGTCCGCCTCGCGGCCCGTCGCGCCCGCGGCCAGCGCGCGGCTCGCGACCGTCGCCTGCCGCAGCCAGAGCCAGGCGTACACCACGCGCGACGCGCACTCCAGGTACACCGTCGCGTTCGCGAGCCCGCGCGCCGGCTCCTGCGCCATCGCGGCGAGCAGCCGCGTCGTCACCGCCCCCATCCGCTCCAGCGCCGCGCCGAGCTGCTGCGCGAGCGGGGCCAGCGCCGGGTCCGCGGCGGCCGCCTCCCGCGCCGCCGCCGCGATCCGCGTCCCCAGCAGCGCGAACGCGGCGCCGTGCGCCTGCGGCACCTTCCGCCCCAGCAGGTCGAGCGCCTGGATCCCGTTCGTGCCCTCGTGGATCTGGTTCAGGCGGTTGTCGCGGTACAGCTGCTCCACGTCGTACTCGCGCGCGTACCCGTAGCCGCCCATCACCTGCAGCGCGCTCGAGATCCCCTCCTGCCCGTACACCGCCGGCCAGGTCTTCGCGATCGGCGTCAGCACCTCGAGCAGCAGCCCGGCCTCCTGCCGCGCCGCCTCCGTCGCGCCGGTCTCCTGCTCGTCCACCAGCCGTGCGCACTCGAGCACGAGCGCCAGCGAGCCCTCGGCCGCGCACTTCGCCGTGAGCAGCAGCCGCCGGATGTCGGCGTGCTCCACGATCGCCACCGGCGGGCGCGTCGGGTCCTTCTCGCCGGGCACCCGGCCCTGCCGCCGCGTCCGCGCGTACTCGACGGCGTACCGGAACGCCGCGTAGCTCATCGCCGCGCCGGCGCGGCCCACGCCGATCCGCGCCTCGTTCATCATGTGGAACATGTAGGCGAGCCCCTTGTGCGGCTCCCCCACCAGGTGGCCCACGCACGTCCCGCGCTCGCCGAAGTTGAGCAGCGTGGACGTCGTCCCGCGCCAGCCCATCTTGTGGATCAGCCCCGCGAGCGTCACGTGGTTGCTGCCCCCCACCGTGCCGTCCTCGGCCACGGTGTTCCGCGGCACGATGAACAGCGAGATCCCCTTCGTCCCCTCGGGCGCGCCCGCGATCCGCGCCAGCACCAGGTGCACGATGTTCCCGGTGAGCTGGTGGTCGCCCCCCGAGATCCAGATCTTCGTCCCCTCGATCGCGTACGTGCCGTCGGGCAGCGGCCGCGCGCTCGTGCGCAGGTCCGCGAGCGACGAGCCCGCGTCCGGCTCGGTCAGCGCCATCGTCCCCGACCACGTCCCGGCCAGCATCCGCGGCAGCCAGCGCTGCCGTTGCGCCTCGCTGCCGAACGCGGCGATCAGGTTCGCCGCGCCCGCCGTCAGCATCGGGTAGCTCGCCGACCCGATGTTCGCCGCCTCGAGGAACGCGATCGCCGCCGACGCGATCACGTGCGGCAGCTGCATCCCGCCGCGCGCCTCGTCGTGCGTCGCCGCGATGATCCCCGTCTCCGCCACCGCGTCCCAGCCCTGCTGGAGGCCGGGGTTCGTGATCACGCGCCCGTCCACCAGCGCCGGCTCCTGCTGGTCGTTCGCCTTCCGGAACGGGGCGTAGTGCTCGGCCGCCACGCCCTCCAGCGTGTCGAGCACCGCGTCGTACACCTCGCGCCCCTGGCCCGCGAACCGAGGGCGCTCGGGGAGCGTGGCGACGTCGAGCACCTCGTAGAGCAGGAACGCGAGGTCGCGGCGGTCGATCTGGAGGCTCACGGCACCGGCCTCGTCAGCTGCAGCGCGCGCTGCACCGCGGCGTACGCGTCCACCACGCCGCCCGTCCGCGAGAGCGCGCCGAACCGCACCGTCGCCCCGTCCTCGCCCGGCCGCACCACCTCGAGGTCGCGCAGCGGCCGCGCCGTCTCCACGATGATCCGGCCCACCTGCGTCGGCGTCAGCTCCGGGAAGTACGCCAGCAGCAGCGCCGCGACGCCGCTCACCACCGGCGCCGCCATGGACGTGCCGCTGTTCTCCTCCATCCCGCCGCCCGGCACCGTCGACCGGATGTCCACGCCCGGCGAGAACAGGTCCACCATCTGCGCGCCGTAGTTGGAGAACTCCGCCGGCAGCTGCGCGCCGCCCTTCCACGACAGCGCCCCCACCTCGATCCAGTTCGGGACGTCCGTGCCGTCCGCGAGCCGCCGCGTCGGGAACGACGGCACGTGGTCGTTGTCCGCGCCGTCGTTCCCCGCGGCGTGCACCATCAGCACGCCCTTCTCCGCCGCGTAGCGCACCGCCGAGTCCACCGCCGGCTTGCCCGGCGAGTAGCCCTTGCCGAACGACATGTTGATCACCTGCGCGCCGTTGTCCGCCGCGTAGCGGATCGCGCGCGCCACCTCGGCGTCGCGCTCGTCGCCGTCCGGCACCGCGCGCACCGCCATGATCGCCACGTTCGGGGCGATGCCGCGCCCGCTGCCGTCCGCGCGCGCCTGCGCGCCGATGATGCCCGCCACGTGCGTCCCGTGCGTCGCGTCGGGGCCCATCACGTCGTTCGAGCCCTTCGGGTCGTGCGGCACGCCGCGCGGGTCGAACATGGTGTCGAGCTGGAACTTCGACGCCGCCAGCTGCTCGCCGGCCCCGTGCAGCGCCGCCGAGTCGATCCCCGCCGCGTCGAGCCGGAGCCACATCGTCTTCGCGTTCGTCTCCTCGCCCGTCGTCGGCGTGAACGCGCGGACGCGGGCCGCCGTGAGCGTATCGGTCCGCATCGCCGCGCGCAGGCGCGTCACCGTGCCCGTGTACATCCCGCGGATCGCGCCGAGCTGCATCGCCATCTGCTGCGTCTCGCCCGCCTGCTCGGCGAACGCCTTCGCGACCGCGCCGCACTGCGCGTCGTCGGGGCGTGGCGTGCCGCGCCCGGCGGGCAGCCCGCGGCAGGCGGCGTGGAGCCGCGTCATCTCCATCGTGTCGTACCGGCCCGTGTCGCCGGGCAGCTTGGGGATCACGCTCCAGCCGTGCACGTCGTCCACGAAGCCGTTGCGGTCGTCGTCCACGCCGTTGCCCGCCACCTCGCGCTCGTTCGTCCAGAGGATCGGTCGCAGCTGCGGGTGCAGCGTGTCCACGCCCCCGTCGATCACCGCCACCACCACGCGGCGTTGCGGCCGGCGCGTCGCGAGGAGCTCGCTCAGCGCGCGGTCCACCCGCGTGCCCTGCACGCCGTCGCGGTCCGGGTCGAGCCGCTGCCAGGCCGGCGGCGCCTCCTCGGGGCCCGCCGGTGCGGCCGGGCTCGCCTTGGCCGCCGTCTTCGGCGCGGACGTGGTCCCCGCGTTCCCCTGCGGGGCCGCCGGCGCGGTGGCGCCGGGCGCGGACGCCGGGCGGGGGGA
>JAIBBJ010000057.1 GCA_019694735.1 Gemmatimonadaceae bacterium | reverse complement strand
TGCCGTCGGTGCCGTCGGTGGGGTCGCTGTCCCTGGTGTCCTGCTCCACGTCCTCCGTACCTGCGGTGGTGGCGGTCGTCCCTGCATCCCGCAGCGCCGCCTCGATCCGCCCCCGCGCCTGGGATCCGAGTCCCAGCACCGACCGGATCCCGAGCCGCACCGCCGGTGGCGCGTTGCGGCCTTCGCCCGGCTCGAGGGTGTGGTCCCACGCCGACCGCGTCACGTCCACCGGCCGCACCTTCACCCCGTGCCGCTTCGCGTCCTCGATGAGCGTGCCCGGCGCGTAGAACCCCATCGGCTGCGCGTTGAGGATCGCGCAGAGGAACTCCGGCGCGTAGTAGTGCCGCAGGTACGCGCTCGCGTACACGATCAGCGCGAAGCTCGCGGCGTGGCTCTCGGGGAAGCCGTAGTCCGCGAACGCGTTGATCTGGTTGTAGATCCGCTGCGCGAGCTCCGGCGCGATCCCGTTCGCCTCCATCCCCCGCAGCATCTTCCGGCAGATGTCCGCCATCCGCTCGGCGCTGCGCTTGTGCCCCATCGCCTTGCGCAGGAGGTCGGACTCGCCGGGCGTGAACCCCGCCGCCGCGATCGCCACCTGCATCCCCTGCTCCTGGAAGAGCGGCACGCCGAGCGTGCGCTTGAGGATCGGCTCGAGCGCGGGATGCGGGTAGGTCACGGGTTCGAGCCCGGCACGCCGCCGGAGGTACGGGTGCACCATGTCGCCCTGGATCGGCCCCGGCCGGATGAGCGCGACCTCCACCACGAGGTCGTAGAAGCAGCGCGGCTTGAGCCGCGGCAGCGTGTTCATCTGCGCCCGGCTCTCCACCTGGAAGACGCCGATGGTGTCCGCGCGGCAGAGGTCGTCGTACACTGCCGGGTCGGCGCAGTCGAGCTGGCCGAGGTCGATCGCGACGCCGCGCGTGCGCCGCACGTAGGCGAGGCAGTCCTGCACGACCGTGAGCATCCCGAGCCCGAGGAGGTCGATCTTCACGAGCCCCACCGGGTCGAGGTCGTCCTTCTCCCACTGGATCACGGTCCGCTCCTCCATCGACGCGGGCTCGATCGGCACCACGGTGCGCAGCGGCTCGTCGGTGAGCACGAAGCCGCCGACGTGGATCCCGCGATGCCGCGGCGCGGCGTCGAGCTGTTCGACGATGTCGGCGAGACGTTGCACGCGCGGGTCGTGCGGGTCGAGGCGCGCGCGCGCGAGCAGCGTGTCCGCCGGGGACGGCGTCGAGGACGGCGCGGGGGGGGATGCGGTGGGGGATGCGGTGTGGGATGCGGCACCGGTCGTCGCGGCGGTCGTCGCGGCGGTGGTCGCCGCGGGCCTCGGGTGCGCTGCGGGCGCGGCGTGCACCGCGCGCTGCGCGAGGCGCGCCTCCTTCAGCAAGGTGCTCGCGTGCGTCCCCACCACGAGGTCGCTCGCGACGGCGTCCACGAGCGTGGCCGGGCGCGACGGGAGCGTGTTGCGGCGCACGGCGACATCGCGAGGATTCTCCGCCGCCTCGGGGCGTGCATCCGCCGCCGGCGTGGCCGGTCTCGCGTCGCCGGGCGTGGCTCCCGCCGGTCCCCCGGCGGGTGCCGACCCTCCGAGCGCGACCGCCACCGCGCGCGCGCCCGCCCGCTGCGCCTTCCCCTCGAGGGCCTGGGGCGCATCGCGCAGCGCGCGCTTGGTGTAATTCGCGGGTCCCATCGCGTCGGCCCGCTCCGGCGCGAACGGGTCCGCCGCCCGCGCGGCGGCGGTGGTCGCCGCGTCCATGGCCTGCCCCGGCATCCCCACGCGCAGCGCCGCGGCCGTATTGCGGGCGCTGAAGCGGTCGCTGAAGCTCGCGATCAGCCCTGCCTGCTCCGGTGAGAAGCCGAGCACGCGCGCCGCATCGCGCACCGCACTCCGCCCACGCCAGGTGATGTGCTCGCACACCATCGCCGCGTGCTCGCGGCCATAGCGCGCGTACACGTACTGCAGCACGCGTTCGCGCTCGCGGTGCGCGAAGTCGATGTCGATGTCCGGCGCCTCCGCCCGCTCCTCGCTCAGGAAGCGCTCGAACAGCAGCTCGAGCTTGATCGGGTCCACCGCCGTGATGCCGAGGCAGTAGCACACCGCGCTGTTCGCCGCCGAGCCGCGTCCCTGGCAGAGGATCCCCTCGCGCCGCGCGAAGCGCACGATGTCCCACACGATGAGGAAGTAGCCCGAGAGCCCGAGTCGCGCGATCAGCGCGAGCTCGTGCGCGAGCTGCTTGTCGTGCCGTGCGGTGCGCTTCCAGCCCCAGCGCTCCTGCGCCCCCGCCTCCACGAGCCGCTCGAGGTACTCGTCCTCGCTCACCCCTGTCGGCAGCGGGAAGTGCGGCAGCCGCGGCTTGAGCGTCTCGAGCCGGAACGCGCAGCGCTCGGCCACCGCGAGCGTCCGCGCGAGGCCATCCTCGTGACCGGTCCAGCGCGCCGCGAGCTGCGCGTGCCCCTTCAGGTGCCACTCGCCGTTCGGACGCAGCCGCGTCCCCATCTCGTCGAGCGTCGCGCCGTGGCGCAGCGCCGAGAGGACGTCGTGCGCGATCCGGCCACGCGGCCGCGCGTAGTGCACGTCGTTGGTGACGACCCACGGCAGTCCCTGCGCCGCCGCGAGCGGGAGGAGCCGCGCGACGAGCGCCTGCTCCTCCGGCAGCGCATGGTCCCAGCACTCCACGGCGAGGCGCCGCCCGAACGCGTCGGCCAGCGTGCCGAGCGCGGTCGCGGCGAGGCGGTCCGACTCGTCGCGCGGCAGCAACGCCCCGCGCGGTCCCGCTACGGCCGCGCCGAATCCCCGCGGCCCCGCCGGCGTCCCCGATTCCCCGAGGGCAAGCAGCTGCGGCACCCAGCCGCGCGGACAGCCGGTGAGCGCGAACAGCCCGGCCGTGTGCGCGGCGAGCAGCTCGAACGGCACGCGCGGCATGCCGCGCGGATGATCGAGCCGCGCCCGTGTGATCAGCGTGCAGAGGTTCCCCCAGCCGTCGCGCGATTCCGCGAGCACCACGACATGCGTCCGCAGCCACGGTACGCCATCCTCGCCGAGCGCGAGGCCGGGGAGCCGGACCGCGCCGTCGTCGGCGCGTCTGCCCGTCCGTGCGCCGAGGTGCTCGTCCGCGCGTTCGAGGGCGCGCATGAGCGCCGGTGGCACCGGGACGTCCACCGTGAGCTCCGCACCCTGGATCGCCGCGAGCCCCGCCGTGCGCGCCGCCGTCGCGAAGCGTACCGCGCCCCCCACGTCGTCGTGGTCGGTGAGCGCGAGCGCGGGGAGCCCGAGCTCCACGGCGCGCTCCACGAGCCGTTCGGGGTCCGAGGCGCCGTCGAGGAGCGAGAAGGTGGAGTGGCAGTGGAGTTCGACGTAGCCGCTCACGCGCCGGGCCCGGCCGCTCCCGGGTCCGGCGCCCGCCATGCCCGCACGAGCCCCGGCGCGGGGTGCCAGCCGCGCCGCATCCCCGGTATCGGGCGCGGCGATCCCGCGCGCGTTGCGCCGGGGCGCGCGGCGCCGACAGGCGACGATCCGTCGGGTAGTGCGCCCGTC
>JAIBBJ010000054.1 GCA_019694735.1 Gemmatimonadaceae bacterium | reverse complement strand
CGTCCTCTCCTCTGGTGACGGATCGCGCACGCGCACGGCCCGCGCGACGCCGCGGCCCGCAGGGCTCGCCGCGTCCCCCGCCCCGGCGCCGATGCGTCCGTCGGCCGAGTCCCCGGCCTACGTGATCGCCTCCAGCCAGCACCTCAGCCGCGCCGAGGCGCTCGTCGCGGTGGTCGCGTCGATGCCGTCCGACGCGGCGATGGATTCCCTCACCGCCCGGTGGGCGAAGGACATGCTCACCAACACGCGGCTGCTGCTCGACTCGCCGGCGGGTGACGACCCGGTCCGGCGGCGCCTCCTCGAGGACCTCGAGACGGTGCTCGTGCAGCTCGTCCAGCGGAGCGGCCGCTCCGCGGAGGACCGCGAGATCCTCGACCGTACGCTCCAACGGACCCAGCTCCTGACGCGGTTGCGCTCCGGCGCATCCGGAACCTGAGGAACACCCACGATGAAGCTCCTGACCATCTCCATCTGTTCCGCGCTCTCGGCCGGCGCGCTGCTGGCCCCCGTGCCAGCCCCGGCCCCGACGCACGATCCGCGCCTGCCGGCGGCGAGCTACGCGCCGCGGGACACGGCGGACTCCCTGTGGCGGCGTGGCCGCATCGCGATCGCCGAGGAGGACTGGTCGCGCGCGGCGCAGACCTTCCGCGACCTCGTCGACCGCTACCCGCGCTCGGCCTACGCCGGCGACGCGCTCTACTGGGAGGCCTTCGCCCTGCAGCGTTCCGGCCGTCAGGCCAGCATCCGGCGGGCCGTCGAGTCGCTCGAGCGGCAGAAGCGGGAGTACGCGTCCGCGCCGACGCTGACATCCGGGGAAGCGGGCGTGCTGCTGACGCGCCTCAAGGGCAAGCTCGCGCAGACCGGTGATGCGGTCGCGGCGGCGGACCTCGCCGACATGGCGGAGGAGATCGCCGGGGAGGTCGCGGGCGTGAGCATGGAGGCGCTGCGCATCGCCGCCGAGGAGATGCGGCGTGCGCGCCCCGAGATCGAGGCGGAACTGGCCCAGGTGCGACCGCAGATGGAGCGTGAGCTGCGCTCGGCCCGGCGCGAACTCGAGCGGGAGCGGCGCGGGCTCGCGGTCGGCGGTCCGGACGAGGACGTCCCCCCGGGGTGCGAGGCGTTCGCGGACGACGAGCGCGTCGAGGCGATCAACGCCCTCATGCAGATGAATCCCGAGCAGGCGACGCCGATCCTGAAGAAGGTCCTCGCCCGACGCGACAAGTGCGCCGAGGTGCTGCGGCGCAAGGCGGTGTTCATCCTGTCGCAGCAGCGCACCGACGAGGCGGCCGACATCCTGGTGGACGTCGCGCGCAACGACCCCGACCGGACGACGCGCGAGAACGCCGTCTTCTGGCTCTCGCAGACGGACAGCCCGCGGGCCGCCGTGGTGCTCGAGCAGATCCTCCGCGACTCGGACGACGAGGAGATGCAGAAGCGCGCGATCTTCTCGCTCGCGCAGTCGAAGAGCGAGCGCTCGCAGGAGGTGCTGCGCGCGTTCGTGCGGCGGACCGACGTGGACGACGAGGTGCGCGGCGACGCGATCTTCTGGCTGGGGCAGTCGCCCAACGCGGAGAACTCGGCCGCCCTGCGTGGGCTCTTCGGCGAACTGCAGGACGACGAGGCGCGCGAGAAGCTGCTCTTCGCCCTGTCGCAGAACCGCTCCGAGGCGAACCAGCGCTTCCTCCTTGAGCGCGCGAAGGACCGGTCGCTCGACACGGAGCTCCGGAAGAGCGCGCTGTTCTGGGCGGGACAGTCGGGCGTGCCGATCCGCGATCTCGGCGAGATCTACGACTCGGCGGGCGAGGACCGTGCGCTGCGCGAGCAGGTCATCTTCACGCTCTCGCAGCGGCGGGATGCTGCGGCGGTGGAGAAGCTCATCGACATCGCGCGCAAGGAGCCGGACCGTGACCTCCGCAAGAACGCGATCTTCTGGCTCAGCCAATCGCGGGATCCGCGAGCGGCGAAGTTCCTCGAAGACCTCATCAACAAGTGAGGCGGCGATGCTCCCCTTCCGTCCCTCCTTCGCTGCGGTGGTGTCCGCCCTCGCGTTCGGCGCGGCGGGGGCCGGCGCCCAGGACCTCGGGGCGCGCATCGCCGCGGTCCGCGACGGCACGGTGCGATTCGAGTTCGCGGCCGCCGAGGGCGTCTGCGGGAACGGCCGCGGCAACATCCAGGTGCACCGGCCGGGCGACCGGCGGCGCACCGGGCAGGGCGGCGAGTGGGTCGAGGAGTGCGAGCCCGGCCCGGTGCGCGTCGCCGTGGACCGGGTCGCCGGTCGCGTGACCGCCGTCCGCGCCTACGTCGGCGGTCGCTGGCGCGGCGCCGCCGAACGCGACCTCGGGCCCGTCGCGCCCGCTGAGGCGAGCGACTGGCTCCTCGGGGTGGCGGAGTCGGGCCGCGGGTCGGTCGCGAAGGACGCGATCTTCCCCGCGACCATCGCGGAGGGGGTGCATCCGTGGCGACGCCTCCTCGCCCTCGCGAAGGACCAGGCGCGGCCCCGCGAGGTGCGCAGCCAGGCGGTGTTCTGGGTCGGGCAGGAGGCGGCGGATGCCGCGACCCGCGGCCTGCAGGAGGTCGTCGACGCGGACGGGGACCAGGAGGTCAGGAAGAGCGCGGTGTTCGCGCTCTCGCAGCGGCCCAAGGATGAATCGGTGCCGTCGCTCATCCGCATCGCCCGCACGCATCGCGACCCGGAGATCCGCCGCACGGCCATCTTCTGGCTCGGCCAGAGCGGCGACCCGCGTGCCGTGGCGTACTTCGAGGAGGTGCTGGTCTCGCGCTGAGCGCGCGGCCGGTCCTGAACGCTCGAGGGCCCGGCGCGCCGGTCGGCGCCCGAGCCCTCGTCGTGCCCCCGGTGCTCAGACCAGCTTGAGCTGTCCGGCGTCGGGCGGGGCGACCGCGTGGCAGGCGCGGCAACGCGCCTCGTACGCCTCGGCACCACCCACCATCACCACTGGCGAGTCGTAGGCCGCCGGCCGGCCGTCGATCAGCCGCTGGTTGCGGCTCGCCGGCGACCCGCAGAGCACGCAGATGGCGTGCAGCTTGTCCACGACCTCCGCCACGCACATCAGCTGCGGCATCGGGCCGAAGGGCTCGCCGCGGAAGTCGGTGTCGGTGCCGGCCAGGATCACCCGCCGTCCGCGAAGCGCGAGGTCGCTCGCCAGCGCGACGATCCCCGCGTCGAGGAACTGCACCTCGTCGATGGCCACCACCTGGGCGAGCGGGTCGAGCCGGAGCGCCACCTGGTGCGCGGAGTCCACCGGCAAGGCCTCGATCGTGCGGCCATCGTGACTGCCGACGGCGTACACGCCGCCGGCGTACCGGTCATCGAGGTGCGACTTGAACACCTGCACGCGCTTCCGCGCGATCATCGCGCGGCGGACGCGGCGGATGAGCTCCTCGCTCTTCCCGCTGAACATCACGCCGGCGATCACCTCGATCCAGCCGCCGGTGAGCTGGAAGCCGCCGCTCACCGCGGCCCCCGGGGTCCGCGCGGGCCCCGGTCGTCGTCGCGGCGCGGGCCGCGCGGCCGGTCGCCCCG
>JAIBBJ010000197.1 GCA_019694735.1 Gemmatimonadaceae bacterium | reverse complement strand
TCGCGCTCGTCGCCGGCGCCGCCCCCGCTGGTCCGCCCGCGCGCGGCGCGAGCCCGAGAAGGTCGCCGCGGAGCACGGCGGTGGCCCCGGCACCGCCCAACAGGAGCAGGAGCGCGGCCCCGATCGGCCAGAGCGCCCTGCGCGGCGCCGCTGGCGTGCCCGCTGCGGTGCGCGGCGAGGTCGGCTGCCCGGTCGAGCCGGCGGCGCGCGCTCGCGGGAGCGGCGTCGTCGCATCGAGCGGACCCACGCCACTCCGGGCCGCCGCACCGCGGGTCGGGGGCACGGGGCTCACCGGGACGCGCACCTGCGGTTGCTGGGCCGCCCCCACGCGCGCGAGCTCGATGATCTGGGTGCGGACGTGATGCTCCTGCGTCGCGGTGATCGCGCCGAAGGCCTGCACCGCGTCCTCGAGCGTCGGGAACCGCTCCGCCGGCTCCTTCGCCATCATCCGCGCGATGCACGCGTCGACCTCCGACGGCACGTCCGGGCGGACGGCGCGGACGTTCGGCACCGCGTCGAAGAGGTGGCCGCGCATCACCTCGGCGACGGTGTCCCCCGTGTACGGCTGGGTGCCGGTGAGCAGCTCATACGCGACGATGCCGAGCGCGTACTGGTCGGCGGCAGGCGTGACCGCCCTCCCGTGGAAGAGCTCGGGGGCCATGTAGTACGGCGTCCCGATCAGCGAGCCGGTGACGGTCAGCCCCTTCACGTCGCCCTGCTTCGCGATCCCGAAGTCGGTGACGACGAGCCACCCGTCCTGGTCGAGCATGAAGTTCGCGGGCTTCACGTCGCGGTGGATCACGCCGCGGCCGTGTGCGTAGTGGAGCGCACGGCCGGCGGACCCGATGACGCTCTGCACGAACGGCACCGGCTGCGGCCCGTCGTCCCGGATCACGGAGTCGAGGGAGCGGCCCTCGACGAACTTCATCACGAAGTAGGCGAGCTCGGGGTCGTCGCCGACCGCCAGGATCCCGATGATGTTCGGGTGGTTCAGCGCCGCCGCGACCTTGGCCTCGCGCTTGAAGCGCTCGACGTTGTCGGCCGAGGTGGCGAGGGCCGGCGCCATGACCTTGATCGCGACCTTGCGGTCGAGCGCGAGGTCGAGGGCGAGGAAGACGCTCGCCATCCCGCCGGCGCCGAGCTCGGCATAGACGTCGTAGCGGCCGATGACGGCACGGCGGAGCCGCTCGATGAGCGGCTCGGTGCCGGGGGATGTCCAGGTGGTGCTCACGGGTACCTCGCTCCGCGGTCCGGGGCGTGGGCGACCGGTCGGCCGCCCGTCCGCCCATTGGACGACCCGACCGCGCTCACGTGAACAGGTCCGCGCCTTCCTTCTCCAGGAACTTCGTGTGGACGTCGCCCTCCACGAACTTCGGGTGCTGCATCAGCGTCCCGAGGAACGGGATGGTCGTGGTCACGCCCTGGATGATGAACGTCTCGAGCGCCAGGCGCATCTTGGCGATCGCCTCGTCGCGGTCGCGCCCGTGGACGATGAGCTTGGCGATCATCGAGTCGTAGAAGGGCGGCACCGAATAGCCGGCGTAGGCGTGGGTGTCCACCCGGACGCCGTTGCCCCCCGGCATGTGGAACACGTCGATGCGCCCCGGGCTCGGCTGGAAGTTGCGCTTCGGGTCCTCGGCGTTCACGCGGCATTCGATCACGTGCCCGCGGAGCTCGGGGGTCGCGGTGACCCCCAGCGGGAGGCCGGCCGCGACGCGGATCTGCTCCTTCACGAGGTCCACGCCGGTGAGCATCTCGGTGACGGGATGCTCGACCTGGATGCGCGTGTTCATCTCCATGAAGTAGAACGAGCCGTCCTGGTCGAGCAGCATCTCGATGGTGCCGGCGCCGACGTAGTCGATCGCCTTCGCGCCCTTCACGGCGGCGGCGCCCATCCGCGCCCGCAGTTCGGGCGTCATCACCGGGCACGGGGCCTCCTCGACGAGCTTCTGGTGCCGCCGCTGCACGGAGCAGTCCCGCTCGCCGAGATGGATGACGTTGCCGTGGGTGTCGCCGAGGACCTGGAACTCGACGTGCCGGGGCCGCTCGAGGTACTTCTCGACATACACCGAGCCGTTGCCGAAGGCGCTGAGCGCCTCGGAACGGGCGAGCTGGAAGGAGCGGGCGAAGTCGTCGGCGTCGCGGGCGACGCGCATGCCCTTCCCCCCCCCACCGGCCGAGGCCTTGATGATGACGGGGAAACCCATCCTCTCGGCGATCGCGAGCGCCTCATCCACGTCGTCCACCGGCCCCGGTGAGCCGGGCACCACCGGGACCTCGTTGGCGATCATCGCGGCGCGCGCGGCCGACTTGTCGCCCATGGTACGGATCTGGTGCGGCGTCGGGCCGATGAACGTGATGCCCGAGGCCGCGCAGGTCTCGGCGAACTCCGCGTTCTCGGCGAGGAAGCCATAGCCGGGATGGATGGCGTCGGCGCCGGTGATCTCGGCGGCGGCGATGAGCCGCGGGATGCGGAGATACGAGTCGCGCGCCGAGGCCGGCCCGATGCAGACATCGTCGTCAGCGAAGCGCACGTGCAGCGACTCGCGGTCGGCCTCGGAGTACACGGCGACCGTCTCGATGCCGAGTTCGCGGCACGCGCGGATGACCCGCAGCGCGATCTCGCCGCGGTTGGCGATGAGGACTTTCTTGAACACTTAGCGTGCGCCCTGGTTGACCTGGCTCCAGTCGCCCTCGGACGAGCCGGCGATGCCCTGCACGCGCAGCGCGAATTCGCTCGGGCTCGACGAGGCGGCGAGGGCCGACTCGTACGAGATGGCGCCCTGCTTGTACCAGTTGAGGAGGGACTGGTCGAACGACTGCATCCCGTACTGGACGGTGCCCTCGCGGATGAGGTCCGGGATCGACAGCGCCTTGCTGGCGTCGCGGATGTTCTCCTGGACGGCGGCCGAGTTGACGAGGATCTCGCAGGCGGGGATGCGGCCCGGCTTGTCCTGGCGCGGCACGAGGCGCAGGCAGACGACCGCCTGCAGCGCGGTCGAGAGCTGGAAGCGGATGTCGGCCTGCTCGTGCGGCGGATAGAACGACAGGATGCGGTTGATCGTCTGCGTCGCGTCCATCGTGTGGAGCGTCGAGAAGACGAGGTGCCCGGTGTCAGCCGCCTTGAGCGCGATCTCGAGCGTCTCGAGGTCGCGGATCTCGCCGATCATGATGATGTCCGGGTCCTGGCGGAGGACGCGGCGGAGCGCCTGCGCGAAGCTGGTCGTGTCCGTGCCGACCTCGCGCTGGTTGATGTGGCACTTGATGTCGCGATGGAGGAACTCGATCGGGTCCTCGATCGTGATCACGTTCGCATGCTTGTTCTCATTGACGTACTGGATCATCGACGCGAGCGCGGTCGACTTGCCCGAGCCCGTGATGCCGGTGACGAGCACCAGCCCGCGGGGCCGCAGCGCGATCTCCTTCAGCACCGCGGGGAGGTTCAGCTCCTCGAGGTTGAGCGCCTGGAAGGCGATGGCGCGGAACGCGTACGCGAGCGAGCCGCGCTGCTGGTAGACGTTCACGCGGAATCGGCCGACGCCCGGCACGCCGATCGCGAAGTCCGCGTCCTT
>JAIBBJ010000085.1 GCA_019694735.1 Gemmatimonadaceae bacterium | reverse complement strand
TGCTGTGCCTGCAGCATCGCGATCTCGCGCGCCCCGACGAGGGAGGCCGAGTTCACGAGCGGCCGTTCGAATCGCGAGCGCGCCCGGAGCGTCTCGGCCCGCGGCTCCAGCACGGGATTCCACGTCTGGAAGACCGGCGAGGCATCGCGGAGCGCCGGCTGCACCCGGTTCAGCCAGATCGTCGCCATCGGCTTGTCGTGCTCCGGCGACTGAATGAGGTTCACCGGCGCCCAATGGCGTCGGTCGGGGGGCGCGAGTCGCGCATCGGTGTGCACGGCGACCTCGCTCGACTCGTAGGCGAAGCGTTCCAGTGCCTCCCGCTCGCGGCGGTACGAGGGATCGAGCATCGCGGCGGCCTGGTTGGCCTGCGTCGCGACGACGACATGATCGAAGCGGTGCGCGCTCCCGTCCCACTCGACGCTCACGCCGTCGACGTCGGGGCGGATCGCGCGCACCTGCACACCGCAGCGCACCGCGGCGAGCGGTTCGGTCAGCCGGGCAACGACCTCCTTGGTGCCGTGCACGACGCGTCGCACGCCGCCGAAGGTCAGGCCGCGTGTCAGGTAGTCGAGGATGACGCGCGCCGGATACGCCCGCACCGCGGCGTTGCTGCACGTGCAGACGGCCGCGAAGGTCGGGATGAGGAACCCCTCGGCGAACTCCTCGCCGAGCCCGCTGCGCGCGAGCCAGCTCCCGAGCGGCTCGTCGTCGCCAAGGTCGGCGAGGGCACGCGGCGCGAGGCGGTAGAAGCGCAGCAGGTCGCGGTTGATGCGGAACGCGGCGCCGCCGAGCGGTGGGACGGGGAAGGGCACCGACTTCCCGCCGACGAGCCAGTTGGCGTAGCGGTAGTACACGCCGCCGCCCAACCGGCTGAAGGCGCCGGCATAGTTCGTCCGCTCGAGCTGGACGCCGAGCCGGTGATAGAGCGCGATCAACGTCGGGTAATAGCCCTCGTAGATCACGCGGAGCGGCACGTCGATGCGCCAGGTGCGGCCGTCGTGCTCGAGATCGAGCGAGTGCGCGTCCATGCCGGCGACCGCATGCCGCTCGAGGAGCGTCACGCGATGGCGCGCGCTCAGCCGCCACGCGGCCGACAGCCCCGCGATCCCGCCTCCGATGACCGCGACCTCCATGCCGATCCGCACGCTGGCAACGCTCCGCACGACGATGGGTACGAATCCCAAAGCTGGCGCGACGGGTGCGCGAGCGGTACCCGGGTCCCGGCGGTAGATTCGCTCGCCGCGCCAGCCCAGCGTCCCGTGCATGCCCCGCGTAGACCCTGACTCCATGGACGCCCTCCTCACCTTCCTGTTCAAGCATCCGGCGCGGGCCTGGGAGCGGGGGGAGCTGGTCTGGAGCCCCGTCCTCCCCGCCTGGTCGCTCGCGGTCGCGGCGGTGACCGTCGTCGGCGTGGCCGTGTGGAGCTACGGACGGGTACAGGGACTGTCCGGGACGCGGCGCGTCGCGCTCGCCGGCCTGCGCGCGGCGCTCCTCCTGCTGCTGCTCGTCTGCCTCGCGAGACCGACCCTCGTCCTCGCGCGCGCGGTGCCCCAGCGCAACGTGCTGGCGATCGCGCTCGATGACTCACGCTCCATGGCGCTCGCGGACGGCGGCGCCGAGACGCGCGCCGCAGCGACGACGCGCATCTTCGCCGACTCGACCGCGCTCGTCCGGGCGCTCGCCGACCGCTTCGCGCTCCGCTTCTACCGGTTCGCGGCCGACGTGCGGCCGGCCGCGGGGGCCGACGGGCTCCGGATGACGGGGACGCGCACCGACCTCGCGGGCGCGCTGGACGGCGTGCGCCAGGAGCTCGCGGGGACGCCCATCGCGGGCATCGTCGTGGTGACGGATGGAGCCGACAATGCCGGTCGCGAACTCGCGCCGGCGTTGCTCGCGCTGCGCGCGCGCCGCATCCCGGTGTACACCGTCGGCGCCGGACTCGAGCGCTTCCCGCGCGATGTCGCGATCGAGCGGCTCGCGCTCCCGTCACGCCCCCTGCGCGGCGCCGGCCTCCTCGCCGACGTCACGCTGCGGCTACGCGGCGTCGCCGGGGAGGCGCTCACGCTCGTCGCCGAGGCGGACGGCCGTGTCGTCGGGACGCAGGTCGTCACGCTGCCGCCGCGCGAGGAGACGATGCGGGCGCGCATCCCGCTGACGCCCCTCGATCCCGGGCCGCATCGGATCACCGTGCGGGCGGGCACGCTGCCGCGCGAGACGATCGCCGAGAACAACGTGGCGCACGGCGTGGTGCAGGTGCGGGACGGACCGGACCGGATCCTGTACGTCGAGGGGGAGCCGCGACCGGAGCTGAGCTTCCTGCGCCGCGCCGTCGCCGCGGATTCCGCCCTCAACGTGGTGACGCTGTTGCGGAGCGCGGAGCAGAAGTACCTCCGCCTCGGCGTCCGGGACTCGCTGGAGCTCGCGGGGGGCTTCCCGACACGGCGCGAGGAGCTCTTCGCCTTCCGCGGGCTCATCCTCGGCTCCATCGAAGCCTCGTTCTTCACCGCGGACCAGTTGCGCATGCTCGCGGAGTTCGTGAGCGTGCGCGGCGGCGGGCTCCTCGCGCTCGGCGGTCGCGCCGCGTTCGCCGAGGGCGGCTATCGCGGCACACCCGTCGCGGAGGTGCTGCCGCTCGCGCTCGACCGCGCGCCGCGCGAGGCCGAGGCGCCGCCGGTCGAGCTCGATGTGCGGCCGACCATCGCGGGAGCCGCCCAGGCCGCGCTCCGGCTCGCGGCCGACGACTCAGCGAATGCCATCCGCTGGGACTCACTGCCGCCGATCACCGTCGTCAACGCCCTGGGCTCCCTGCGGCCCGGCGCCACGGCGCTGCTCACCGGTCGTCGCGCCGGCGAGACGATCGACCAGCCCGTCTACGCGACGCAGCGGTTCGGACGCGGGACCTCGGGCGTGTTCGCGCCACAGGACAGCTGGCTCTGGAAGATGGACCCCACGACACCCGTGGAGGACGTGACGCACGAGACCCTCTGGCGCCAGATCGCGCGCGCGCTGACCGAGGAGAGTCCCGACCGCGTGGAGGTGACCGTCGTCCCTTCGCACCTCGCACCGGGCGAGCCGGTCGAACTGCGCGTGCGCGTCGCGGATGAGCGGTACGTGGAGGTGAACGACGCGCAGGTGGTCGCCACCGTGACGAGCCCGAGCGGACGCGAGACAGCGGTCCCGCTCGAGTGGTCGCTCGCCGAGGACGGCGTCTACCGCGGTCGCTTCGTCGCGGAGGAGGCCGGGCTCTATGCGGTCGCCGCCGAGGCGCGGCGCGGGCGGGATTCGACGCGCGGCGCGCCCGCGCCGCTGCTCGCGGACGAGGCCGGGGCCGACGTGGAGCAGGCCGAACAGCGGGCGCCGCTCCTCCGTCGTGTGGCGACCGAGACCGGCGGACGCTACTACCCGCTCGCCGAGGCCGGACGGCTGGTCGAGGATGTGCAGTACACGGACAGCGGTGTCGCGGTCCGCGACGCCCTCGATCTCTGGGACATGCCGGTCGTGTTCCTCGCGCTCGCGGTCCTGCTGGCGGCCGAGTGGGGCCTGCGGCGCGGCCGGGGGCTCGCCTGATGCGGTCGGGTCCCGCGGCCGCGGCGTGCGCGGCGCTCCTGCTGCTCGCGCTCGGTCCGACGTCCGCGCGCGCGCAGCGCACGCACCTGCTCGTCGTGACCGGGCTCGGCGGCGCCCCCGAATACTCGGCGGCCTTCCTCTCGCAGGGGGCGGCGCTCATGGACGTCGCGGCGCGGCAGTGGAACGTCGGTGACTCGTCGCGCATCTGGCTCGCCGAGGACGCGGCGCACGCCGGTGTCACGGCGCGCGCGACGCGGGAGGCGGTCGCCGAGTCGTTCCTCCGGCTGTCCCGCCAGGTGCGGCCCGGGGACGTGCTGGTCGTCGCGCTCATCGGCCACGGCTCGGGCGAGGGCGCGCAGTCGCGCGTGAACCTCCCGGGCGTGGATCCGACGGCGGCGGAGTACGCGGGGTGGCTCGCGGGCTTCGCGCGGCAGACGGTCGTGTTCGTGGTGGGGGCGAGCGGCAGCGGCGACTTCGCCGTGCACCTCAAGGGTCCCGGCCGGGTGATCGTCACCGCGACGCGCACACCGTTCGAGCGCAACGAATCGCGCTTCTCGGCGGCCTTCGTGCGCGGCCTCGCGAGCGGCGACGCCGATGCCGACAAGGACGGGCGCCTCACGGTGCTCGAGTCGTACGCGTTCGCGGTGCGCGAGGTGGCGAGGCGCTATCAGGAGGAGCGGGCCATGCTCACCGAGCACGCCCTGGTGAGCGACTCGACGCTCGCGGCGCGGACGGTGTACGCGGCACCGGCCGCGAGCGCCGATCCCCGCGTCGCGCAGCTCATCGCCGAACTGCGGGAGCTCGAGGCGCGGCTCGACCGCCTCAAGGCGCGCAAGGGCGGGACGCCCGTCGCCGAGTACGACCGGGAACTGGAGGCGCTGCTCGTCGCGATCGCGGAGAAGTCCGCCGAGGTCCGGGCGGCCGGGGGGCGTCCGTGAAGTACGGACCGACCGCCCTGCTGCTCGCCGCCGCCCTGGCCGCCGGGTCGGGGCCCGGGGCCGCGCAGTCGGTGGACCGGCCTGCTCGCGCCGAGCGTGCGGAGGCCCTGCTCCGCGCCGGCGACCGGGCCGCCGCGGGGCGTGAGGCGCGCGCGCTGATCGCCGAGTACGAGCGCGGCGGGACGGCGTGGCCCGCGCGGGACCTCGTCGCGGCGGGGCGGGCCTACCTCGTCGTGCAGTCCGGCGACGCGGAGGCCGTGCGCGCCGCCCTGCGCGCGTTCGACGCCGCGACCGCACGGGACTCCCTTCTCATCGAGGGTGAGCTGCGCGCTGCCGACCTCATGCTCGACAAGTACGTCGCGCCGGAGGCGAAGCTCGGCTACGAACGCGTCCTGCGCCGGCACCCGGGGCACCCGATGGCGACGCTGGGACTCGCGCGCGTGATCGCCTTCACCGGTCAGGGTGACGCCCTCGCCGTGGCGCGGGAGGCGCTCAAGGCCGACCCACGTGCGGTACCCGTCCTCACGTTCATCGCGGCGCAGCACCTCGAGGGCGAGCGCATCGATTCGGCGGCGGAGGTGGCCCGCCGCGCCCTCGTGCTCGACCAAGGGTCGCTCGACGCGTGGGCCGTGCTGGGAGCCGCGGCCTGGGTGCGTGGCGACTCCGCCGCGTTCCGCAACGCCCGCGTGCGCGCCGAAGGGATCGCCCCGCGGCCCGCGGCCTTCTACGTGACGCTGTCGGAGGCGGCGGCCCGGCAGCGACGGTACGCGGACGCCGAGCGGTTCGCGGCCCGCGCGCTCGAGCTCGATTCGCTGTCGGTGCCCGCGCTCGGCGCGCTGGGCACGAACCGCCTCCGTGCGGGCCGCCTCGCCGAGGGCCGGGCCCTCATCGAACGCGCGTTCGCGATCGATCCGTTCAACCTCTGGCACAAGAACACGCTCGACCTGCTGGACAAGCTCGCCGGTTTCCGTACCGTGCGGACCGGCCGGTTCGAGTTCGTCGCGCCCGCCCGCGAGGCCGACGTGCTGTTGCCGTACCTCGCGCCGCTGCTCGAGGAGGCGTACGACGCGCTCGCGGCGCGCTACGACTACCGGCCCCCGGCACCGGTGCGGATGGAGATCTATGACCGGCATGCCGACTTCTCCGTGCGCACCGTCGGACTCACGGGACTGGGTGCGCTCGGCGTGAGCTTCGGGCGGCTGCTGGCGATCGATGCGCCGTCGGCGCGCGATCCGGGGACGTTCAACTGGGGCTCGACCGCGTGGCACGAGCTCACGCACACCTTCACGCTCGGGCTCTCCGGGAATCGGGTGCCGCGCTGGTTCTCCGAGGGCGTCTCGGTGTTCGAGGAACGGCGGGCGCGGCCCGGGTGGGGTGCGACCGTGACGCCCGTGTACCTCGCGGCGCTCAAGGCGGACCGGCTGCGCCCGGTGAGCCAGCTGAACGAGGGGTTCGTGCGGCCGCGGGACCCCAACGAGGTCATCCTCAGCTACTACCACGCCTCGCTCGTCGCGGAGATGATCGAGGCGCAGTTCGGCCCGCGGGCGCTCGGCGACCTGCTGCGCGCATGGGGCGAGGGCCTCACGACGGCGGCCGTCGTCCAGCGTGTGCTGCGGCTCGACGAGGCGGCGCTCGACGCGCGATTCGAGGCGTGGGTGCGGGCGCGCTTCGCGCGCGAGCTCGCCGCCGCGTCGCGAGCCGGCGTCGGCGACACCGCCGTCGTCGGCGACGCGGACCTCGCGCCCGTGCTCGAGGATGCGCGCCGGGCGCAGGCCGCCGGGCAGGACTCGGCCGTCGTCGCCGCGCTCGAGCGCGCGCTCTGGATCTGGCCGTACGACGCCGCGCTCCACGCGCGCCTCGCCGAGGCGGCGTCGCGCGCCCGGATGCCGGCCATCGCGGTGCGCGAGCGGCGAGCCATCGTGGCACTCGGTCCGTCGGATCCGCTTGGGGCGCGCGTCGAGCTCGCACAGGCCCTGCTCGAGGCGGGTGACCGCGGCGCCGCGCGCCGCGAGGTGCTCGGCGTCCTGGAGCAGGCGCCGACCTACGAGCGCGCACAGCATCTGCTGCTGGCGCTGCGCAACGCGCCGCCGGGAGGGGCGCCGTGACCGCGGTCGCCCGGGCCCGCCGCGCGGCGACGTGCCTCCGGCTCGCGCTGCTCCTCGCGGCGCTGGTGGCCGTCCCCGCCGAGGCGCAGCGAGGCGGGCGCGGCCGACCGCGATTCGAGGAACCCGGCGAGAACCCGCCGTACGACGGGCGGTGGACGTTCGTGCGGATCCGGTACGAGATGGGCCTCGCGGCGGGGGCGGGCGGCTCCCGCGGCGGCTTCGACGTTCCGTGGTCGCACGACTATCCACGAGGCGAGCGCAACTTCGCGCAGATCGTGGGCGAGCTCACGACCGTGCGCACGCGCCCGATGCAGCATGCCGTGCTGCGGCTCGATGACCCGCAGCTCTTCCGCTACCCGATCGCCTACATGGCGGAGCCCGGCTACTGGAGCCCGAGCGAGTCGGAGGTGCTCGGACTGTCGACGTACCTGCGGAAGGGCGGGTTCATCATCTTCGACGACTTCCGCGATCAGGCGTGGCTGAACCTCGAGCGCCAGATGCGGCGGGTGCTGCCGGAGCTCCGCTTCATCCGCATCGACGGCACGCACCCGATCTTCGACGCGTTCTACCGCGTGCCGGACCCGGAGGCGCTGCAGTCGTACGGCCGGGCGCAGCCCACCTTCTGGGCCATCTTCGAGGACAACGACCCGCGCAAGCGGCTGCTGGCGCTCGCCAACCGCGACAACGACCTCTCGGAGTTCTGGGAGTTCACGGGGCAGGGGTTCTTCCCCGTGGATCTCACCAACGAAGCGTACAAGCTCGGCATCAACTATCTCGTCTACGCCCTCAGCCGCTGACCATCACCGTGGAGACGCTCCGTGACCGCCCCATCCGCTGACCCGCTCGCCGGCCTCGACGACGGCGCCCTGGCCGACCGCCTCCACGCGGCCGGCGGCCGCATCACCGCCGAGCTGCGGAAGGTGATCGTCGGGCAGGAGGCCGTGGTGGAGCAGGCCCTGGTCGCGCTCTTCGCCGGCGGCAACTGCCTGCTCGTCGGCGTCCCCGGGCTCGCGAAGACGCTGCTCATCTCGACGCTGGCGCGTGCCCTCGACCTCAAGTTCTCGCGGATCCAGTTCACGCCGGACCTCATGCCGAGCGACGTCACCGGCACCGACGTGATCCAGGACGACCCGGCGACGGGCCAGCGGCGACTGGCCTTCATGCCGGGCCCGGTGTTCGCGAACGTGCTCCTCGCCGACGAGGTCAATCGCACGCCGCCCAAGACGCAGTCGGCGTTGCTCGAGGCCATGCAGGAGAAGCGCGTGACGGTGCAGGGCCGCACGTACGAGCTCGCGCCGCCGTTCTTCGTCTTCGCGACGCAGAACCCGATCGAGCTCGAGGGCACGTATCCGCTCCCCGAGGCGCAGCTCGACCGCTTCATGCTCGAGGTGTACCTCGACTACCTCCCCGAGGAGGACGAGGTCGCGGTCGTGAAGGCGACCACGGCGCTGCCGCCCGAGGCGGTGCAGGCGGTCATCAGCCGCGAGGAGATCCTCGCGTTCCAGCGCGTCGTCCGGCGCGTCCCGGTCGCCGACGCGGTCACGCGCTACGCGGTGACCCTGGTGCGGGCGACGCGGCCCGGTCCGGGGGCCCCGGCCTTCGTCGGGCAGTACGTCAACTACGGGGCCTCCGTGCGCGCCGCGCAGGCGCTCATCCTCGGCGCCAAGGCGCGCGCACTGCTGCAGGGCCGCGCGCATGTGGGCTACGAGGACGTGCAGGCGCTCGCCCGTCCGGTGCTCCGGCACCGCGTCATCCTCAACTTCCAGGCGCAGAGCGAGAAGGTGACGACCGACCGCCTCGTCGAGCAGCTCCTGCAGGCGGTCCCGACGCCGAAGTCCGCGCTCTGAGCCGCTGGCCGCGATGACCGCCCCCGAGACGTTCCTCGATCCGGCGCTGCTGGCGCGCATCGCTGACCTGCCGCTCCTCGCGCGCACGGTCGTCGACGGGTTCATGCACGGGCTGCACCGCAGCGCCCGCAAGGGTCTCTCGCTCGACTTCGCGGAGCACCGCCAGTACCAGCCCGGGGACGACCTGCGACGGATCGACTGGAAGGCCTACGCGCGCACCGACCGCTTCTATCTCAAGGAGTACGAGGCCGATACGAATGCCGGTGTGCTCTTCGCGCTCGACGTCAGCGGCTCGATGGACTACGCCAGCGGGACCGTCAACAAGTTCGCGTACGCCCGCATCCTCGTCGCCGCGCTCGCATGGCTCGCGCAGCGGCAGGGCGACCGCGTCGGGCTCGCGACCTACGCCGGGACGCTCGTCGAGATGGTGCCACCGAGCACCCGGCACCTCAACCTCGTGATGCACGCGCTCGGGCGCGCCCGACCGATGGGCGAAGGCGCGCTCCCGCCCGCGATCGACCGGGTCGCGGACGTCGCGACGCGTCCCGGCATCGTGGTCATCGTGACCGACTGCTACGCCGAGCCCGCGGCGCTCGGCCGCAGCGTGGACGCGCTGCGTGCCCGCGGTCACGACGTGCTCGTCTTCCATCTCCTCGACCGGGCGGAGGAGACGTTCCCCTTCGACGCGTCCGCGGTCTTCGAGGACGGGGAGACGGCCCTCCGCCTGCCGCTCCGGCCCGACGAGGTGCGTGACCGGTATCTCGGGCTCTGGCGCGCACATCGGCAGGCGCTCGAGCGGCGCTTCGCGGCGGCGGGCGTGGACTACGTACCGTTGCACACGGACGAGCCGCTCGACCGCGCGCTGTACGCGTTCCTCGACCATCGGCTCTCGCGGAGCCGGGTGCGCTGATGCCGGAACGCCTCTCGCTCCGCCCGCGGCGGTCCGCCTGATGGGCTTCCTGGTCCCCGCCTTCCTCGCCGGCCTCGCCGCGCTCGGCATCCCGCTGCTGATGCACCTCCGGGATCGCAACGAGGAGACGCCGACGCGATTCCCGTCGCTCATGTTCCTCGTGCGGCTACCCATCCGCACGAGCGACCGGCGGACGGTGACCGACTGGCCGCTCCTCCTCCTCCGCGCGCTCGCGGTCGGACTGCTGGCCGTCGCGTTCGCCCGGCCCTTCCTCGGGCGGGCGGCGGCGGCCGGCGCGGCGGGTCGGGTGCGCAGCGTCGTGCTGCTGCTCGACCGCTCCCTCTCGATGGGCTTCGCCGGGACGTGGGCCGCGGCACAGGACTCGGCGCGCGCCCGGCTCGCCGGCCTCGCGCCCGACGACCAGGTCGCCGTGGTCGTGTTCGATGAGGAGGCGGAGGTCGCGCAGCCGTGGACGAAGGACAAGGCCCTCGCGCGGGCGGTCGTGGATGCGACCGCGCCCGTCGCGCGCGGGACGCGCATCGGGGCCGCCCTGCGCGTGGCGCGCAGCGCCCTCGTCTCGGCGCCGCCGGGGGCACCGGAGTTCGTGCTCATCTCCGACCTGCAGCGCAGCGGACTGTCCGGCGTCGCCGGGCTCGCGCTGCCGAAGGGCCTCCCGATCGCCGTCGCGGCGGTCGCACCCGCCGTCCGTCCCAACACCGCGATCCGCGCGGTCCAGGCGCGCCGGGTCGCCGACGGTGGGCGCGTGCAGTTGCAGGTGCAGGCACACCTCGTCACGCGCGATCTGCCGGCGCCGCGCGCCGCCCGCATCACCCTCGCCCTCGCGGGCCGCGAGGTCGGGGTGCGCACGGCCACGTTGCCGGAGACCGGCGAACTCGTGGTCACGTTCGATGCGGTCCCGGCGCCCGGCACGGCGGTCGAGGGCCGGGTGGCCATCACCCCGGATGCGCTCCCCGGCGACGATACCTCGCGCTTCACGCTGCCTGCCGACGACGGTCTCGCCCTCGCCTTGGTCCTCCCCGACGACGTCGCGCGAGAGGAGACGCTGTACCTCGAGCGCGCGCTCGCCATCGGCCGGGCTCCGTCGGTGCGCCTCGAGATGCGCCGCGTCGGCGCCCTCGACGCGGCGACGCTGGACCGGACGGCGGCCGTGCTCTTCTGGGACGTCGCACCGCCAGGGGGCCCGGCGGGCGAGCGGCTCGGCCGATGGGTCGAGGCGGGCGGCGGGATCGGCGTGCTGGTCGGGCCGCGGCTTGCCGGCCGGCGGGGCGCGCTCGCGGGGGTGGCGTCCACCGCCGGGCGCGCCGATCGGACGCCCGCCGGTGCGATGCTCGGCGACGTGCGGGATGAACACCCGTTGTTCGCGCCGTTCCGCGGCGCCGCCGCGGCGCTGGCCGCGCCGCGCTTCTTCCGGTACGCACGCCTCGAACCCGCGGTCGGTGCCGACGTGCTCGCCCGGTTCGACGACGGCGCACCCGCGATCCTCGAGCGCACGAGCGGCGCGGGGCGGGCGGTGGTCCTCGCGACGGCGTTCGACGCGCGAGATGGCGACCTGCCGCTGCAGCCGGCCTTCCTGCCGCTCGCGCGCCGGCTCGCGCTCCACCTCGCCGGGCACGAGGCGACCCCGCTCGCGCGGACCACCGGCGAGAGCTGGGCGCCCCGCGTCCTCCGGCGCGACCCGGTCGTCGCGGCGCCGGATGGCACGCTGCTCCGGCCGACCGGTGCCCCTGCCGATGCGGCGGTGATCCTCCAGCAGGTCGGGGTGTACGCCGCGTATGAGGGGCGGGCGGACGGGGTGCCGCGCGCCCGCGTCGCGGTCAACGTGCCCGCCGGCGAATCGGAGCTCGTCCCCGCGAGCCCCTCGGAGCTCCTGCTCGGCGTCGGCGAGTCCGCGGATTCCAGCATCCGGGGTGTCTCCGCGCCGACCGCCGTCGAACTGGAATCGCGACAGCGGGTCTGGCGCTGGTTCGTACTCGGCGCCGTGCTGCTGCTCGTCGCCGAGTCGGTGATCGCCTCGCAGGGCTGGCGCGGCCGTGCGCGCCGCGCCACTCTCGTCCCACCCGAGCGGAGCTGACGGATGACCGCCGCCGCGCACCTGCACGCCCTCCTCGCCACGCTGCGCCGGCAGCGCCGCCGTCGCCTCCTGCTCGAGGCCGCCGGTCTCCTCGTCATCGCGGTCGTCGCCGCGGTCGTCGTCGGGCTCGTCGTCACCGCCCTCGTCGGCCGGACCGGCACCGGTGTGCTCCTCGCGCGCCTCGCCGGCTACGGCATCATCGCCGCCGCGGTGGTGCGGTGGGGGATCATCCCGCTCCGCCGGCGCGCC
This sequence comes from Gemmatimonadaceae bacterium, assembly GCA_019694735.1. GTDB lineage: Bacteria > Gemmatimonadota > Gemmatimonadetes > Gemmatimonadales > Gemmatimonadaceae > Pseudogemmatithrix. The sequence goes on along the minus strand of JAIBBJ010000085.1, from coordinate 6,630 downwards.
AGCGACGACGAGCTCGCCCTCTATGTCGAGGAACGCGCCCCGGGACTCCGGCAGGCGCTCCTCGCCGCCGTGCAGGAGCTACGTGCGCCGGCGGCCGCGCAGGCCTCGCCCGCGCTCACCGCCCGCGTGGTGGATCAGGCCGCGCGGGCGCTCGCGCCGCTCGCCGCCGGCCGCACCATCGAGCGGCCGCGCGAGCAACGCGCGCAGCGCCTCCTCGCGGGAGCGCTCTCGGCCGGCCTGCTGCTGCTCCTGCTCGGTCCGGCCGGGCTGCGCGATTCCGCGCGGCTCCTCTTCGCCCCGTGGTCGGTCGCCATCGCGGCGACCCCGCCGACCCCGGTCGTCGAGGTCGAGCCCGGGAACGCGGATGTCCCGCGCGGCGGGGCGTTGGACGTCCACGCGCAGTTGCAGCACTTCGCGGCGGACGGCGCGGAACTCGTCTACCGCAGCGACTCGACCGCCGATTGGGTCCGCGTGCCGATGGGGCGCGACTCGCTCGAGGGGATCTTCTCCGGTCGCCTGTTCGACCTCGTCGCCGCGACCGAGTACTACGTCGAGGCGCTGGGGGTCCGGAGCGCGACCTTCCGTCTGCGGATCACCGACCTTCCGGCCGTGACGCGGGTCGCGGTCGAGCTCACCTTCCCCGCGTACACCCGCCAGCCGCCCGAGCGGGATGAGGACGGCGGCGACATCGCGGCGGTGGCGGGCACCGTCGCGCTGATCGAGCCGGAGGTGAGCAAGGCCGTGCGTGCGGGCACGCTGGTGTTCGACGATGGCCGCGTCGTCCCGCTCGCGGTCGGCGCGGACGGTCGGCTCTCCGGTCGGTTCCCGCTCGTGCGGAGCGGCTTCTATCGGATCGACCTCGAGAGCGTCGAAGGGCGCACCGTGGCCGGCGGTGTGCAATACGCGGTCGAGGTGATCGAGGATCGCGCTCCGACCGTGCGCATCGCCGAACCCGGACGGGACATCAAGGTGACCGCGGTCGAGGAGGTCACCATCGAGGCGAAGGCCGAGGACGATCACGGCGTGGCCGCGCTCACGCTCCGGTTCCGCGTGAACGGCGGTGCCGAACGGGAGGTGACGCTCGCGACGCCCGCGCCCGACGTAGCCGAGGCGCAAGGGACGCACACGCTGCTGCTGGAGGACCTTGGCCTGCAGCCGGGCGACCTCGTGAGCTACAACGCCGTCGCCAAGGACGCCACCGGCCACGAGACGCTGAGCGATGTCTTCTTCCTCGAGGTGCGTCCGTGGTCGCGGAGCTACCGCGAGGCCGAGTCGAACGGGGGCGGCGGCGGGGGAGGTGGCGGGAGCGGAGAGGATCCGGGCGAGTTCGTGCGGCAACAGCGCGACATCGTCGCCGGCACCTACAACTGGGTGCGCGACTCGGCGCGCGCGCCAGGTTCACGCCGCACGGAGGACGCCGCGACGCTCGCCATCGCGCAGGGCAAGCTCCGCGAGGCGGTGGCGACGGTCGCCGAGCGGCTCGAGGAGCGCGGCGTCACGCAGCAGGACTCCTCGTTCATCGCGATCCGGACGGCCCTGCTCGCGGCGGTCGAGGAGATGCGGGCGGCCGAGGAGCGGCTCGGCACGCGCGACGGGCGCGGCGCGCTCCCGCCCGAGGAACGGGCGCTGCGCCAGCTTCAGGTGGCCGACGCGCAGTTCCGCGAGTTGCAGGTGCAGCGCGGAGGCGCGCAGGGTGGCGGGGGCGGGGGCGGTGGCCGCTCCAATGACCTGTCCGACCTCTTCGAGCTCGACAACGACCGCCAGCAGAACCAGTACGAGGCGGTGCAACAGCAGGCCCAGCAGCAGGCGGGGGCGCAGCAGGTCGACGAGGTGCTCGAACGCATCCGCCAGCTCGCCGCGCGGCAGCAGCAGGAGAACGAACGGCTGCAGCGCCAGGCCGAGGCGATGCGCGACCGGATGGGCCGGCAGGCCGCGGGCGGGAGCGGCGGCGCGCAGCGCGACCTCGCGCGCCAGGTCGAGGAGGAGGCCCGTCGCCTCGAGCGACTGGCGCGCGAGCAGCAGTCGCCCGAGATGGAGCAGGCCGCGCAACAGATGCAGCGGGCCGCGGACGCGATGCGCCGCGCCGCCGGCGGCAGCGAATCGCAGGGGAACGCCGCGCTGGAGGCCCTGCGCGGTGCCGCGCGTCGCATCGAGGACACCCGCAATGCCGAGGTCTCCGATCGGGTGCGCGCACTCGCGGAGCGGGCGCGCGAGGCGCAGGAGCGACAGCAGCGCATCGCGGAAGGGGTCCGCCAGCTGCAATCCACCCAGGGTACCGACCGCCTGAACCGTACGCGGCAGCTGTTGCAGGAGAAGGACGCGCTCGCGCAGGACGTCCAGCAGCTCGAGGCCGATGCCGAGCGACTCGCACGCGATGGTCGGCGCGACCAGCCGGGCGCGTCGGGCGCGTTGCGCGAGGCGGCCGAGGCGCTCCGCGATGGCCGCGTACGCGAGAAGATCGACTACTCGAAGAACACCATGCGGTCGGGCAGCGCCGAGTATGCGAACGCCTTCGAGGGGCAGATCGGCGCCGACATCGGCAAGGCCGCGCAGTCCGTGCAGGAGGCCGTCGGCGCGCTGAGCGGCGAGTCCGCGGAGCGTCGACAGGCGCGTACCCTCGAGTCGGCCCGCGACCTGGTGCGGGGAGTCGAGAGTGCGGGAGAGCGGTTGCGCGAGAGCCGCGGCGGCGCAGGGCGCGAGGCCGGCCAAGCGGGCCAAGCGGGCCAACAAGGCCAGTCAGGCCAGCAAGGCCAGTCGGGCCAACCAGGCCAGCAAGGCGCGAACGGGCAGCCGGGCACCGAAGGCCAAGGAGCGGGTCAGCGTGGTGGTGCGAACGGAGGCGCGGGCGGCGGGGCACGGGAGGGCGCTGCGAACGGCGGCCAGCGGGACGGGACGCCGCTCGCCGATGGCATCCGCGCCGCGGGCCGCGCTCCCCGCATCGACCCGGGAGCGGCCCGCCAGTTCGCGCGGGAGTTCGGGTTGCGCGTGGACGACGCCGAGGCGCTGCGGCAGCTCGCGCGCGCCCAGGGCGTGAACACCGCCGAGCTCGACCGGGCGCTGGCCGACCTGCGCCGGCTCGAGGACGCGCGAACGGTCGGGGATGCGGCAACGGCCGCGGCACTGCAGGCCGCAGCGCTCGATCGCCTCAAGGCCTTCGAGTTCTCGCTCGCGCAGCAGCTGCTGGGGAGCAGCGGGCCGCGGACCGCGCTCGGCGCGCGATCGCCCGTGCCGAGTGAGTATCGCGCGCAGGTCGAGGAGTACTATCGTTCCCTCGCCCGACCGCAGGTCCCGTCCCCCGCGCCTCCGCGTCCTTGACCGCTCCCACCGGCTACGCCCGACGGCTCGGGCTCTTCTCGGGCACCCTGCTCGTCGTCGCCGGGATCATCGGCAGCGGCATCTTCCTCAATCCGGCCGTCGTCGCCCAGCGCGTCGGCTCCGGCGCCCTCACCATGGTCGCATGGGGGCTCGGCGCCGTCATCGCGATCCTCGGCGCCTTCATCTTCGCCGAGCTCGGCGCGCGTGCGCCGGCCGCGGGGGGCGGGTACGCCTACCTGCGCGATGCATTCGGGCCGCTGCCGGCCTTCCTCTACGGCTGGGCGCTGCTCACGGCCATCGCGAGCGGCGCCATCGCCGCGGTCGCGGTGACGTTCGCGAACTACGCTGCGCCGATCCTCGGCCTCGACCCCGGGAACGAGCGCGCGCTCGCGATCGGCGCGATCCTGCTCTTCTCTGCCGTGAACGTCCTCGGCATCGCACCCGGCGCCGTGGTCACCAACGTCTTCACGTTGCTGAAGCTCGGCGCCATCGCCGCGCTCGTGCTCGCGGGCGTCGGGCTCGTCGGCGGGGGAGCCGACGGGGCCGCCACCGTGGCGTCCCGCATTGCCGGCGCGGCGGGCGACCCGACGGCTCCAGCCGCCGACGCCTTCGGCCTCGCCGTGGCCATCGGCACGGCGCTGGTGCCGGTCCTGTTCGCCTACGGCGGCTGGCAGCAGACCAACTTCGTGGCCGAGGAGATGCGCGATCCGCGGCGCGACCTCCCGCGCGCGCTCATCCTCGGCGTGCTGATCGTCGCGGCAGCCTATCTCTCGGTCAACATCGCCTATCTGCGGGCGCTGGGCGTGCATGGGCTGGCGACGTCGAAGGCCCCCGCCGCCGACGCGATGGAGCTCGCCTTCGGGCCGGTCGGTCGCACGGCGATCGGCGCTGGCATCGCGATCTCGACCGCCGGCTTCATCCACGTCGTCATCCTCGCCAACAGCCGCGTGTACCAGGCGATGGCGCGGGACGGCGTCTTCTTCGGCGCCCTCGCGACGCTGCATCCGCGCACGCAGGCGCCGGTGAACGCGATCCTGCTGCAGTCGGCGTGGGCGGTGGCGCTGCTGCTCACGGGCGGCTACGGCGACCTCCTCGACTGGGTCACCTTCGCCGACTGGATCTTCTTCGGGTTGTGCGCCGCGACGCTGCTCGTCTACCGCCGTCGACAGCCGACCGGCGACTTCTACCGGGCGCCGTTCCATCCCTGGAGCACCGGGATATTCCTGTTGGCGGCCGCCTACGTGGTGCTCGGTGCCATCGTCTCGAACCCGATGAACGCGCTCCGCGGCACCCTCGTGCTCGCGGCCGGCGTGCCCGTCTACCGCTGGTGGCGGCGCCGGCCCCCGGCCTGAGCGCGCCGGGCCCGCTCCGCTAGCTGCTGTAGTACGCGGCGTTCTCGTCGATGTACCCCTTCGTGAGGTCGCAGCCGTACGCCGTCGCCTCGGCCTCGCCGACCCCGAGCGCGATCTCGAGGTCCACCACCTCGGCCTTGAGGGTGCGGCGCACCACGTCGTCATCGAAGGCGAGGCGCTCCCCGCCGCGCACCACCTGATAGCCATTGATCCAGGCGTCGGTGGCCTCCGGGCGGACGGTGCACTCGAAGCACTTGCCCACCGCCATCAGCAGGCGGCCGACGTTGGGGTCGGCACCGTGCACCATCGTCTTCACCAGCGGCGAGTTGAGGACGCTCTTCGCGATCCGCCGCGCCTCGCCGTCATCCTTCGCGCCGCGGACGCGAACGCGCAGCAGGTGCTCGGCCCCCTCGCCGTCGCGTCCGAGGATCTCGGTCATCCGGATGCAGCCCGCGACGAGCACCTCGAGGAACGCCGCCTCGTTCACGGGGCCCGCGAGCCCGTTGGCGAGGATCGCGCAGGTGTCGGACGTGCTCGTGTCGGTGTCGACGCTCAGCATGTTGAACGACCGGGCGACCGCGGTCCGGAGCAGCCGGTCGAGCGTCGCCGCCTCGAGCGCGGCGTCGGTGAAGATGTAGCTGAGCATCGTCGCCATGTTCGGCTCGATCATCCCCGAGCCCTTCGCGACCCACGTGATCGTCGCGTCGCCGACGCTCGCCGACAGCGCCTTCGGGTGCGTGTCGGTGGTCATGATGCCCTCGGCGCCGACGAGCGGATCGTCCTGCAGGTCGTCCGCGATGCCGACGATGCCCCGTTCGATCCGCTCCACCGGCAGCTGGACGCCGATGACGCCGGTGGACGAGACGAGTACCCGGTCGGGCGACGTGCCCAGCGCGTGCGCCGCCGCGGCCGCCATGCGGCGTGCGTTCTCCACGCCACGCGCACCGGTCGCGACGTTGCTCACCTTGGAGTTCGCCACGATCGCCTTCAGGCGGCCGCCGCGGATGGTCTCCCGACCGAGCACGATCGGCGCGCCCGGGAAGTGGTTCCGCGTGAAGACCGCCGCCGCGCTCGCCTCGACCTCGCTGACGAACACGGTGAGGTCCTTCGCCTCCGGCTTCAGGCCGACGTTCCGGCTCGCGCACCGGAACCCGCGCGGGAAGCGGGCGGGGTCGTGGAAGGTCGTCATGGGGAGGAAGCTTAACACGGCCGGTCGGCCGGCGTCTCCCGTGTGACCATGGCGATCCCGCCGTGCGCGAACACCAAGGAGTCGATATGCATCGCAATCTGCGAACCCTCACCGTCGCCGTCGGCGCCGCGCTGCTCGCCGTCCCGGCCTTCGCCGCCGCCCAGGGTGGACCCGCGGGCCCGCCCGGCCCCGGTGGCCGGATGCCCGGTGGCGCGATGGGCCATGGGCGCGGGCCAGGTGGCGTGACCGCGATCCTCGATGCGCGCCGCGCGCTCGAGCTCACGCCGCGGCAGGTCGCCCAGCTCGACTCGCTCGAGCGCGTGCAGGTCGCTGAGCGGGAGCGCTTCGCGCAGCAGATGGCGCCGACGCGCGAGGCCGTGCGGACGCAGGCCCGCGATGCGGTGACACGCTCGCCGGCGGCGCGCGATTCGGTGCGCGCCGAGGCGCGCAAGCGGCAGGAGGCCATGCGGCCCGTGCTCGAGCAGCGCCGCACGCGCGACTCGTCGCTCTCCGCGGCGGCCGAGAAGGTCCTCAGCGAGGCGCAGCGCGGGAAGTGGCGCGAGATGGTCGCTGAGCGGCGGGGCTTCGAGCGCGGTCTGCGGGCGGGGCGCGGTGGGCCCGGGCGCGCGCAGATGCAGGGCGGCCGCGGGGGCGCCATGCGCGGCCAGTGGGACCGCGGTCCGGCGGGCGGTCCTGGGCTGCCGCAGGGCATGGGCGGGGGTCGGATGGGCCCCGGCGGCCCCGGCGGCCCCGGCGGACAGGCGGACCCGGACG
>JAIBBJ010000035.1 GCA_019694735.1 Gemmatimonadaceae bacterium | reverse complement strand
TCGCGGCTCACCGCCGCGTGCTGTCCGCCGCCACGGGCTTCGGGCTGGTCCAGAACCCGCCGGTCGGCCGCCCCTGCTCCGCCACCTCGCGGCCGTAGAGCGCCGCGTTGAAGACCACGCGGAACGTCCCCACCGTCTGGCCACGCCACTGCGGACGGAAGCCGAGGAGGAGCACGTGGCCCCGCCCGTGCTTCACGTCGAGCGCCGCGGCCGCCCCCTGGAGGTACCGCTCGCCGAGCAGGTAGCCCGAGGCCAGCGGCGAGCCCGCGGTCTGGTACTTCGCGAGCGCCGCGCCCTCGAAGCCCTCCGTCGTCGCGAACGCCGGGCTGTTGTCGAAGAACACCCGCGCGCGCTCGGGCATCCCCGCCATCACCGGATGCGCCGCGTCGGTCGCGACCTCGAGGATGGAGCCGCTCGCGAAGAACTGCTTGGAGTCGAGCCCCCGCACCACGTTGCGCACCGGGAGGTGCAACTGTTCGATGGCGAAGAGCGCGCTCGCGTTCATCGTCACGAGGGTGCCGCCCTTCCGCACGAACTCGTCGAGCGCCCGCACCCCCGCGTCGCCGATGCCGCCCGCGAGCGCCGGCGGGACCCGGCCCGGCGTCATCCCGTCCCGGATCGTCGCGGCCCGCTCGGACGCGATGATCACCACATCGAAGCGCTCGCCGAGGTCGCCCGCCACCACGTCGGCGCTGCCGATCGCCGTGTACCGGAACTCGTACTGGTCGAGGAGCCATTCCGTCCAGCCCTCATCCATGGACTGCGAGGCCGTGCGGTACACCGCCACCCGACCGCCCACGCGCCCCGCCCCGGCCTCGGCCCCCGCAACGCGCTCGGCGCGCAGGCCGAGCGCCGTGGCCCACGCTTCGAGCGTCGCCATCGCGACGCCGGAGACGACGTATCGCCCGCGCTGCGCGCGCACCGTGCCGCCGGTCGCCAGCGCGCGGTTGATCAGCGTGAAGGCGTCGTTCTGGGCCGGGTCCACCGCGAGTGCGGTGCCGGTGCCGGTGAGGCGAGCCGCCGGCGCGATGATGCCCGCCGCCACCGGGTGCGTCGTGAAGGGGGCGTCGGATGAGGCCGCGTCGCTCGGACGGCCACTCACCGGCTGGAGCGCGGCGCTCACGTCGGCGCCGAGCGGCGCGCGCGCCTCCAGCACCCGCACGTCCATGAGGAACGGCAGGGTCCAGCCCGCCGCATCGTACGGCTGGTCCGGTGCGCCGTCCTCGCCGTCCCGGAGGTCGGGATAGTCCTGCCGGTCGAAGAGCTGCCGCACCAGCTCGGCGTACTCCTGGTCCATCGGGATCACCCACGTGCCCTTGGCGACGCGCCGCCCGGCGTGCGTGACGTCCCGCGAGAGCTGCGAGACGCGCACGCCGAGGAACGCGAGCCGCCGGAGCAGCGCCACGGCCGCCCCCGGGTCGCGCTGGTCCTGCGGGATGAAGTACGCGTACGGCGGCTCGGCCCGATACCGCGCGATCGCGTCGCGCCCCGCCTGGTAGCGGTTCCAGAGGAGGTCCTCGCGGTACTTGGCCGCGTAGTCGAGCGTGGCGAGCGAGGCCGTCTCCATGTACTCCACGGCGTCGCGCAGCCGCCACCAACCGCCCGCCCAGGGACTCGCATAGAGCGACTGCGCCCGGAGATCCCGGTACTCGCGCGGGAACTCGTCGATCGTGTAGAACCTCGGCGTCGCGTACTGGTACAGCGCCGTCTCCGTCCAGTACGCCGCGATGTTCTGCAGCATCGGCATGTAGTCGATGTACCCGGGGTACCAGGCATCGAACCCCTTCCCCATGTGCGTCGCGCCGGGCTGGCCGTTCGTCTCCAGCGCCTGCGCGATCGTCATGCCGATCGTGTTCACCTCACGCGCCATCAGCGGCGGCACGCGCGGGGCGACCGGCTCGGCGAACGGCGGCAGCCAGATCCGCGTCGGGAACGGCGCCGTCTGGTGCTGCACGTAGATCACCTGCGGCTCCCACTCCCGCCACACGCGCGCGATCACCCGCGACTCGACCACGTTGAGCATGTACGCGTCGCGGTTGTTGTCGTGCCCGATGTACCGCTGGTAGAGCGAGTCGAGCGGGGCCACCTCGTACGCCGTCCCCACGTTGCGGCGGTACCAGTTCACCACGATGTCCTGGCCGTCCGGGTTGATCGACGGCCACAGCAGCAGCACGGTCCCGTCGAGGATCGCGCGCGTCCGTGCATCGTCGCGCGAGACGAGGTCATAGGCGAGCTGCACGGTGTGCTGGGACCCGGCGATCTCCGACGCGTGGAGGCCGCCCGAGATGTCCACGAACGCGCGCCCCTCGCGCGCGAGCGCGCGCGCCTCGGGGTCGGTCAGCCCCGCCGGGTGCGCGATCCGCTGCGCGACCTGCTTGAGCCGCTCGAGGTTCGCGAGGTTCTGCGGCGAGGAGATGAGCACCAGGGTCCACGGCCGCCCGTTCGAGGTCCGCCCGACCTCGACCAGGCGCATCCGGTCCGTCGCGGCCGCGAGCTGGCGCAGGTACGCGATGGACTGGGCGTAGTCGATGAGCTTGAAGTCCGCGCCGACGGCGTGGCCGAAGGTCGACTCGGGCGTGGGGAGCGCGCGCTGGGCGCGTGCCGGGACGGTCGCGACCGCGAGGAGCGCGGCCGCCAGGAGGGAGCGGGAGACGAGGCGCATGGGGCAAACCTCGCCAATCCGGGCGCCCCGCGCGACCTCGCGCGGACAGGCCGCAGTGCCTCGACGCCGACCGGCCCCGCGCGGCACCGCGGCCGCGCCCCTCGGCTCAGCCCGCGACGACCGTGAGCCGCGCCGTGCCCACCCGGCCCCCCACGCGCGCCGCCACCAGCACCTGCCCCGACCGCTTCGCCGTGAGCACCCCCTCCGGCGAAACCACCGCGATGCCCGGATCGCTGACCTCCCAACGCACCGGCAGCCCCTCGAGGGGATGCCCCTTCGTATTGGCCGGCCGCGCGTCGAGCTGCACCCGCATCCCGGTCGAGAGGCGCGGCGCCGGCGCCACGACCTCGACCGCCGAGATGAACGCCTTCGTCACCCGCAGCGAGGCGACCGCCGTGGCGCCGCCGGTGCGCGCCGTCACCTCGACGCCCCCCTCGGCGTGCGCCGTCACGCGACCGGCCGCATCCACCGTCGCCACGCGCGGGTCGCTCGTGCGCCAATCGGCGAGGCGTGGGTGCGGCAGCGCCCCGGGGGCCTCGCCCGTCACCAGCTTGAGCAGCACGCGCTCGCCGACCTCGAGCGCGCCCGGCGGCATCCCGATCGCGAGCGTGCGGACGCCGGCGCGCGTGACCGTGAGCTGCAGCGTCGCCATCGCCGTCCCGGCGCGCGCGACGATGCGCGCCTGCCCGATCCGCAGCGCGCGCACGCGCCCGTCGGCGTCCACCCGCGCGACCTCCGGGTCGAGCGTCTCCCAGGAGAGCGCCAGAGGCGAGAGCGCGGCGCCCGACGCATCACGCACGTCCGGGTGCAGCGCCGCCTCGTCGTCGATCGCCATCACGGCCGCGAGCAGCGCGATGCGGATCGCCGCCGAGGCCGAGGCGGCGGTCGCGCCGGCACCGGCCGCGGTGAGGCCCGGCGCGGCCGCACCGGAG
>JAIBBJ010000091.1 GCA_019694735.1 Gemmatimonadaceae bacterium | reverse complement strand
GGGCCGCGGCGGGCCGGGCGGCGGGCGCGGCGATGGCCGCGGCGGCCGGGACGGCGGCCGTGGCGGCATGGCCCCGCAGCAGGACCGCGAGGGCTCGGACCTCCTCGAGAACGTGATCGCGATCAACCGCGTGGCCAAGGTCGTGAAGGGCGGCCGGCGGTTCAGCTTCAACGCGCTCGTCGCCGTCGGCGACGGGCAGGGGAAGGTGGGCGTCGCGACGGGCAAGGCGAACGAGGTGTCGGAGGCGGTCCGCAAGGCCGTCGACGGGGCGCGCCGCAAGATGGTCGCGATCCCGATGACCGGCGCGACGATCCCGCACGAGGTGGTCGGCAAGCACGGCGCCGGTGAGGTGCTGATGAAGCCGGCCGCGCCCGGTGCGGGCGTGATCGCCGGCGGTGCGGTGCGCGCGATCATGGAGTGCGCGGGCATCCACGACATCCTCACGAAGTCGCTCGGCTCGACCAATCCGCACAACATGGTGCTCGCCGCGCTCGACGGGCTGAAGAGCCTGACGACGGTGGAGCAGATCGCGCGCGAGCGCGGCGTCGAGGTCTCGGCGCTGCCGTACAAGTCGCGGGCGAAGTCGAAGGAGGCCGTCTGATGCCGCGGACATTCGTGTGGCACCCGGGCCGTGGCCCGGCCAAGACCGAGCCCAACACCCTCACCGAGGGGAAGGTGCGCATCACCCAGGTGCGCTCCGGGATCGGCCACAACAAGGTCATGAACCGCACGCTCGAGGCGCTCGGCCTGAAGCACCACCAGGACTCGGTGGTGCATCAGGACTCGCCCTCGCTCCGCGGGATGATCAAGCGCGTGCGTCACCTCGTTGACGTGACGCCGGTGAAGGAGTGACGATGAGCGACGAGAAGATCGGCCTGAGCACCCTGGCGCCGGCGCCGGGCTCGCACCGCAACCGGAAGCGCCTCGGGCGCGGCCCGGGGTCGGGCACGGGCAAGACCGCCGGCAAGGGCCACAAGGGCATCAAGGCGCGCGCGGGCCATCACGGCCCGGGCGGCAACAAGCCGCACTTCGAGGGTGGCCAGATGCCGCTGACGCGGCGCGTCCCGAAGCGCGGGTTCACCAATCCGTTCCGTGAGGAGCACCAGGTGGTCGGCCTCGCCGACCTCGCCCTCGTCGGCGGCACCGAGGTCACCCGCGAGACGCTCGTCGCGGCCGGCCTCGTGTCGGCGGCCAAGGGACCGGTGAAGCTGCTGGCCAACGGCGGGATCGACCGCGCGGTGACGGTGCGCGGGCTCAAGGTCTCCGGCTCGGCGCGCGAGAAGATCGTCGCGGCGGGCGGCACGGTCGAGGCGTAAGATGGCCGAGCCGAAGGCGGTCGAGGCGCTCAGCAACATCCGCAACACGCCGGAGCTCTGGTCGAAGATCACGTTCACCTTCGTGTGCCTGCTGGTCTACCGGATCGGCTCGCACGTGACGGCGCCGGGCATCGACGTCACCGCGATGCTCAACTTCTTCCAGAACCAGGGGCAGAACGGGCTCCTGGGGCTGTACGACCTCTTCGTGGGCGGCAACCTCTCGCGCTCCACGATCTTCGCCCTGGGCATCATGCCCTACATCTCCGCGTCGATCTTCATGCAGATCGGCGCGGCGGTGATCCCGCAGCTCGACAAGCTGCAGAAGGACGAGGAGGGCCGGAAGCGGATCACGCAGTGGACGCGCTACTTCACCGTCGCCCTCGCGGCGGTGCAGGGTTACGGCTACGCGCTCTTCACCCAGACGGTCGGCGGCGCGGTGCTGAACCCCGGCTTCTGGTTCACGCTCCAGATGGTGCTGGTGCTGACCACCGGCGCCCTGTTCGTGATGTGGCTCGGCGAGCAGATCACCGAGCGCGGCCTCGGCAACGGCGCGTCGCTCCTGATCTTCTTCTCGATCGTCGAGCGCTTCGTGCCGGGCATCATCTCGGCCGTCGGGTTCCTCAGCACCGGCGCGGTGTCGCTGCTCTCGCTCCTCGCGATGACGGCCGTCATGGTCGCGGTCGTCGCCGGCGTCGTCGCGGTGACCCTCGCCGCGCGCCGGATCGCCATCCAGATCCCGCAGCGCACGATGGCCCGCGGCCGGCAGCGCGAGGCCGCGCGCAACCACATCCCGATCCGCATCAACTCCGCCGGCGTCATGCCGATCATCTTCGCGCAGTCGATGATCGTCATCCCGGGCGCCCTCGCGCAGTTCTCGGGCAGCCCGACGCTCGCCAACCTCGCGGATTACCTCGCGCCGGGCACCGGCTGGTACTACGTGCTCAGCGCCGTGCTCATCGTCTTCTTCAGCTACTTCTACACGGCGATCATCTTCAATCCGGTCGACCTGTCGGAGAACCTCAAGAAGCAGGGCGGCTTCATCCCGGGCATCAAGCCGGGTGCCAAGACGGCCGAGCACATCGAGCACATCGTCTCCCGCGTGACCCTGCCGGGCGCGATCTTCCTCACGATCATCGCCCTGCTCCCGATCTGGCTCGCGGATGTCTTCGCGGTGCCGTTCCAGTTCGGCGGCACGTCGCTGCTCATCGTCGTCGGCGTCGCCCTCGACACCATGGCGCAGGTCCAGCAGCACCTCCTGCTCCGCAAGTACGACGGGTTCATGAAGAAGGGCCGCGTCCGCTTCCGCGGGCGCAACGCGGGCGCGAGCTGGCAGTAGGCCCCGGGCGGCCCGCTCCGGCGGGCCGCACCACCGACCCACCACGGCAGGCATCGCCATGATCGTCGTTCTGCTGGGACCGCCGGGCGCCGGGAAGGGCACGCAGGGGGAGCGGATCGCCGCCGCCCTCGGCGTGCCCAAGATCGCGACCGGCGACGTCCTCCGCGCCGCCGTCAAGGCCGGCACCCCCCTCGGCCTCGAGGCCAAGGGCTTCATGGACCGCGGGGACCTCGTCCCCGACGCCGTCATCCTCGGCATCATGAAGGAGGCCTTGGCGCAGCCCGCCCAGGCCGCCGGCGTCATCCTCGACGGCGTCGTCCGCACCGTCCCGCAGGCCGAGGGCCTCGCCCAGGTGACCCGCGAGATCGGCAAGCGGGTGGATGTCGTGCTCGTCTTCGACATCGCCGACGAGCTGCTCGTCGCGCGGCTCTCCGGCCGCACGACCTGCGACAAGACCCAGAAGCCCTTCACCGGGCTCACCCCCGGGCAGCCGTGCCCCGACGCCTGCGGCGGCACCCTCGTCCGCCGCGCCGACGACGAGCCCGAGGCGATCCGCAACCGGCTCCGCGTGTACCAGGCCCAGACCGCCCCGGTGCTCGACTGGTACGTCGCCCAGGGCGCCAACGTGCAGCGCATCGACGCCGCCGGGTCGTTCGACGACGTCACCGCCCGTGCGCTCAGGGCCGTCGGCCGCTAGGCCGCGGGGCGCCCGATGATCCAGCTCAAGAGCCCGCGCGAGCTCGAGACGATGGCGGCCGGCGGCCGGATCCTCGCCGCCACGCACCAGCACGTGAAGCCGGCCGTCCAGCCCGGCATCTCGACCTGGGAGCTCGACGCGATGGTCGAGTCGTTCATCCGTTCGCACGCCGGCGCGACGCCGTCCTTCAAGGGACTCTACGGCTTTCCCGCCGCGGCCTGCATCTCGATCAACGACGAGATCGTGCACGGCATCCCGTCCCGCAAGCGGATCCTCGCCGCGGGCGACATCGTCACGATCGACATCGGCGTCCACTACGGCGGGTTCCACACCGACTCGGCGTGGACCTACCCGGTCGGCGCGATCGCCGCCGGGACGCAGCGCCTGCTCGAGGTGACCGAGGCGTCGCTCTGGGCGGGGATCGCCGTCACCCGGCTCGGCAACCACATCGGCGACATCGGGGCGGCGGTCGAGGCCGTGGTCGAGCAGGCCGGCTTCACCGTCGTGCGGGACCTCGTCGGCCACGGCGTCGGCGTCAACATGCACGAGGACCCGCAGGTCCCCAACCATGGCAAGCCGAAGCGGGGGCCCAAGCTGCAGGAAGGGATGACGCTCGCGATCGAGCCGATGGTGAACGTCGGCGGTGCCGCCACGCGCACGCTGGCCGACAAGTGGACCATCGTGACGCTCGACGGCACGATGAGCGCGCACTTCGAGCACACGGTGGCGATCACGGCCGACGGGCCGCGGGTGCTCACCACGCTCTGAGCGCCGCGGCCGTCACATGAGCTGCCGCTCGACGGCCAGCGTCGCGCGCCTCGCGTACTCGCTCGCCGTCTCGACCAGCCGCAGCGCCTCCGCCGCGAGCGGTGCCCCCTCCGCCTTGTTGACCATCGCGGCGACGTTGATCCGGACGTTGTAGGCCGCCCCCTTGGCCGCCGCCTCGGCGAGGAGCGCCGCGACGCCCGCATCCGAAGCCGCGTTCGTGTTCCCCTTCTCGGCGCAGAGCGCCGCGAGCGTCGCGACCTCGGCGCACCAGCGGGCCGTCTCGAGCGGCACCTCGGCCGCCCGCACCAACGCCTGCTGGATGCGGCCGTCGCGCACCGCGACCTGCTCGGGCGTCTCCTTTGGCAGCTTGTAGGCGTCGCTCACGAGGGTGTAGGCCGTCGCGTCCTCGTCCTTGAGCTCGGCGAGCCGGCGCACGAGGTGCGCCGCGCGCAGGCCGATCTCCTTCATCTCCGCCTCGACGGCGACGTACTTCTTCCGCCCGACGGTGAGCCCGGCGACCATCTGCGCGAGCGCGGCGCCGAGGGAGCCGGCGAGCGCCACCACGGAGCCGCCGCCCGGCACGGGCGCCGAGCTCGCGACGTCGGCGACGAAGCCGGCGAGCGACTCGCCTCCCGACTGCGCCTTGCGCACCTGGCGTTCGAGGATCAGGTCCGGGGAGTACGTGCGCCAGCGCAGGTGCCGCGCGGCCGCCTCGAAGAGCGCCCGCTCGGGCACGAGGCCCACGATCTCGCTCCAGGTCGGCGTCACCCCCAGTGCCTCGGCCTCCATCCGGACCATCTCGTACGCACGGTGCAGCGGTGTCGCGTCGAGGTCCACGAGGTTCATCGAGACCTGCGCCTGCCCGTCCACCTCGAGGCCGAGCCCCTTCACGCCCTTCAGTCCGCCGGACGAGCCGCGGACGGCCTTGGCGACGGCCTTGGCGACGGGGAGGTTCTCCTTGCCGCCGAGGTAGACGTTGAAGGCGACGAGGAAGGGCCGCGCACCGATGACCGTCGCGCCGGCGGTCGCGTGGATGGCGTTGGGCCCGTAGTCGGGGACGCGGTTGGGGTTGGTGCCGATCTCGGCCTTGGCCTGCTCGAACTCGCCGCGCCGGATGTCCGCGAGGTTCACGCGGTCGGGCCGCGTGGCGGCGCGCTCGTAGAGGAACACCGGGATGCCGAGCGCGGTCCCGACGCGCTCGCCGGTGCGACGCGCGAGGACGATGCAGTCCTCCATGGACGCGCCCTCGAGCGGGATGAACGGGCAGACGTCGGTCGCGCCGATCCGTGGATGCTCGCCCTGGTGGTGGTTCAGGTCGATCAGCTCGGCGGCCTTCGCGATGCCGGCGAAGGCCGCGTCACTCGCGGTCGCGACCGGCGCGGTGAAGGTGACGACCGTGCGGTTGTGGCTCGCGTCGCTCGAGACGTCGAGCACGACCACCCCCTCGACGGCGGCGATGGCGTCACGGATCGCGGCGATGACCTCGGGGCGACGGCCTTCGGAGAAGTTCGGGACGCACTCGACGAGGGACATGGGCTCGGGGGGAATGGGGATGGGGGAATTCTAGCCGGAGCGGCGCGGGGCGCTCAGGCCCCGGCGAGCCGCGCGCGCAGCCACGCGTGCATCCCGGGATTGCCCACCAGCACGCTGCTCGGCGCGGTCGCCCGGAGGTGGGTGCCGTCGAGGTCGGTCGCGAGGCCCCCGGCCTCCCGCACGAGGAGCATCCCGGCGGCGAAGTCCCACGGCGAGAGGAGATTCTCCCAGAAGGCGTCGAACCGGCCGGCGGCGACGCTCGCGAGGTCGAGGCTCGCCGCCCCGGGCCGCCGCACGCCGGCGACCTCGGCCATCACCGCCGACATCTGCCGCTGATAGGGTGGGACGTCGGCCGGGTCCTTGAACGGGAAGCCCGTGCCGATGAGCGCCCGCCTGGGCTCGTGGATCGCCGAGACGCGGAGCGGGAGGCCGTCCACGAACGCGCCGCCGCCCGCGGTGGCGGTGAAGACCTCGGACCCGGCGGCGTCATGCACGACCGCCGCGACCGGCTCCCCGCGCTCCAGCACCGCGATCGAGACCGCGTACTGCGGGAAGCCGTGGAGGAAGTTCGTGGTGCCGTCGAGCGGGTCGATGACGAGGGCGAGACCGGCCCCGACGCGTGCGGGCGGCGTGTCGGCCGCGGTCTCCTCGGCGAGGAGGATGGCCTCGGGGAGCTCCCGTCCGGCGACGGCGAGGATCGCCGCCTCGGCGGCGAGGTCCACCTCGGAGACGAAGTCACTGGGGCCCTTGTGGCGCCAGTCGAGGGTGCGGACGCGCGGGGCGGCGGCCCGGATCACGGCGGCACCGGCCGCCGCCGCACGCATCACGATGTCGAGGAGCGCCGCGCGCTCCGGTTGATGGCCCATCATCCGCTCCGTAACTTCGTGGGATGCCACGCATCTTCAGCGGGATCCAGCCCTCCGGCGAGCTCCACATCGGGAACTACCTCGGGGCGGTCAAGAACTGGGTCGCGCTGCAGCACGAGCACCCGTCCTTCTTCTGCATCGTAAACTATCACGCCATCACGCAGGCGTTCACGCCGGCCGAGCTGCGCCGGCGGACGCGCGAGATGGCGGTCTCGCTGCTCGCCTCGGGGCTCGACCCCGCGCGTTGCGTCGTGTTCGTGCAGTCCGAGGTGCCGGAGCACACCGAGCTCGCCTGGCTCTTCAACCCGCTCACCCCCGTCGGGGAGCTCGAGCGGCAGGTCCAGTACAAGGAGAAGTCGGCCAAGCAGGAGCAGGTGATGGCGGGGATCCTCAACTACCCCATCCTGCAGGCCGCCGACATCCTGCTCTACCACGCGGACATCGTCCCCGTGGGCGAGGACCAGGTGCAGCACCTCGAGCTCTCGCGGGTGATCGCGCGGAACTTCAATGCGCGCTTCAGCCCGGACGCGCCGTACTTCCCCGAGCCCCAGCCGCGGCTGACGCCTACGCGGCGTATCGTCGGCCTCGATGGCCAGGCGAAGATGTCGAAGTCGATCGGCAACACGATCGGCCTCCTCGAGACGCCGGAGCAGATGTGGGACAAGCTCCGGCCGGCGGTGACCGACCCGTCGCGGCAGCGGAAGAGCGACCCGGGCGAGCCCGAGCGCTGCCCCGTGATCTACCAGCTCCACCGCGCCTTCTCCCCGGCCCCGGTGGTGGCCGAGGTCGAGGAGAACTGCCGCGGTGCCCGGTGGGGCTGCATGGACTGCAAGAAGGTGCTGCACCAGCACATGGCGGCCGAGCTGACGCCGATCCGCGAGCGCGCCGAGGCGCTGCAGGCCAGGCCCGCGGAGGTGGACGCGCTGCTCGCGGACGGGGCGGCGCGCGCGCGGGCGGTGGCGAAGGACACCATCGCGGCGGTGCGCGGCAAGATGGGGCTCGATGCCGCTCATTGACCTGATCGTCGAGGCCTTCCGGCTCGATCTCGCGGCGAAGCTGCTCGCCGCCGTGCTCGTCGGCGGCGGGATCGGCCTCGAGCGCGAGCTCAAGGGCAAGCCGGCCGGGTTGCGGACCAACATCCTCATCTGCCTCGGCTCGACGGTCCTGATGGACCTCGGGATGGGCATCGCCGCCACGCACGGGGGCGACCCCGGCCGCATCGCCGCGCAGGTGGTGACGGGGATCGGTTTCCTGGGGGCCGGGACGATCCTGCACACGCGCGGGCAGATCACCGGGCTCACCTCGGCCGCGACCATCTGGGTGGTCGCGGCGCTCGGGATGACGATCGGGGCGGGGCGCTTCATCGAGGCCTTCGGCTCGACGGTCACGGTGATGGTGGTGCTGATCGGCCTCGGCTGGGTGGAACGGAAGTACCTGCCCCACTCCGGCGACCAGCAGAACGGCGTCCCGCTGCAGGAGTGGGCGGGCGAGGGGGAGGGGCGGCGTGCGACGGACCGGCGCGGCCGCCCCCAGCGCTGGACCTCGGAGACCCCCGCGGTGCCCGGGGCTCCGCACGACACGCCGCCGCAGGGCGGTGGATCCCAACCCGGACGGTAGCGGATGGAGAAGATCATCAAGGCGGCGGTCGATCGCGGCGCGTCGGACCTGCACATCAAGGCGGGTGACGTCTTCCGTGCGCGCATCGACGGCAAGCTGGTGCCGCTGACGAAGCAGGCGCTCACGCCCGACCAGACGCGCTCGATCGCGATGCGGCTCATCGCCAACGAGGACGACCGCGCGCGCATCGACAAGCTGCAGGACTACGACTGCTCGTGGGGCGCGCCCGGCATCGGGCGCTTCCGGGTGAACATCCTGCGCCAGCGCTCGAGCTTCATGATCGTGATGCGCGTCATCCCGTTCGAGGTCCCGGCGTTCGACAAGCTGGGCGTGCCCCCGGTGCTCAAGACGATCGCCGAGGCGGAGCGCGGCATGGTGCTGGTCACCGGCGTCACCGGCTCGGGCAAGTCCACGACGATGGCGGGGATGCTGAACCACATCAACCAGCACCTCAACAAGCACATCGTCACGCTCGAGAACCCGATCGAGTTCCTCCACCGCGACCTGCAGAGCTCGATCACGCAGCGCGAGATCGGCGTGGACACCGAGAGCTTCCGGATGGGACTCCGCGCGGCGCTGCGCCAGGACCCCGACGTGGTGCTGATCGGCGAGATGCGCGACGCCGAGACGATCGACACGGCGATGAAGGCCGCCGAGACGGGCCACCTGCTCATCTCGACCGTGCACACGCCGGACGCGACGAGCACGGTGCTCCGCATCCTCGCGATGTTCCCGCCCGAGGAGCAGGACGTGGTGCGCGTGCGCCTCGCCGAGTCGCTCCACGCGGTCATCTCGCAGCGCCTGCTCCCCCGCAAGGATGGCAAGGGCCGTGTGGCCGCCCTCGAGATCATGGTCGTCACCCCGACGATCCGCGAGCTCATGCTCGACAAGGACCGCATCGGCGAGATCCGCGACTTCATCGCCGACGGCCGCGAGCAGTACGGCATGCAGACCTTCGACCAGCACCTCGAGGAGCTCGTGGTCTCGGGGCAGGTCGAGTTCAAGGTCGCGCTGGCCGCGAGCTCGCGGCCGAGCGACTTCCAGCTGAAGATGCAGGTGTTCAGCGAGAAGGGCAGCGCCCCCGAACCGCCGTCGGCCCCCGCGCCCGAGCCGCTGACCGGCGGCTTCGGCACCGGCCTCGACTTCCTCAACGGATGACCCTCGCCCTCCGCGGCATCTTCGCCCCCGTCATCACCCCGTTCCGCGGCACGGCTGAGGACCTCGACGTCCCGGGCTTCCAGGCCAACCTGCGCGCGCACCTCGCCGATGGGCTCGACGGCATCGTCGTCGCCGGCTCCACCGGCGAGGCGGCGCTGCTCGACGAGGGCGAGCGCGCGCTCCTCGCCGCCGCCGCGCGCGAGGTCGTGCCGCGCGACAAGTGGCTGATCGTCGGCTGCGGTGCCGAGTCCGCGCGCCAGGCGGTCGCCCGCTGCCGCGCCGCGAAGGACGCCGGCGCCGACGCCGTGCTCGTCGTCGCGCCGCACTACTACAGCAATGCGATGGCGCGCGGGAACCTCGCGGCGCACTACCACCGGGTCGCCGACCAGTCGCCGCTGCCCGTGCTGCTCTACAACATCCCGAAGTACATGCACTTCGCGCTGCCCGCCGACCTGGTCGCCGAGCTCGCGGAGCACCCGAACGTCATCGGCATCAAGGACAGCTCCGGCAACGTCGACATGCTGAAGGGCTTCCTCGCCGCGCAATCGGACACCTTCACGGTGATCACCGGCAGCGGCTCGGCACTGCAGCCCGGGCTCGAGGCGGGCGCGAAGGGCGGGATCCTGGCCGTGTCGCTGTTCGCGGCGGGCCTCGCGCGCGAGGTGCTCGCGGCGGTGCAGGCGGGCGATGCCGCGCGCGCCGCGGCGGCCCAGGCGCCGCTCAAGGTGATGGCCGACGTCATCGTCGCCAAGCTCGGCGTCCCCGGCGTGAAGGCCGCGATGGACCAGGTCGGCCGCGTCGGCGGCGCGCCGCGCCTCCCGCTCCTGCCGCTCGGCGTCGCCGAGCGCGCCGAGATGCTGGCCGCGCTGGGCTGACCCCTCAGCGCTGGCGGATGGGCGGCGGCGCGAGGAACGCGACCGCCGCCTCGATCACCGGGTCGCGCGTCGCCGCCAGCCCCGCCGTGTCCCACGGGACGACCACGTCGGGCGCGATCCCGCTCCACTCGATGACGTGCCCGTCGGGCGCGGACTCGATCCATCGCGGCACCCGGTAGCGCCAGCCGCCCCCGAGCGCGTGCTCGGCCGGGTTCCCCGAGCCGCCGCCCGTCGTGTCGCCCATCACCGTCACGTGCGGGAGCGTCGCCATCGCGGCGATGAACGACTCGTTGGAGCTGAAGCAGCCGCGACCCACCAGGAGCACGACCGGTTTGGTGAAGGTCCACGGGCCGCGCGGCGGGACCGTGCGCGAGATCGGCGGGCCGAGGCCCGCGCCGCTGCGGTAGCGCACCGTGCCCCCTGCGATCGGCGTGGCGCTGAAGCGCCCCGCGAGCGCGTAGGCGAGCGCGTCGTCGCCGCCACCGTTGGGTCGCACGTCGACGATGAGCGCGCGCGCGTCCCGCACGGCCGCCATCGCGGCATCGAGGTCGGCCGCGGTGAGGTGCAACCGGTCCCATCCGCCCACGGCGATGTAGGCGACGTCGCCGAACCCGGCGACGCCCAGGTTCGGCTTGAGCTGGACCCAGTTGTTCGCCCCCACCACCGCCAGCCAGCGCGGCTGCGCCCAGTTCACGGTCGCGGTCGGCGACCACCCGGGGAGGTAGATGCCGCGCGGCGACGTGAACCCGATGTGCACGTCGCGGAGCGGGGCCACCATCGCCCGCAGCAGCGTGACCAGCGAGTCGGTCGACGGCGCCGCCTCGGCGAGCGGCCGGTACGCCGCGCGCAGCGAGTCCCAGTCCACCTGCTTGTAGGCGAAGTACGGATAGTCCCGCGCGAACACATCGGCGAACGCGTCGAAGCGCCCGGCCACCGACGACGGCGGGCCCGTGGGGCTCTGGCACGCGGCGCCGAGCAGCCCGGCGGCGAGCAGGAGCGCCCGCAGGGGGCGGCGGCTGGGCGAGCGGCGGGTCACGCAGGCAATCTACGTACGCGCATCGGGGCCGGACGTCGCATGGCCCGCCGCCCGCGCGTTGCCCGCCCCCTGTGCGTTGCGTAGATTCTTCCAACGCCCCGACCGCCGGGGCGTTTTTTTGTGCCCGCCGGGCCGGCCGCAGGGTGCGGCCCGCCGCCGCGGGCTCCCGAGAGAGATCCCGATGTTCGATTCGAAGACCCGGACCATCGTCATCGTCGGCGCGCAGTGGGGTGACGAGGGCAAGGGGAAGCTGGTGGACGTCCTCGCCTCGCGCGCCGACTGGGTGGTCCGCTACCAGGGCGGCGCGAATGCCGGCCACACCGTGCACGTCGGCGACGAGTCCACGGTGCTGCACCAGGTGCCGAGCGGCATCCTGCATCCGGGCGTGCGCTGCGCCATCGGCAACGGCGTGGTGCTCGACGCCGAGGGGGTCTTCGACGAGGTGGACAAGCTGGTGGCCAACGGCGTGGACGTCGCCGGCCGCCTCTACCTCTCCGACCGCGCGCACCTCGTGATGCCGTACCACAAGCTCGTGGACAAGGAGAGCGCCGCGAGCAAGGCGATCGGTACCACGGGGCGCGGCATCGGGCCGGCCTACGAGGACAAGGTCGCGCGGCGCGGCATCCGCGTGCTCGACCTGCGGCATCCGGCGCGGCTCCGCGACCTCGTGGAGCGCGGTACCGAGCGCGCGAACCAGGTGCTGGCCGGCTTCGGCTCCACCAAGCGCGCCGACGCGGCCTTCACCCTCGCCTCCCTCGAGCGCATCGCGCCGCGGCTGCTCGCGATCGCCGAGGACGTGGGCCTCGCCATCCACCGCGCGCAGAAGCAGGGCGCCGCGATCCTCCTCGAGGGGGCGCAGGGCTCGCTGCTCGACATCGACCACGGCACCTACCCGTTCGTGACGTCGTCGAGCACGACGGCGGGGGGCGCGGCGATCGGCACGGGCATCGGCCCGCGCACCATCGACGCCGCGCTCGGCGTCGTGAAGGCGTACACCACCCGCGTCGGCGGCGGCCCGCTCCCGACGGAGTTCGACGACGCGATGAGCGAGCACGTGCGGGCCCTCGGCAACGAGTTCGGCGCGACCACCGGGCGCCCCCGGCGCTGCGGCTGGTTCGACGCCGTCGTCGTCCGGTACGCGGTGCGCGTGAACGGGCTCACCGGCCTCGCCATCACCAAGCTCGACGTGCTCGACACGCTCGACCGCATCGGCCTCTGCACCGGCTACCGGATCGACGGCGACCTCGTGACCGAGTTCCCCGGCGACATCGCCGACCTCGTCGGCGTGGAGCCGGTGTACGAGTGGTTCGAGGGGTGGCGGGCGCCCACGACGGCCGCCCGCACGCTCGCCGACCTGCCGGCGGCGGCGCGGGCGTACCTCGACCGCCTGGTGGAGCTGGTGGAGTGCCCCGCCCAGTACGTGAGCGTCGGCACGCGGCGGGACCAGATCATCGGCCTCCAGGGATGAGCCGGGGGGCTGGCCGCCCGAAGCGCCCCGCCCGCGGACCGGGGCCCGCCGCGATGGCCGGCCCCGACATCGGGAGCGGCATCCTCGCCGAGGGCTTGCCCGTCGCGGTCATCGGCGCGGGCCCCTGCGGGCTCGCCGCGGCGGCCGCGCTCGAGCAGGCCGCGATCCCGGCGGTCGTCTTCGACCGCGGCTGCCTCGTCTCGTCCATCGCCGACTACCCGGTCTACATGACGTTCTTCTCGACCGCGGAGAAGATCGCGATCGCCGACATCCCGTTCACCATCGCCCACGACAAGCCCACGCGCCGCGATGCGCTCGCCTACTACCGGCGGGTCGTCGAGCACCTCGCGCTGGACGTCCACCAGTACGAGCCGGTGGAGCGGGTCTGGGCGAAGCGCGGCGAGTTCGTGGTCCACTCCCGGCCGCGGGGCGGGGACGTGGTCGAGACGCGGTGCCGCGCCGTCGTCATCGCCACCGGCTACTTCGGCTCGCCGAACGCCCTCGGCGTCCCGGGCGAGGACCTGCCGCACGTGACGCACTTCTACCGCGAGGGCCACGAGGCCTTCCAGCGGGAGGCGATCGTGGTCGGGGGCGGCAACTCCGCCGCCGAGGCCGCGCTCGACCTCTGGCGGCACGGGGCCCGCGTCACGCTGGTCCACTTCGGGCCGGGCTTCGACAAGAACATCAAGCCCTGGGTCCTCCCCGACCTCCAGAACCGGATCAAGGACGGGAGCATCGCGGTCCGGTGGAACACCCGGGTGACCGCGATCGAGTCGGGGCGGGTGCACCTCGAGGGGGCGGACGGGCCCGGCATCCTGCCGGCCCAGCACGTCTACCTGATGACCGGGTTCACCCCGAGCTCCCAGCTCCTGACCTCCCTCGGGGTGGAGGTGGACGCGGCCTCGGGCGTCCCGGCGCACGACCCCGCGACCATGGAGACGAACGTCGGGAGCGTCTTCATCGCGGGGGTCCTGGCGAGCGGATACGACGCCAACAAGGTCTTCATCGAGAACGGCCGGGGGCACGGAACGCTCATCGCGACCCGGCTCCGGGAGGGCTGGGCCGGCAAAGCGTGACGGCGGGGGCTCAAGTCCGGGGGTAGGGGGCCGACACTGTTGGGGTGTCCTCCCTGCAGGCACCCGCCGGCACGCGCCATGGCGGGTGTGCCATTCCGGCCCGTCGCGCGTCCTAAGAGCGGAACATGCTCACCACCGCCTGCCCCCCGATCGAGATGACCGATGACGACCGCGTGCTCCTGCACGCGATCGGCATGGCCGGGGACGCCGTGCGCGAGGGGGACGTGGCGTACCTCCTCTCCCGCTGGCCCTTCGCGACCCCCATGGACTGGGCGCGGGTCGAGGCCCTCGAGGCCGCCGGGATGCTGCAGCGGACCGACGACGGCTGGTTCGTGCCGTACGCGGTCGAGGTCGAGGTCGCCGCGACGCTCCCCAAAGCGCTGGACGTCCCGCTGAAGGGCTTCGTGGGCGAGATGCTCTGCCGCGGCGCCGACTCGCTGGAGCGCTTCCAGCTCGGGTTCCGCCGGATGCTCGCGGGCGGCCGGGAGCACGCGCTCGTCGCAGTCTGCCGCGTCTGGGCGGCGCAGCCGGCCGGCCGGAAGGGGCCGCGCGGCACGCGTTTCGTGGACACCCTGAGCTCGAAGAAGCTCTCCCCGGCCCTCCGGGCGGAGCTGGCCGATGCCGTGCCGGAGCTCGAGACCCCGTCGGCGTGGCGCGCCCCCATCCGCACCCTGCGCGAGAAGCTCGCCTGGCCGGAGGGCCTCACGCCGGCCGCCGCGACGGCGGCGGCGATCGCGCTCTTCCTGCTCGACCTCGTCGGCCGGGCCGGCGCCGACCTCGATACGATCGCGCGGCGCTGACGGCGCGCCGTCGGCAGGACCTGCACGGGGCCGGAGCGGATCGCCGCTCGGCCCCGTTTCCGCTGTGGGGGGCCGCAGCGCCGTGGTAGATTGCAGCGTCACCCGACCCTTCCCGCACTCCCGCCGGTATGTCCCGTCCCGACGTCCTCGAGACCCTCGTCAGCCTGGCCAAGCGCCGCGGCTTCATCTTCCAGTCGTCCGAGATCTACGGGGGCACCGGCTCCGTCTGGGACTACGGGCCGCTGGGCGTGGAGCTCAAGAACAACGTCAAGGCGCGCTGGTGGAACGCGATGGTGCGCGAGCGCGATGATGTCGAGGGGCTCGACGCGGCGATCCTGATGCACCCGCGGACCTGGGAGGCCTCGGGCCACGTGGCCGGCTTCTCCGACCCGCTCGTGGACTGCAAGGCGTGCAAGGCGCGCTTCCGCGCCGACAAGCTCGCCGACGCGCAGTGCCCGCGGAAGCCGTCCCGGAAGCCGGGCGAGCACGGCGACTGCCAGCTGACCGAGCCGCGGCAGTTCAACCTGATGTTCAAGACGTTCATGGGGCCGGTCGAGGACTCGGCGGCCGTGGTCTACCTGCGCCCCGAGACGGCGCAGGGGATCTTCGTGAACTTCCTGAACGTGCAGCAGGCGACGCGCCAGAAGGTGCCGTTCGGGATCGCGCAGATCGGCAAGGCGTTCCGCAACGAGATCACGCCCGGGAACTTCACGTTCCGCACGCGCGAGTTCGAGCAGATGGAGATGCAGTTCTTCGTCGAGCCCGGCACCGACATGGAGCATTTCGAGCGCTGGAAGCAGGCGCGCCTCGACTGGCACCTCGGCCTCGGGCTCGACCGCGACCGGCTGGAGTTCCACCAGCACTCCCCGCAGGAGCTCGCGCACTACGCGCGCGCCGCGTTCGACATCAACTTCGACTTCGGCGGCACCCTCGGCTTCCAGGAGATCGAGGGGGTGCACAACCGCTCCGACTTCGACCTCACGCAGCACCAGCAGTTCTCGGGGAAGAAGCTCGAGTACGTGGACCAGGTCGCCAACAAGCGCTACGTGCCGTACGTCATCGAGACCTCGGTGGGCGCCGACCGCGTGACGCTGGCGATCCTCGTCAACGCCTACCGCGAGGAGGCGGTCCCGGGGGAGCAGGAGGGGCGCGTCGTGATGGGCTTCCATCCGGCGCTCGCGCCGATCAAGGCCGGCATCTTCCCGCTCACCAAGAAGGACGGGCAGCCGGAGATGGCGGAGCGGCTCGGCGCCGCGCTCCGGAAGCGCTTCAACGTGTTCTACGACGAGGCCGGCGCGATCGGCCGCCGCTACCGCCGGCAGGACGAGGCGGGCACGCCGTTCGGCATCACCGTGGACGGCGACTCGACGCGGAACGACGACGTGACGATCCGCTTCCGCGACGACATGGGACAGATCCGCGTGTCCACGTCGCGGGTGGCGGACGTGCTGACCCAGTACATCGAGGCCGACCACGCGCGCGCCGAGGCGCGGCTGGTGGGCTGATCACGCAGGCGCCCGGCGCGCCGAGCGCGCGGGGCGCTCGGGAGGCGGTGGGATGAGCGACCGGAGTCCGTTGGACGCGCTGCGCGCGCGCGGCGAGGCCTTCCTCGAGGAGGTCTCGGCCGAGTACCACGCCGCGCACGCCGGGCACAAGGAGGGCGCCGCCCTCCAGCCGATCTACGAGAAGCACCGCGACGCATACGGCGACGACGCCTTCGGGCTCGCGCTCGACCTGTTCCGGAACAGCCGCCCGGCGGCCGGCGCCGACGGCACCGTGTCGCCCGAGCACCGCTCGGCGCGCCTCCTCCTCGACTGGCTCCTCGAGAGCCGGGTCGGCCGCGAGCTCGCGGCGGTCGAGGAGCGCGAGATCGCCTGGGAGGCGACGGCGGTCGTGCAGCTCCCCGGCGGCGGCGAGGAGCCCTACCAGCGCGCCGCCATCACCATCGCCAACACGCGGGACATGCGCGAGCGCCATGCGCTCGACGATGCGCGCGCCGCCCTCGTCGCCGCCGAGCTCGCGCCGATCAAGCAGGAGAAGCTCCAGCGCGAGCACGACGTCGTCGCGGCGCTCGGCATCGGGCCGACGTACAACGCGGCCTGGGAGGCGCTCTCGGGGATCCCGCTCGCCGCGCTCCGCGCCGAGTGCGAGGCCTTCCTGCGCGACACGCAGGCGATGTGGGACGACCTGCTGCCGTTCTACGTGAAGCGCGGGCTGGCGATGCCGCTGGCCGACGTCACCCGCGCCGACCTGCTCGCGCTGATGCGCGCGCCGGAGTTCGACGCGTTCTTCCCCGCCGGCGCGATGGAGCGCGAGGTGCGCCGCCAGGTCACCGAGATGGGGACCTCCCCGGACGCCGAGGGCCGCGTGCGCTACGACACCGCCGACCGGCCGGGGAAGCGCGCCCGCGCGTTCTGCGCGCCGGTCCGGATCCCCGACGTCGTGCACCTCGTCCTCCGGCCGCACGGCGGCTCGAACGACTGGATGACGCTGATGCACGAGCTGGGGCACGCGCTCCACTTCGGCAACATGCGCCGCGACCTCCCGTTCGAGTTCCGCTGGCTCGGCGACAACTCGGTGACCGAGGGCTACGCGATGCTCTTCGACCACCGGCTCAAGGACAAGGGCTGGCTGCAGCGCTACACCCAGCTCACCCCCAAGGAGCTGCCGGCCTTCCTCCACGCGCAGGGGTTCGAGGAACTGCACTTCGTGCGGCGGTACTGCGCCAAGCTGATCTACGAGACCGAGCTGCACGGCGGCGCGGTCCCGTGGGCCGCGCTGCCCGACCTCTACGTCGAGACGCTCACCGGCGCGACCGGCTTCCGGTACCAGCGGGCCGATGCGTTCGTGGACGTGGACCCGCGCTACTACGCGGCGCGCTACCTGCGCGCCTGGCAGATGCAGGCGGTGCTCGACGAGGCGCTGCGGGAGCGCTTCGACGAGGACTGGTGGCGGAATCCGAAGGCCGGCCCGTGGATGGTGGGCGAGCTCTTCGGCTGGGGCCAGCAGGAGCTGGCGCACGAGCAGACCGCCCGGGTCGCGGCGAAGGGCCTCTCCTTCGCGCCGGTGATCGCGGGCATCCATCGCATGATCGGATGATCCCCCGATGACGACCGTCTATCTCAACGGCAGGCACCTCCCGAAGGAGCAGGCCCTCATCCCGGTCGAGGACCGCGGCTTCATCTTCGGCGACGGCATCTACGAGGTGGTGCGCGTGGTCGAGGGGCGGATCTTCGCGTGGGATGCGCACGCGGCGCGGATGGCCAACGGCCTCGCGGGGCTCCGCATCGACGCGACCGGCGCCGACTCGGCCACCCTGCGCGCGGCGTGCGAGCGGCTCATCGCCGACAACGGCCTCGCCGGCGGCGAGGCGACCGTGTACCTGCAGGTCTCGCGCGGTGCCGCGCCGCGCACGCACCACTTCCCGCCCGCCGGCACGCCGACGACGGTCTACGCCGCGGCGAGCCCGTTCAAGGTGAACCCGGCGCTGCGCACGCAGGGGGCCAGGGCCATCACGCAGCCCGACATCCGGTGGGCGCGCTGCGACCTGAAGACCGTGAACCTCCTCGGCCCGGTGCTCGCGCGCCAGGCGGCGGTGGAGCAGGGCGCCTACGAGGCGCTCCTGCACCGCGACGGCATGCTCACCGAGGGCGCGGCCACCAACGCGTTCTTCGTCCTCGACGGCGTGCTCCGCACCTACCCGCTCTCGCACTACATCCTTCCCGGCATCACGCGCCAGGTGATCATGGACGTCCTGGGCGCGATCGGCATCGGCTGCGACGAGCGCCCGGTGCCGCTGGTGGACCTGCCGCGCGTCTCGGAGGTGTTCGTCTGCGGCACCACCACCGACGTCACCCCGGTCGTGGCGGTGGACGGCCGCGCGGTGGGCGCGGGCACGCCGGGGCCGGTCACGCTCCGCATCAAGGAGGCGTTCGAGCAGCGCCTCTACGCCAAGTGACCGCGCGCCGCGTGGATCGCCGCGTGGATCGC
>JAIBBJ010000156.1 GCA_019694735.1 Gemmatimonadaceae bacterium | reverse complement strand
CCGCTCCCGACCGACGATCCCAAGGTGCGGCAGCCCGACATCACCCGTGCCCGGTCCCTCCTGGGCTGGGAGCCGACGGTCCCGCTGCGCGAGGGGCTCGTCCGCACCATCGAGTACTTCCGCGGGCTGCATGGCACGGCCCGGATGCAGCCCCCGACCTGATGCGACGCCTCCTCCCCCTCGTCGTCCTGCTGGCCCTCGCCACCGGCGGCTGCTTCCATTCGTTCAACGTCCGCGACTACTCGACATCGGCGGACCTGTACCGGGCCGGCATGGAGCGGTACCGCCGCGGCAAGTACAACGACGCCGCGACCGCGTTCGAGCGGCTCACGCTCGACCTGCCCACGCGCGACTCCCTGCTCCCGCTCGCGCATTGGTACCTCGGGCACGCCCGGCTCAAGCGGCAGGAGCGGCTGCTGGCGGCGCAGTCGTTCATCCGCCTCGCCGAGACGCTCCCGGACGACTCGCTGGCCGACGATGCGCTGCTCGCCTCCGGGCGCGCGTACGAGGGGCTCTGGAAGCGGCCGAGCCTTGACCCGCAGTACGGCCTGCTCGCGCAGACGCAGTTCCGGCTGCTGATCGCCGCCTACCCCCAGTCGACCTACGTCGATACCGCCTCGGCCGAGCTGAAGCATCTCGACGAGTGGTTCGCGAAGAAGGACTACGAGACGGGGCTGTACTACCGGCGGCGCAAGGCCTACGACTCGGCGATCATGTTCTTCAAGGACGTCGTGAAGAACTTCCCCGAGACCGAGACGGCCCGCGAGGCGATGCTCCGCATGGTCGAGATCTACCGGCTGCCGGTGCTCGGCTACACGGAGGACGCGCGCGAGGTGTGCGACGCGCTGCGGGCCGCGTACCCGACGCATCCGTCGGTGCTCGCGACCTGCAAGGTGAACCCGGCGGACAGTACGGGGGCACCGCCGGCGCGCCGGCCGTAGGGCCGCCATGGGCGAGCGGCTCGGGCTGCTCGGCGGGACGTTCGACCCGCCGCACGTCGGCCACCTGTTCCTGGCGTACACGGCGCTCGAGCAGCTCGGACTGCATCGCGTGCTGTTCATCCCGGCCCGGCGGCAGCCGCTGAAGGCGGCGGTCGAGACCGCGGCGCCCGCCCACCGCCTGGCGATGGTCCGGCTCCTCGTCGGCGGGGATCCGCGCCTCGGCGTCGATCCCGTCGAGCTGGAGCGCGACGGGTTATCTTTCTCGGTCGACACCGTCCGGACCCTTCGGACGGCGTACCCGGACGCCGAGTTGACCTTCCTGATGGGCGAGGACACCGCGGCGACGCTGGGCCAGTGGCGGGAGCCGGCTGCCCTCGCGGCGATGGCGCGGCTGGTCGTGCTGACGCGGGGCGGGGAGCGGCCAGTGGCAACGCCCCTGCCCGCGGGGGTGCAGGTCGAGCGGGTGGCTGCGCGTCGGGTGGACGTCTCGGCGACGGAGGTCCGGGCGCGGGTCCGCGCCGGCCTGCCGCTGCGGGGCTTCGTGCCGGACGACGTGGCGGGCTACATCACGGCGCACGGGTTGTATCGCGCCACCAACGAGTGATCATCGGATGCTGAAGAAGCTGATCGGGGCGGTGTTCGGGACACGGCACGAGCGTGAGCAGCGCCGGGTCCAGCCCATCGTGGACGAGATCAATGAGATCGGCGGGCGGCTGCGTGAGCTGTCTGACCGCGAGTTGCAGGGCCAGACCGCGAAGTTCCGGGCGACGATCGAGGAGCGCACGCGCACGCTGCGGGCGCGGATCGAGGAGCTCAAGGGGCGCAAGCACGACGCCGCGGACGCGGTCGAGCGCGAGTCGCTCGACACGGAGCTGTCGGGGGCGGACGGGCAGGGGGGCGTCGAGAAGGAGTATCGCGACACCATCGGGGAGGTACTGGACGAGATCCTCCCCGAGGCGTTCGCGACCGTCCGCGAGGCGGCGCGCCGGTTGTGCGGCACCTCCGTGACCGTGACCGGCCAGGCGCTGACGTGGGACATGGTGCACTACGACGTGCAGATGGTCGGCGGCATCCAGCTCCACCTCGGCCGCATCGCCGAGATGGCCACCGGCGAGGGCAAGACGCTGGTCGCGACGCTGCCGCTGTACCTGAACGCGCTGCCGGGGCGCGGGGCGCACCTGGTCACGGTGAACTCGTACCTGGCCCGGCGCGACTCCCAGTGGATGGGCCACCTCTACGGCTGGCTCGGCCTCACCGTGGGCTGCATCGATGACACGGAGCCGAACACCCCGGAGCGCCGCGCCGCCTACGCCTGCGACATCACGTACGGCACGAACAATGAGTTCGGCTTCGACTACCTGCGCGACAACATGGTGGTCTCGCTCGACCAGCGGGTGCAGCGGCCGCATGTCTTCGCGATCGTGGATGAGGTGGACTCCGTGCTCATCGACGAGGCGCGGACACCGCTCATCATCTCGGGTCCGGTCGGCAACGACGGGGACCGCGCGTACGCCGAGCACAACAGCTCCGTGACCCGCCTGGTCCGCCGGCAGACCGAGCTCGTGAACGACCTCGTGGCGCGCGGCGAGAAGGCGATGGCGGCCGGCGACACGGACGCCGCCGCGCTCGCGTTCTATCAGGCGCGCATGGGATCGCCGAAGAACAAGCGCCTGCTGAAGGTGATGCAGGAGACCGGCGTGAAGCAGATGATCCAGCAGAAGGAGCTGGCGCACCTCGCCGACCGCAAGCTGCCGGGCGGGAAGCAGGAGTTCCGGGACATCGAGGAGGATCTCCTCTTCGTGCTCGATGAGCGCGGCCACTCGGTGCACCTCACGGACCGTGGCGTGGACTTCCTCTCCCCCGAGCGCCACGACGAGTTCGTGCTCCCGGACATCGCCACGGCGATCGGCCGACTCGACCGCGACCAGGGGATGGACGCCGCGGCGAAGCTCGAGGCGCGCCGGGCGATCGAGGTCGAGTACGCGGTCAAGTCCGAGAAGCTGAACATCATCCACCAGCTCCTGCGTGCGCACGCCCTGTTCGAGAAGGACGTGAACTACGTCGTGCAGGAGGGCCAGGTCCTCATCGTCGACGAGTTCACCGGCCGGACGATGCCGGGGCGCCGCTGGAGCGAGGGGCTCCACCAGGCGGTCGAGGCGAAGGAGGGCGTGCAGGTGAAGGGCGAGACGCAGACGCTCGCCACGATCACCATCCAGAACTACTTCCGTCTCTACGAGAAGCTGGCCGGCATGACCGGTACCGCCGAGACCGAGGAGACGGAGTTCTACCAGATCTACGGGCTCGAGGTCGCGGTCATCCCGACCAACAAGCCGATCGTCCGCGAGGACCGCCAGGATCTCGTCTACAAGACGCGCCGCGAGAAGTACACCGGCATCCTCGAGGAGACGCGCCGGCTCCACCAGCTCGGCTTCCCCGTCCTCGTCGGCACGACGAGCGTCGAGGCGTCGGAGACGCTCTCGCGCCTGTTCCAGCGGGCGGGGCTGCCGCACAACGTGCTGAATGCGAAGTACCACCAGCGCGAGGCGGAGATCGTCGCGCTCGCCGGGCAGCCCGGCGCGATCACGATCGCGACGAACATGGCGGGCCGCGGCACCGACATCAAGCTGGGCCAGGGCGTGCGTGAGGCGAAGCCGTCGGTCGTCAAGGACCCCGACGGCAAGGACGTCAACGTCACCGAGATCGGCGGCCTCCACATCATCGGCTCCGAGCGCCACGAGTCGCGCCGCATCGACCGGCAGCTCCGCGGCCGCGCGGGTCGCCAGGGCGACCCGGGGTCGTCGCAGTTCTTCCTCTCGCTCGAGGATGACCTCATGCGCCTCTTCGGGTCCGACCGCATCGCGCGGTTGATGGACTCGCTCGGCGCGCAGGAGGGCGAGGTGCTCACGCATCCGCTCATCACCCGGTCGATCGAACAGGCCCAGAAGCGCGTCGAGCTGCAGAACTTCCAGAGCCGCAAGCGCCTGCTCGACTACGACGACGTGATGAACCAGCAGCGCGAGGTGATCTACTCGCTCCGCTCGTTCGCGCTCGAGGGGGGCGAGGAGCTGCGGGGCGAGGCGGAGAAGCTCGTCAGCGCCGCCGTCGCGCGCCGGGTCGAGACGACGCTGGCGACCGCCGAGTCGCCCGCCGACTGGGACCTCGCGCTGCTCCGGCAGGACCTGCTGCTGCACTACCTGCTCGCCGTGCGCGGCCTCGCGGACGACGGCGAGCGTCCGGGGTCGGTCGCGGCCGTGCAGGGGCTCGTCACGGCGGAGGCGATGGAGGCCTTCGGACGGAAGTTCCGGGACCTCGGCGAGTTCGCCCCGCGACTCCTCTCGCTCGTCATGCTGAACGTCCTCGACGAGAAGTGGAAGGACCACCTGTACGACCTCGACCAGCTGCGCAACGCGATCGGCTACCGGTCGTGGGGCCAGAAGGACCCGCTGGTCGAGTACAAGGCCGAGGCCTTCACGATGTTCGAAGACCTCATGCGCGATATCCAGCACACCTTCACCGAGCGGTTCCTGAAGGTGCAGGTCGTGTACGAGGAGGCACCGCGCCCGGCCGCCCCGCCGCCGGTCCTGCCGACCAAGCGCTTCAATGCCCTCGGCGTGGCGGAGGAGATCCCCGCGGATGAGCCGCCGCCGGCCGCCGAGGCGCCGCGCCCGGAGCCGAAGGTGGTGGGGGCCGGGCGCGGGGTCGCGAACCTCGCCGCAGGGGCCGCCGCCGGGAATCTCGACTTCACCGATGTCGGCCGGAACGATCCGTGCCCCTGCGGCAGCGGCAAGAAGTTCAAGAAGTGTCACGGGGCCTGACGGCCGGCGACCGGCGCTCGGCTCGAGGCTGGTCCACCGGGGCGCTCCGCCAGGCGGGGCGCCCCGGTGGCGTTGCGCCCGGGTGCGTGGCGCCCTCCGCGGCGCGGCCGCGATGCGGCCCGCGCGGGTTCGGTGCCGGCTGCGGCCGGGAGCGGCGCATCTTCGCGTCGTGCCCTCCGTGCTCGACCTTCCGCCGTCCGACCGCCCCCGGGAGCGCCTGCGGGCGCTCGGGGCCGCCGCGCTCACCACGAGTGAGCTCCTGGGGCTCCTCTTCGGCGTGGCCACCGGCGGTCGCCCTGCGACCGACCTCGCGGCCGCGGTCCTGACCCGCGCCGGCGGCACGCTCCGGCGGTTGGGGCAGGTCCCCCTGGCGGCGCTCACCGAGGTCCCCGGACTGGGGGAGGTCCGCGCGCTCGCCATCCACGCGGCGCTCGAACTCGGCCGACGTCTCGCGGCCGAGGGCGCCGAGGAGGGGGAGCCGATGCGGGGGCCCCGCGATGTCTGGCGCTACTACGCCGCACGCCTCGAGGGGCTGCCGGTCGAGGAGTTCCATGTGGCGATCCTCGACTCGCAGCATCGGCTCGAGCGTGACGTGCTCGTGAGCCGGGGCATCCTCAACTCGTCGCTCGTGCACCCGCGCGAGGTCTTCCGCGAGGCGATCGCGGAGCGGGCCGCCAGTCTCGTCCTCGTCCACAACCACCCCTCGGGCGACCCGACGCCGAGCCCGGATGACCGGGCGGTGACGAGCCAGCTCGTGGCCGCGGGGCGGCTGCTCGACATCCCGGTGCAGGACCACATCGTCATCGGGCGCGGCCGCTACCTCTCCTTCGCGGAGGCCGGCCTCCTGTAGGGCCGGCCCGCTTGACCCTTCCGCGGTGGGCGCGGATATATCAGGGGAGGGTCCGTCGTCCCCCCGGACCCCGTTCCCCGGAGTTCCCGTGACCGCGCCCGTGCTCAGTGACATCATCCCCGGCTGGGACCTCTCGGCCGAGGCGCTCCCCGAGCGTCTCGACGCGGACCTGCTGGCACGCGCGTACCGCTTCAGCGAGCGGGCGCATGCGGGCCAGACGCGGCGGAACGGCGACCCGTACGTGACGCACTGCGTCGAGGTCGCGAAGGTGCTCGCGGACCTGCAGCTCGACACCGTCACCGTGGCCAGCGGGCTGATGCACGACGT
Organism: Gemmatimonadaceae bacterium; assembly: GCA_019694735.1. Classification (GTDB taxonomy): domain Bacteria; phylum Gemmatimonadota; class Gemmatimonadetes; order Gemmatimonadales; family Gemmatimonadaceae; genus Pseudogemmatithrix. The sequence continues at coordinate 12,630 of JAIBBJ010000156.1, read as the reverse complement.
GGTGGAGGACACGCCGTACAGCGTCGAGGACGTCGAGCGGGAGTTCGGCCGCGAGATCGCGCAGATCGTCGACGGGCTGACGAAGATCAGCCACCTGCCGATGGCGTCGCGCGAGGAGCGCCAGGTCGAGAGCTACCGCAAGCTGCTGCTCTCCGTCGCCAAGGACGCGCGCGTCATCCTCGTGAAGCTCGCCGACCGCCTGCACAACATGCGGACGCTCGAATGGATGCCGGAGGAGAAGCGGCAGCGCATCGCGCTCGAGACGCGCGACCTCTACGCGCCGATGGCGCACCGATTCGGCCTCGCCTCGATGAAGGCCGAGCTCGAGGACCTCGCCTTCAAGTGGCTGGAGCCCGAGGAGTACCGTTCGCTCGCGAAGCTCATCCAGGCGAAGCGGGCCGACCGCGACGCGCTGATCGCCGAGCTCGCGGGCCCGCTCGAGACCAAGCTGCGGGAGGCCGGGGTGCTCGTGCACGAGGTGAGCGGGCGGCCGAAGCACCTCTGGTCGATCCACAAGAAGATGCAGAAGCGCGAGAAGCCCTATGACGAGATCTACGACCTGTACGCCATCCGCGTGCTCGTCGAGAACGTCCCGGAGTGCTACCACGCGCTTGGCGTGATCCACGGCGCGTGGACTCCGCTGCAGGAACGCATCAAGGACTACATCGCGTCGCCGAAGTCGAACGGCTACCAGTCGCTGCACACGACCGTGTTCGGGCCGCGCGGCACGCTCTTCGAGATCCAGATCCGCACCCGTGAGATGCACCGGACGGCGGAGTACGGCATTGCGGCGCACTGGCTGTACAAGGAGGGGGACAAGGCGGGGAAGGGGGACCTCGACCGCCATCTCTCGTGGTTCCGTCAGGTGCTGGAGCTCCAGCTCGACGCCGAGACGCCGGACCAGTTCCTCGAGTTCCTGAAGCTGGACCTGTACCAGGACGAGATCTTCGTCTTCACGCCGAACGGCGACGTCATCCAGCTGCCGAAGGGCGCGACGCCGATCGACTTCGCGTTCGCCGTCCACACCCAGGTGGGCCTGCACACGCAGGGCGCGCGCGTCAACGGCCGGATCGTGCCGCTCTCCCGCGAGCTCAGGAACTCGGAAACGGTCGAGATCATCCGGTCGCCGAATGCGCGCCCGAGCCGGGACTGGCTCGCGCACGTGCGCACCGGGCGCGCGCGTCACCGCATCCGGCAGTGGCTGCGCAACGAGGAGCACAAGACCTTCCTCGCGGTCGGCCAGGAGATCCTCGACCGCGAGCTGCGCCGCCGGCGTCATCCGAAGCTGACCGATGCCGAGCTGCTGCGCGGCGCCGTCGCCCTCGGACTCGGCGACATCGACCACGTGCACTCCAGCCTGGGGTCCGGCGACATCACCGTCACCCACCTGCTCAAGGCGGTGTACCCCGATCTGGACGAGTCGCAGGAGCAGGCGCTGCGACCGAGCGCGCTCGAGCGGCTGATCGACCGGATGCGCCGGCCGAGCGGCGGGTCGCGCGGCCTCCGCATCCAGGGCGCCGACGGGCTCATGGTGCGCTACGCCCAGTGCTGTCAGCCGGTCCCGGGCGACACCGTCGTCGGCTACGTGACGCGCGGGCGGGGGGTCAGCATCCACCGGCAGGACTGCCCGAACCTGCTGCACCTCGTCCACGAGCCCGAACGGCGGCTGGAGATCGACTGGCAGGAGAGTGCCGGCGAGCGCTTCGTCATCCGGCTCGCGATCGAGGGGAACGACCGTCGCGGACTCTACGCCGACCTCGCGGCGGCGGTGAGCGGGACCGGCACCGACATCCGGTCGCTCGAGCTGAAGACGGTGGACGGCCGCGTGAGCGGGTCGGCGCTGGTCGAGGTCGAGAACCTCGCCCACCTCGAGAAGATCATCAAGGCGGCACGCCGCGTGAAGGGCGTGTCCGAGGTGGCGCGCCGGGAGCGCCTGGGCGCGGACGAAGGCTAGATTTCCCGGGGTCCGCCCGCCTCTCCCCATCCGCCCAGACCTGCCGTGCATCCTGCCCTGCTCCACACCCACAACGCGCTGCGCTGGGTCATCCTCGTCGCCGGCGTGCTCACGCTCCTCAAGGCCGCGCAGGGCCTGAAGGGGGACCGCCCGTACGCCGCCGCGCGTCGCGCCGGCGTGGTCTTCATGGCCGGGCTCCACCTGCAGCTGCTGCTCGGGCTCGGTCTGTTCGTCGTGAGCCCGCTGGTCCAGCAGGCGATGGCCGACATGCGGGCGACGATGGCCACCGCGTCGGTGCGCTTCTTCATCGCCGAGCACCCGACCCTGATGGTGGTGGCGGTCGTGCTCGCGACCGTCGGCAGCGTCGTCGCGAAGAACGCGCCCGACGACGCGGCGCGGCACCGCAAGCTGCTGGTCTTCACCGGCGTGACGCTGCTGCTCCTGCTCGCGGGCATCCCGTGGCAGCGGCCGCTCGTGCCGGGCATGGGCGGCTGACCGGGTGCCGTTCCGGCTCGAGGCGCCGTTCGCCCCGGCGGGGGACCAGCCGCGTGCGATCGCCGAGCTGACGGCCGGTCTCGCGCGCGGGGACCGCTTCCAGACCCTGCTCGGGGTCACCGGGTCCGGGAAGACGATGACGATGGCCAACGTCATCGCGGCCTACGGGAAGCCGGCGCTCGTGCTGTCGCACAACAAGACCCTGGCGGCGCAGCTGTACGGGGAGCTCAAGGGGTTCTTCCCGTCGAATGCGGTCGAGTACTTCATCTCGTACTACGACTACTACCAGCCGGAGGCGTACGTCCCGGCCTCGGACACGTACATCGAGAAGGACGCGTCCATCAACGAGGACATCGACCGGCTGCGGCTGCGGGCGACCTCATCGCTGATGGAGCGCGACGACGTCGTGATCGTCGCGACGGTGTCGGCGATCTACGGTCTCGGCGACCCCGAGACCTACCGCGCGTCGATGGTCACGCTGCACGTGGGCCAGCGGGTCGCCCGCGACGACATCCTCAAGGCACTGGTGCGGATCCAGTACGGCCGGAACGACGTCGCGTTCGAGCGCGGCACGTTCCGCGTCCGCGGCGACACGGTGGAGATCTTCCCGGCCTACGAGGAACAGGCGGTCCGCGTCGAGATGTTCGGCGACGAGATCGAGCGGATCACGAAGATCGACCCCCTGACGGGCAAGGCGATCGTGGCGCTGCCGCGGACGGCCGTGTACCCGGCGAAGCACTTCGTGACGACGCGACCGTCGCTCGAGCGCGCGGTGAAGGAGATCCGCGTCGAGCTCGCCGAGCGCCTCGCGGCGCTCAAGGCGGCGAACAAGCTGCTCGAGGCGCAGCGCCTCGAGAGCCGGACGAACTTCGACCTCGAGATGATGCTCGAGATCGGCACCTGCCCCGGGATCGAGAACTACTCGCGCGTCCTCGCCGGGCGCGTGCCGGGCGCCCGGCCGGCCTGCCTGTTCGACTACTTCCCCGATGATTTCCTCGTCATCGTGGACGAGTCGCACGTGACCCTGCCGCAGATCGGCGGCATGTTCAACGGCGACCGGGCGCGCAAGACGACGCTCGTCGAGTACGGGTTCCGCCTGCCGAGCGCGCTCGACAACCGCCCGCTGATGTTCGACGAGTTCCTCGCGCTCACGCCGCGGGCCGTCAACGTGAGCGCCACGCCGGGGGACCTCGAGCTCAAGCTCTCGGAGGGGGTCGTGGTCGAGCAGGTGATCCGGCCGACGGGGCTGCTCGACCCGGTGATCGAGATCCGCCCCGTGAAGGGGCAGGTCGACGATCTCCTCCATGAGATCCGGCTCCGCGAGCGTCGCGGCGAGCGCGTGCTCGTCACGACGCTCACCAAGCGGATGGCCGAGGACCTCACCGACTACCTCTCGCAGGTCGGCGTGCGCGTGCGCTACATGCATGCCGACATCGACGCGATCGAGCGGATGGAGATCGTGCGCGGCCTGCGGCTCGGCGAGTTCGACGTGCTGGTCGGCATCAACCTGCTGCGCGAGGGGCTCGACCTCCCGGAGGTCTCGCTCGTCGCGATCCTCGATGCGGATCAGGAGGGGTTCCTCCGGTCCGACCGCTCGCTGATCCAGACGGTCGGCCGCGCGGCGCGCCACGTGGACGGCCGCGCCATCTTCTACGCCGACCGCATCACCGGTTCGATGCAGCGCTGCCTCGACGAGACCGCCCGGCGCCGCACGGTGCAGGAGGCGTTCAACCGCGCGCATGGCATCACGCCCGCCGGTGTGGTGAAGTCGCACGACCAGGTGCGCGTGATCACCCGCGTCGCCGATGCGCGGGAAGGGACCGAGGCACGGGAGTCGGAGCGCGCCCGCGGGAAGAAGCAGCGGAAGGTCGCCGAGGCGCAGAAGGCGTGGGGCACCGACGACCTGCCGGGCCTCGTCCAGCGGCTCGAGGAGGAGATGCGCACCGCGGCCAAGAACCTCGATTTCGAGACGGCCGCCCGGCTGCGCGACGAGCTCTTCGACCTCAAGGCGGCGATGGGCGACGGCGGTGGGAGACCCGCGCGTGCCCGCCGCTGAGCTCACCGAACCCGCGCTCGTCGCCTGGGGCCAGGAGTTCGGGCGCGCGATCCGCTATCCCCGGCTCGTCGCGCTCACCGGGGACCTCGGGGCGGGGAAGACCACGCTCGTCCGCGCGATCGCGAGGGCGCAGGGGGCGCTGGAGCCCGTGACCTCCCAGTCATACGGGATCGTGCGCGAGTACGTCTCCCCGCGGGGACACGTCTTCCATCTCGACCTGTACCGGCTCGCGGGTCCCCAGGATCTCCCGCAGATCGGCTGGGAGGACATCCTGCGGCTCAAGGCGCTCGTCCTCGTCGAGTGGCCGGAGCGCGCGCTCGGTGCGCTGCCGCCGGACCATGACACCCTGCACCTCGAACATGTGCCGGGGCGGCCCGACGTCCGGCGGCTGACGTGGTGAGATCCGGGCTCGTGCTCGCGCTCGACGCGGCGGCGGGGCCCGGCAGCATCGCCGTGCTCCGCGACGGCGTCACGATCGCCGAACGGACGGTGGAGATGCGCAGCGCGGCCGAGGAACGGTACTTCCCGGCGGTGCTCGAGACGCTCGCGGCTGCCGGGGTCCGGGTGCGCGACCTCGCGGCCGTGGTCGCGGGCGCGGGGCCGGGCAGCTTCACCGCGCTCCGCGTGGTCGGCGCGGTCGCGAAGGGGCTCTGCGAGGGTGCCGGGTGTCCGCTCCTCGGCGTGCCGTCGCTCGCCCTGATCGTGGCCGCGCACGAGTCGACCCGGCGGGCGGCACAGTGGATCGCGACGCTCGATGCCCTGCGTGGCGACCGCTACGCCGCACTCCTCGCGACCGACGCGGACGGCGACGTGACGGCCCTCCGGCCCCTCGGCCTCGTGCCGGCCGCCACCCTCCCCGCGCGCGCCGCCGAGCTGGGGGCGACGCTGATCGGGCCTGACGAGGCGCTCACGGCCCTCCCGCTCGCGCGCGGGCTCGACCGTTGTGGGCCATTGCTCGCCGGCGCCGGGCCTGCCGACCTCGCGTCGTGGGAGCCGGTCTATGGCCGCCTCGCCGAGGCGCAGGTCAAGTGGGAGGCGGCGCACGGGCATCCGCTGGTGTCCGGCCGCTCCCTGGCCTGAGCGCGGACCGTGCCGCCCCTCACCATCCGCGCCGCCAACGAGGAGGACCTCCCCGCCATCCTGGCGATCGAGCGGGCGGCGTTCTCCGATCCGTGGACCGAGGCCGCGTTCCGGAAGACGCTCGGGCAGCGGCCGGTCATCGCCACGGTGGCGCTCGACGGGAGGGCGGTGGTGGGCTACAGCGTGGCGTGGATCGTCGGCGACGAGGCCGAGTTGGCCACGCTCGCGGTGACCGAGTCGCGTCGGCGCGCCGGCATCGGCGGTCGACTGCTCGATGCCCTGCTCGACGAGGTGGACGCGCGCGGCGGTGCGACGGTCTACCTCGAGGTCCGCGACTCGAACACGGCGGCGCAGGCGCTCTACCGCAGCCGGGGGTTCGTCGCTGCCGGGCGCCGCGCCGGCTACTACCGGCGGCCGACCGAGGACGCGATCGTCATGCGTCGGCCCGGGCCGGAGCGGGGGTCGCCGGGTCGGGCGGAGGTCGCCGGCGACGATTAGTATTCCCGCGGAACGTTCCGATGCGAAGTCGACCGACCGCTCCCGGTATGGTGTGCGCGCGGACTGACCCATTCCAGGAGGCACTGTGAGCCGCAGCTTGAACAAGGTGACGCTGATCGGGAACCTCGGCGCCGACCCCGAGATCCGCACGACCTCGAACGGCGGGAAGGTCGCCCAGTTCTCCCTCGCGACGAGCCGGCAGTGGAACTCGACGGCCGGCGAGAAGCAGGAGAAGACGGAGTGGCACAAGTGCGTCGCGTGGAACGCGGGCGCGCGCGGCACGGGCCTCGCCGACATCATCGAGCGCTACGTGAAGAAGGGCGACAAGCTCTACGTCGAAGGGCGGATCGAGTACCGCCAGTACGAGGACAAGGACAAGCAGACCCGCTACGTGACGGAGATCAACGTGCGCGAGATCCTGCTCCTCGGGGGCGGCCGCGGCGGCGAGGGTGGGTTCGATGCGGCGCCGCGCGCCGCGCGGCCCGCCGGCGGCAAGGCGCCGGCGGGTGGCGGCGACGGCTTCGAGGAGTTCCCGGCCGCGATGGAAGGCGACGACGACCTGCCGTTCTGAGGCGGCGGGCGGCCGCGGACGGGAGCGTGTCGAGGGGGCGGCGCCGCATCGGCGCCGCCCCCTTTCGACCTCGCGGCGCCCGGATGTCGCCCTACTTCGTCCAGATGACGAGGACGCCGCAGCTGTTCCGGATGCCTTGCAGCTCGACCGGAGTGTTCGAGAGGCCGCGGTAGTACTCGATCGCGGCGATGTCGTCCGGGTTGAGGCTGTTGACGTTGAACGGTGTCTGCCACCGGTCGCCGTCGTACATCCACGTCCCATCGAGCATCACCGCCGTGTAGCAGGTCGTACCGCGGGTCGACGCGCGGCTCCCGATGAGGTACGCGCTCGAGCCGGTCGTGTGGAAGCTCACGCCGTCGAGCGTCCGGAGCACCTCGGACATCCGGCCGCGCCCGCGGCTGCTGATCTCCTGTGCCGTCAGATAGGCGCCGGTGCGGGTCGCGCGCCGGCGCTCGAACTCGGCGAGCCGCTGCGTGCCGTTCTGGGTCGCGACGACCTCCACCACATCGAGGCCCTCGACCGACGGCGAGATGCCGATCTCCATCTCGACGGTGTCCCCCGCGGAGAACTCGATCGCCGTGCGGAGCGGCTGATAGCCCAGCAGGTCGACCCGGAGGCCTCGGCGGCCGGGCGGGATCCCGGTGATCCGGAATCGCCCGAGGGAGTCGGTCGCGACCTTCTTCGAGAGCGATGGGATCTCGACCGCCGCGCCGCGCAAGGGCTGCTTGGTGGAGTCCATCACCACGGTGCCGAGGAGCACGGCCCCCTGGCCGGCGGCCGCGCGGGCGGGCGGCAGCGCGAGGAGGGCCATCGGAGCGAGCAGGAGGGGGAGGCGCACAGGGGCTCCGGAAGAGGCGACCGTTCAGAAGATGGCGCGGGGGCCGCGCCGGCGATATCGGGCAGGACCCCGGCGTTTCCCCCGCCCGGGGTCGTTCGTCACTTTCCGAGACCCTGACCGCGGCCCGCCGCGTCGGGGCCGTTGGGTATCCGTCGTTCCCTTCCCGCCACCCGTCCCATGTCCCGCATCCGTCTTCTCCCGACGATCGCGCTGGCCGGTCTCGTGCTCGCGCCGCTCCCCGTGATGGCGCAGGCCGCCGCCCAGACCCACACGGTCAAGAAGGGCGACACCCTCTGGGACATCGCCCGCACCTATCTGGGCGACCCGTTCAAGTGGCCGGAGATCTACCGGCGGAACACCGAGACGGTGAAGGACCCCAACCTCATCTACCCCGATCAGGTGCTGGTCATCACGGGCGAGGTCGCGCCGTCGCCTGGTACGCCGTCCGACTCGGCGATGACGCCGGCGCTGCCGAGTCCTGCGCCCACGCCGACCGCGGATCCCGCCGCCCCCGTCCCGGACGCGCCCGCTGCGCCGATGGCCGAAGCGCAGGGCCCGCCGCCGGCGATGACCATCTTCAACCCGTCGCGCTTCCGCGGGAGCCGCGCCCGCCGGACGCAGATCGAGGTCGCCTCCCGTCCGGTCTCGGTCCGGCCGGGCGACTTCGCCCGCGCGCCCTTCCTCTGGGATGCGGCCGGCATCACGGGCGCCGGGCAGGTCGGCGCCGCCGTGCAGCCGGTGAATGTCGCCGTGACCCGGTACGAGCGCCCGGTCCAGCTCTACGAGCGCGTCTTCGTCACGATGCCCGCGAATGCGACGGGCGCGATGAATGAGGAGTTGATGAGCTACCGGTACGGCCCCGAGTTCCCTGGCGAGGGCCGGGTGGTCGTCCCGACGGGCCGGTTCCGCGTCGTGTCGGCACCGGCGAACGGCCGCGCCGAGGCGATCCTGCTCTCCAAGTACGAGGATGTCTACACCGGGCAGGGGCTGATCGTCGCCGACACGCTCCAGATGCCGGCCAACGTCGCGCCGACGCGTGTCGAGTTCGGCCTCCGGACGTCGGTGGTCTGGCTCTACGGCGAGCCGGTCGTCTCGTCGATCGGTCAGCAGGTGATCCTCGCCGCCGGGGCGACGGACGGCCTCGTGCCGGGCGACCAGGTGACGGTCATCGTCGAGCTCGCGGCGGACGCCCAGGGCGATGCCAAGGCACCGCGGGAGATCGCGGTGCTCCAGGTGACCCGGGTGACCAACTGGGGCGCCAGTGCCGTGCTGATCGGCCAGACCGAGGGCGTCCTCACGCCGGGGATGGCCGCGCGGGTCACCGCCAAGATGCCCTGATACAAGTCCGGCGGGTCCCTCCCTAACTTCCCGCAATGACCCAACGACGCGCTCTGATCACCGGTGGGGCCGGATTCATCGGCTCCACCGTCGCCGATGCGTTGCTCGCGGACGGCTGGTCCGTCACGGTGCTCGACAACCTCTCCAGCGGCAAGCGGGCGCAGGTGCCCGCGGCCGCGGCCTTCGTCGAGGCCGACATCCGCAGCGCCCTCGCGGCCACGACCATCCGCGAGGGCGGCTTCGACCTCGTCTGCCATCTCGCCGCGCAGATTGACGTGCGGAAGAGCGTGACCGACCCCAAGTTCGACGTGGACGTCAACATCGGGGGCTCGGTCAACCTCATGCAGGCCGTGAAGGAGTCCGGCCGGCGCACCCGGATGATCTTCGCCTCCACCGGCGGCGCCGTGTACGGCGACTTCGTCACGCCGCCGAACGTCGAGACATACCCGAAGGACCCCGAGAGTCCGTACGGCATCGCGAAGTTCGCGACGGAGCTCTATCTCGCGTACTACGCCCGCATCCACGGGCTCGACTACGTCGCGCTGCGGTTCGCGAACGTCTACGGCCCGCGGCAGGACCCGCATGGCGAGGCCGGTGTCGTCGCGATCTTCTGCCAGCGGATCATCGACGGGAAGGCGCTCACCGTCTTCGGGGACGGCGGTCAGACGCGCGATTACGTCTTCGTCGGGGATGTCGCGCGCGCGCACGTCCTCGCGGCGGGCCTCCCGCCCCTTCCGGCCGGCCAGGTGGACGCGCGGGCGTTCAACCTCGGGACGCAGGTCGAGACCTCGGTGGTCGACCTCGCGCGCACGCTCATGCGCGCGGCCGGGAAGGAGGTGCCGCTGGACCACGCGCCGGCGCGCGCCGGGGAACAGCGTCGCTCGGTCGTGAGTATCGAGAAGGCGAAGGCGGGGCTCGGCTGGGCCCCGCAGGTCTCCCTCGAGGAAGGCCTCCGCCGCACCTACGCCTGGTTCGCCGCCCGCTGATGTTCTGGCAAGTCTCCGCCGCCGTTCCCTCCACGGTGCTCGACCTGGTCCGCAATGCGACGATCTTCTCGCAGGGCGTCCTCGTGGTGCTCGCGCTGCTGTCGCTCGCGTCCTGGGCGGTCATGCTGTCGAAGTGGGTCACGTTCCGCCGCGTCGAGCGTGCGGCGGCGTCCTTCGCGGCCGACTTCCACAAGGCGAAGCGTCTCGAGGAGGTGGCGTCGCTCGCGCGGCGGTCCACCCCCAGCGCGCATACCCGCGTGCTCGAGCGCGCCCTGCAGTTCCTGACCGAGACGCGCGTCGTGCAGGACGCGGCGGGCGCGCCGGCGACCCTCTCGGCGTCGCAGGTGCAGGCGCTCCGGCTCGTGCTGGACGCCGAGACGAACCACGAGCGCGACGCCCTCGGCACCTACATCCCGTTCCTCGCGATGGTGGGGTCGGTGAGTCCGCTCCTCGGGCTGATGGGCACCGTCATCGGCGTCATCAATGCGTTCCTCGGCGTGGCGCGCGGCGGCTCGGGCAACCTCGCGGCGGTCGCCCCCGGGGTCGCGGAGGCGCTGATCGCCACGGCGATCGCGCTCGCGGTCGCGATCCCCGCCTACTTCGGCTACAACCTCTTCGCCGCGCGCCTCAACCGCTTCGACGGCGAGCTCGACGGGTTCGGCTCCGAGGTGATCGCGCTGATGGCGCGCGAGGGACGGATCTAGCGTGCGCCGCCGCGGCCGCGGCGAGCGGACCCCGCTGAATGCGGAGATCAACGTCGTCTCGCTGATCGACGTGATGATGCTGCTGATGATCATCTTCATGATCACGGCGCCGATGATGCAGGGCGGGGTGGACGTGGCGTTGCCCAAGGCCGTCGCGCGGCCGCTCAACGCCAAGAGCGGGATGTCGGTCACCGTCACCCGCGACGGCCGCATCTACGTGGACGACACGCAACTCTCGCTCGCCGAGTTCCGCGGCACCATCCGCCAGCTCGCCGCGAAGGCAGGCCGGGAGGGCATCTACTTCCGCGCCGACCGCCGCGCCGACTACGGCCGCGCCGTCGAGGTCCTGGCGATCATGCAGGCGGCGGGCATCGGCAACATCGGCCTCGTGACCGAGCCCGAGGAGATCGATCGGTGAGGGCGGCGCCCCGCCGCGCGCCCGGGCTCGGCGGACCCCTCGCCCTCTCCGCGCTGCTGCACCTCGCCGTCCTCGCGGGCGTCCTGCTGTACAAGGGCGCCGGGGCGCGGGACCTCCCGCCGATGTACCGCGTGGACCTCGTCGCCGCTCCGCCCGGGGCGCGGGCCGCCGGGGTCGTCCGGGAGACGCCGCCGCCGGAGCCGGTGCCCGAGGCGAAGGCGCCCCCCAAGGCGGAGACCAACGCCGCCGAGAAGGTGGCGCCGGTGAAGGCACCCACGAAGGCCGCGAAGGCGCCGACCCGGGCGACGACGAACATCACGAAGACGCCCGAGCGCGTGGACCCGCGGAAGGCGCCCACCGCGGGCGGCGGGGAGGTCGGCGGGCAGGGCACGGACGTCGCCACCGTGCGCACGGAGGGGATCGAATTCCCCTTCCCGGGGTACCTGCAGAACATCGTCCGGCAGATCGCCCTCAACTTCCGGCCGCGGAATCCCGGCGGCCTGCGATGCGAGGTCTTCTTCATGATCCGGCGCGATGGCAGCGTGACCGGGTTCCGCTTCGTGACGCGGAGCGGGAACTTCGCCTTTGACCTTGAGGCCGAGGGCGCGGTGGAGGCGGCCAAGGCGGCCTTCGGGCCGCTCCCGGCCGGCTTCACGCAGGACATCCTCCCCATCTCGTTCAGCTTCGACCCCGCACGCCTGCGATGATCCTCCGCCTTGCCGCCGCGTCCGCCGTCCTCGCGCTCCTTGGCGCCCCCGCCCTTGCCCAGGAGCCAGGGCAGGGGGTCCGGATCGGACTCACGTACGCGCCCGGCACGCGTCCGGGCCTCTACGTCCTGCCGCTCCGCGGCCCGCACGCCGACTCGATCCGGGCGATCCTGACCCGCGATCTCGATTTCGGCGACCGCATCTCGGTGATCGCACCGGATTCGGGCGTCGTGCCGACCGGCAAGCTGAACTACCCCCTCTACGCGCGTCTCGGGGCCGCGGCGGTGCTGCAGCTCACCCTGACGCCGAACGGGGCGGTGCATGCGGTGGTGCACGAGGTCGGCGCCGCCCGCGTCCTCAACAGCGCGGACTTCGGGCTGCGCGGTGCACCGCTCTCGGCCGACTGGCGCCGCTCGCTGCACGAGGCGAGCGACGAGGTCGAACGGTGGGTCACCGGTGTGGCCGGGATCGCGGCCACCCGTGTGCTGTTCGTGCGGGGCGGGACGCTGTGGACGGTGGACGCCGACGGGGCGAACGCGACGCCGCTCGGCGGGGTCGGCCCGGCCCTCGCCCCCATCTGGCACCCGGGGGGCGCGATGATCGGGTACACCGAGCTTGCCGACGATGGCGCGCGGGTCGTCGTGCGCGACCTCGTAGCGGGCACGAGCCGTCGGTTCACGGCGGGACGCGGGACCAACGCCTCGCCTGCCTTCTCGCCGGACGGGCGCACGCTCGTGTTCGCGAGCGGGGAGGATGGGACCGACCTGTTCTCGGTGCCCCTCGACGGGAGCGAGCGGCCGTATCGGGTGACCGTCGGACGCGGCACCACGAACTCGCAGCCGACCTTCGCGCCCGACGGGCGACGACTCGCGTTCACGACGTCCCGACTGGGGCCGCCGCAGATATATATTACGGACAGCGACGGGGCGAACCCGGAGCTCCTGACGACCTCGGGGTTCGGCGACCAGCTCTACCGCGCCGATCC
>JAIBBJ010000004.1 GCA_019694735.1 Gemmatimonadaceae bacterium | reverse complement strand
GGTGGGGATGCGCCGGAAGTTGCCGATCCGGCGTTCGGTCGCCTGGCTCCACCGCGGATGGTCCACCGTCGGGTTGACGTTGGCGTAGAAGCCGTACTCCGGCGGGTTGGCGAGCATCCAGGCGGACTGCGGCATCCGGTCCACGAGCCGGATGCGCACGATGCTCTTGATGCCCTTGAACCCGTACTTCCACGGCACGACCAGTCGCAGGGGCGCACCGTTCTGCGGGGGGAGGTCCTTGCCGTAGACGCCGGTCGCCAGGAGCGTGAGCGGGTGCATCGCCTCGTCGAGGCGGAGCCCCTCGACGTACGGCCAGTCGAGGATCGGGTAGCGCTGCCCCGGCATCCGCGCGGGGTCCATGAGCGTGGTGAACTCGACGAACTTCGCCTGGCTGGTCGGCTGCGCCCGGCGGAGCACGTCGGCCAGCGGGATGCCGCGCCACGGGATCACCATGGACCACGCCTCGACGCACCGCATCCGGTAGATCCGGTCCTCCAGCCGGGACGGCTTGAGGAAGTCCTCGAGCTGGTAGGTGCCCGGCTTCGCGACGAGCCCCTCGACCCGCACCGTCCACGGGCGCGTGCGGAACCCCTGCGCGTTCGCGGCCGGATCGTCCTTGCCGGTGCCGAACTCGTAGAAGTTGTTGTAGCTCGTGACGTCCTCCTCGGGCGTCGGCTGGTCGTTCGGCTGGAGACCGTACGGCGTGCCGAGCGGGCGCTCTTGGCGCGGGGCGGCGGCGAGCCGGCTCGGCGCGAGGGCCTTGGCGGCGACGAGCCCCGCCCCGGCGAGGCCGGCGGCGGCGAGGAACTTCCGGCGATCGAGATACACGCCCTCGGGCGTGATCTCGCTGGAGGGCAGGCGGTCGTTGGGCATGGGTTCCTTATCGTCGGGACCGGGATTGTGTTCCCGGAGCGGGCTCGCCCTATTTCTCCGCGATGCGCGCCCCGCCACAAGAGTACGCGAATCCCCCCGTGCTCGTTATCCGCCCGGACAGCGCCCGGACCCTCGGGCTGGTGGGCGACCTGTGGGCCTTCCGGGACCTCCTCTGGTCGCTGGCCGACCGCGACCTCCGGCTGCGCTACCGCCAGACCGCGCTCGGCGTGGCCTGGGTGGTGCTCCAGCCGCTCCTCGGCGCGCTCATCCTGACCTTCGTCTTCGGCGTCGTCGCCGGCCTCTCCAGCGACGGCGTGCCCTACTTCCGGTTCACGTTCGCCTCGCTGGCGGGGTGGGGGCTCTTCGCCGGTGTCCTGACCCGCGCGAGCGGCGCGCTCGTGCAGAACGCGGGACTCATCGGGAAGGTCTGGTTCCCGCGCGTCGTGCTGCCCGCGTCGGTGGTGCCGGCGGCGCTGCTGGACTTCGCGGTCGCCGTCGCGATCGTCCTCGTGATGGGCGGGATGGACGGCGCGCTCGGCCCCGGCGCGCTACTCGCGCCGCTGTGGGCGCTCGGCCTCGCACTGCTGGCGTTCGGGTGTGGCCTCGTCTTCGCGGCGCTGATGGTGAGCTACCGCGACGTCCAGCACGTGCTGCCGGTGGCGATGCAGCTGCTGCTCTACGCGAGCCCCGTCGCGTACGCCACGTCGAACATCCCCGCGGCCTGGCGCGGGCTCTTCCTGCTGAACCCGGTCGCGACCTACCTCGAGGGGATGCGCGCGGCGCTGCTCGGCACGCCGGCGCCGGCCGCGCGGACGGTGGCCGTCGCGGCCGGGATCACGGGCGCCGTGCTGTTCGCCGGCCAGGCGCTCTTCCGGCGCCTCGAGCGGCGCTTCGCCGATGTCATCTGAGCTCGCGGTCGAGGCGCGCGGCCTCGGCAAACGGTACGCACTCGCGCGACAGGCCCGCGCGACCACGCTCCCCGAACGGATCGCGCAGCTCGTGCGGGCGCCGTTCGGCGGCGACGACGAGACGCTGTGGGCGCTGCGCGACGTCGCCTTCGGGATCCCGGCCGGCAGCGCGGTGGGTGTGATCGGCCGCAACGGCGCCGGCAAGAGCACGCTCCTGAAGATCCTCTCGCGCATCACCCCGCCGACGACGGGCGAGGTGCGCCTCCGCGGCCGGGTCGGCTCGCTGCTGGAGGTGGGGACCGGCTTCCATCCGGAGCTCACGGGGCGCGAGAACATCTTCCTCAACGGCGCGATCCTCGGGATGCGGCGCCGCGAGGTGGCGCAGCGGTTCGAGGCGATCGTGGCGTTCGCCGAGGTGGAGCGGTTCCTCGAGACGCCGGTCAAGCGCTACTCGAGCGGGATGTACGTGCGCCTCGCCTTCGCGGTCGCGGCGCACCTCGAGCCCGAGATCCTCGTCGTGGACGAGGTGCTCGCCGTCGGCGACGCCGAGTTCCAGCGGAAGTGCCTCGGCAAGATGGGCGAGGTCGCCGGGGGCGGTCGCACGGTGATCTTCGTGAGCCACGCGATGCCCGCCGTCTCGGCACTGACGCAGCGCGTGCTGCTCCTCGACCACGGCGCCTGCGTCTTCGACGGGGCGACGGCCGAGGGGATCGCGCGCTACCGCGCGCTGCAAGGCGGCGGCGCCGGGCGGCCGGGCGAGTATCGCGCGGCGGGCGTCACGGCTGCGTTCGGCGACGGGGACGACCGCGAGGACGCGCCGGGCCCGCGGAACCGCGTGCGCGCGGCGCGCGTGGTCACGAGCGACCCCGGCGGCGTGCACCGCTGCGGCGAGCCGCTGGCCGTCGAGTTCGACCTCGACGTGCCGGAGCCGACGAGCACGCTCTGCTTCTCGTGCAAGCTCGCGGACGCGGAGGAGCGGAACATCGTGCACCTCTGGTGCTTCGACGCGGCGACGCGGTTCCGCCGCCAGGCGGGGCGCTACCGGCTGCGCTTCGAGGTGCCGCGCGCGCGCCTCTTCCTCGGCCGCTACACGATGCGCGCCTTCCTGAGCGACCGGCGCACCAACGCGATGTACGATGAGCAGCACGGCATCTGCCCGTTCGAGGTGACGATGGACGGCGTCACGCGCGATGACTACGCGTGGAGCGCCGGCGACTGCACGTACCTCGAGGGCGCGGAATGGGTGCTGGAGCGCGTCGGCGACGCCGGCGCGCAGCGCGGCCGGGTGGCCCCGTGACCGCGCCCGCGGGCGGCGTCCAGCGGCCGCGCATCCTCGTCGTGAGCTTCATCGGCACGCCGGGCGGCGCGCACAACCTCTGGCGCCACCTGGTGCTCGACCCGGCCGTCGCGGCGCGGTTCGAGTTCCACCTGCTCGCGCCGGCGGGGTACCGCGAGGCCGACCCGGCGCCGTTCGCCACCGGCGGCGTGACGTTCCACCCGATGACCGAGCTGCTGCCGCCGCCGTTCCGTGACCGGCTGCTGCGCCGGATGGTCGGACGCGAGGTCCCCGAGACGACGCGCTGGCGGACGCGGCTCGACGCGATCGCACCCGACCTCGTGCTCTTCAACCTCGCGGGCATGGGGGACATGAACTGGGGCGTCCCCGCGGGCGAGGCGGCCGCCGCACGCCGCACCCCCTACTGGCTCGTCCTGCAGCACGCCCACGAGGACTACCACTTCGTGGACGACGCGCGCACCGATGCGGCGCTCGCCCTCGCGCGCGGCGCGCGGCGCGTGCTCACGGTCTCGCGCCGCAACCAGCGGACGCTCGAGCGCGCGCTCGGCGCCGTGCTCGCGAACGCCGAGCCGGCGGTGAACGGCGTCACGCCCGCGACGCTCGCTGCGGGCGCGCGGACGATGCGCGCGCACCCCCCCCAGGTCAAAGGCACCGTGCGGATGCTGTGCCTCGCGCGCTTCGATCCCGCGTACAAGGGGCAGGATCTGCTCCTCGAGGTGCTCGCCGCCCCCGATTGGCGCGACCGCGACTGGGTACTCACGCTGCAGGGCGGCGGGACGCATCCGCGGCTCCTCGAGCGCTACGCCCGCGCGCACGGGTTCGGCCCCGAGCGGGTGATCCTCGCACCGCACGCCGCCGACGTGAGCGCCGCGTTCGCGGCGGCGGACCTCCTCGTCTTCCCCTCCCGCTCGGAGGGCTCCCCCTTCGCGCTGGTCGAGGGGATGGCCCATGGGCGCCCCGCGGTGGTCACGCCGGTCGGCGGCAATGACGAGCTCGTCGTCGAGGGGCGCACGGGGTGGGTGGCCTCCGCCGTCACCGTCGAGGCGTTCCGCGCCGCGTTGTCGCGGGCGTGGGTGGCGCGGGCCGCGTGGCCCGCCGCCGGCCACGCGGCCCACGAGCACGTCGCGGCGGGATGGACGCTCGACGCGCCGCACCGCGCCCTCGCCGCGAAGCTCGCCGCGGACTGCGGCCGCTGAGGCCGCCCCTCCCCCCCGTTCCCCGACCGACCCGATGTCCGAGACGCTCCCGCCCTCGATCCAGAAGGTGCTCGACCGCTTCGCCGCCATGGGCCGCGAGGAGAAGATGCAGGCGCTCGTCGCCTACGCGAAGCGGCTCGAACCGCTGCCGGAGCGCCTCGCGGCACTCGATCGGGCGGCATTCACGGTGCCCGAGTGCCAGACGCGCGTGGACCTCTTCCCTGAGGCGCATGACGGCCGGCTGCACTTCTGGGCCGACGTGAACGTGCGGCAGAGTCCCACGATCGCGGCCTTCCTCTCGGTGGTGTTCAGCGCGGTGAACGACCAGCCCCCGGGCGTGACGCTCGCGCTCCCCGACGACTTCGTGCCCCGCATGATGCAGGGGCTCGGCCTCTCCGCGCGCGAGAGCGGCCTCACCGCGATGGTCGCCCGGCTCAAGCGGCACGCGCGCGAGGCGGCGGCCTAGCCGACGGCCCGCCGTCCCTAGTGCGCGCCCGACCGCCGACGGCGCGGGCCGCGTCGGAGGGGCAGCATCAGCGTGAAGGTCGAGCCCGCGCCCGGGCGCGACTCGGCGCGCAGGTCGCCGCCCGCGTGCTTCGCGAACGCGAACGCCGTCGCGAGCCCGAGCCCCGTGCCCTCGCCCGTCGGCTTGGTCGTGAAGAAGGGCTCGAAGATCCGCTCGAGGACCTCGGGCGGCATCCCCGCCCCATCGTCGGCGACGGTGATGCGGGCGGTCCCGGCGTCCGCGGCCGGCGCGTCCTCGACCGCGTACCCGAGCCGGAGGCAGCCGCCGCCGGGCATCGCGTCGCGCGCGTTCGCCGCGAGATTCAGCAGCACCTGGTCGAACTGCACCGCGCTCGCCCGCACCGTGCCGGACTCCCGGGCCTCCACCGCACCGGGCGCGAGCTCCACCGTGACGCGCGGGCCGGCGAGGCGGCGGATCATCGGCACCAGGTCGGCGAGGCGCTGGGACGGGTCGAACTCGTCGACCGCGCCATCGTCGGGGCGCGAGAACTCGAGGAGTTGGCGGGTGAGCGCGCGGCCGCGCGCGACCGCGCCGTGCAGCACCGCCGCCGCGTCCGCGCGCTCGGCGGGGGTGGCCGCATCGTCCACCACGAGCTCGGTCGCCCCGAGGACGGCCCCGAGGATGTTGTTGAAGTCGTGCGCGACGCCGCCGGCCATGCGGCCGATCGACCCGAGACGCTGGGCCTGCCCGAGCGAGCGCTCGAGCGCGAGCCGCTGGCGCAGCTCCGCATCGTGCGAGACGGCGAACGCGGCGGCGGTGTGCGCGTAGCCCGCGAGCACGAGCGCGATGAGTTGCAACAGCGTGAAGCTCACGGGCTGTCCGGCCAGGCTCACCGCGCCCGGCGCGAGCAACTCCAGCGCGAGCCCTGCCACGAAGCGGAGGAGGAGGAACCCGTTCCCAAGGGCGAGGTAGCGCCGGCCGGGGAACGGCGGCGTCCGCATCAGCACGACGGCCGTGGCGCCGAGGACCCCGACGGCGAGGAGCCGCGGGCCCGGACCGCGCATCGCGTGGAGCACCGGGCCCACGCCCCCCAGCATCGCGAGCACGATCCCGCCGACGCCGAGGAAGACCGCCACACGCCAGCGCCGCCGGGCCGCGTCGTGCCCGAGCGCGACCAGCGTGACGTCCAGGAATCCGGCCACCGCGAGGAGCGCGAGCCCGATGGTCGCCGCCTCGGCCAGCGGCGCGGCGGCGCCGAGGTCGCCCGCGCTCGCCAGCAGTGGCGAGGTCGCCGCCACGGCGGAGAAGGCGAGCCAGGCCCGGGCGAGCGCCGACATCACGCGCTGCCGCGAGAGCAGCCACAGCCCGATGAACGCCAGCCCGTAGGAGATGGCGATGGCGGCCGAGAGCGCCTGCGCGACGAAGACCGAGCCGGGATCGGTGAACGAGACGGCGGCGATCATGGAGAGAACGTACGCGGCCGTCCGCGGCCGGCCAGTCGGCACGGTCCGACGGCCGTCCCCCTCGACCCGTGGCCCGGGGGTGGACAGCTTGTGGGGGCGCCGCCCCCCACCCCCGACCCCCTCCCCGATGGCCTCGCCCAAGCCGCAGTCGTTCGCGAACCACGCCGCGTGGCAGCCGCTCTACCACTTCTTCGCGTCCCCGGTGCTGCTGCTCTACGCCGCGCACACGGCGTGGCAGGCCGTCCAGGAGCCGACGCGGGCCCACGCGTTCCAGGCGATCGTGGCGGCGGCGATCGCCGCGGCGGTCGTCGCGTCGCGGATCATGGCGCTCACCGTGCAGAACCGCGTCATCCGGCTCGAGATGCGTCTCCGGCTGCGCGAGGTCCTGCCGGCCGCGCTGCATCCGCGCATCCGCGAGCTCGGCACCAAGCAGCTCATCGCGCTGCGGTTCGCGGGCGATGCCGAGCTGCCGGCGCTCGTCGACCGGACGCTCAAGGGCGAGTTCGCGACGCCGAAGGACATCAAGCGTGCCATCACCGACTGGCAGGCGGACTGGCTGCGCGCGTGAGCCCGCCGGCCCGGCCGTGACGCGGCCGGGCCGGGCGGCGCGCTAGCGCGCCGGGAACAGCTGCGCGTGCCAGCTCTCGCGCGCCGGCCGCTCGAATCGTGCGCGGTAGTCGCCGATCGTCGTCACCGTCGTATCGAAGACCGGCGTCCCGGGCTCCACCTCCCCCATCGCCGCCATCGCCTCGAACTCGGCGCGCGTGCAGCCGTGCACCAGGCCGCCCTGGTCGCGGAAGTACAGCGTGCCGCCGCCGACCATCGAGGTGCCGATCCCGTCCTCCACCTTCTGGAGGACACGGAAGAGGCCGTCGATCGAGCAGCCGGAGGCATCCGAGGCGCGTTCGTCCACGCCGACGACGAGGAAGTGCTCGTCGCGGAACTCGCGCGCGCTGGTCAGCGCGGCCCCGTGCGCCTTCCACGTGAGCAGGAAGCCGTCCACGGCCGAGAGCAGCCGCGGCTCGTCGACCTCGTCGAGCGGGGCGCGCGCGGCGAAGACCCAGCAACGGGCATCGTCGGGCAGGCGATCGAAGGGCACGAGGGGCATCGGGGCTCCGGTGGGGACGGCGGGGAAGTTAACGGGACCGCACCGCCCCTCCCAGCGCATCCGTCGTCTCGCCACGACCGGTCCGGCCCGCCGGGCCCATTGCGCGGCAGTTGCCGTTCCGGTCCCGCGCGCGAGATTCGAGGTGACCTCCAGCCCCGCGTACCATGACCGACCGTCGCGACTTCCTCGCCGCCTGTTCCACCCTCGGGGTCGGGGGCTCCCTCTTCCCCGGCGTCCTGTGGGCGAAGGTCGCGGCCGGCGCCGAGATCACCGACGAGACGATCGTCGCCGCAGCCGAGGTCGCCGGCGTGACGTTCTCGCCCGAGGACCGGGCGTTGATGCTCGACGCGGTGAAGGGACAGACGCGGAGCCTCGACCAGCTCCACGCGATCCCGCTTGAGAACGCCGTCGCGCCGGCGATGATCTTCACGCCGCTGCCGCGCGCCGGCGCCGTGCCGACGGGTCCGCAACATCCGGTGCGGATGTCGCGGCGTCCGGCCACCGCGCGGCCGGCACGCCTCGAGGACCTCGCGTTCGCCGAGCTGACCACGCTCGCGGACCTGGTGCGGCGACGTGTCGTGACCAGCGTCGATCTCACCACGATGTACCTCGCGCGGCTGGAGCGCCTGGACCCCAAGCTGCTCTGCACCACGACGGTCCTGCGCGAGCGCGCGCTCGCGCAGGCGCGTGCAGCCGACGCCGAGATCGCCGCCGGCCGCTGGCGCGGCCCGCTGCACGGCATCCCGTGGGGCGCGAAGGACCTGCTCGCCGTCCGCGGCGCACCCACCACGTGGGGCTCGGCCCCGTTCCGCGACCAGCGCTTCGACGAGGACGCGACGGTCGTGCAGCGCCTCGACGCGGCCGGCGCGGTGCTGATCGCCAAGCTCACGCTCGGCGAACTCGCGCAGGGCGACCGCTGGTACGGCGGCATGACGCGCAATCCGTGGAAGCTGGACCAGGGGTCGAGCGGTTCGTCCGCCGGCCCGGGTTCCGCCACCGCGGCCGGTTGCGTCGGCTTCGCGATCGGCTCGGAGACCCTCGGCTCCATCTCCTCGCCGAGCACGCGGAACGGCGTGACCGGGCTCCGGCCGACGTTCGGCCGTGTGCCGCGCACCGGCGCGATGGCGCTCAGTTGGTCGATGGACAAGCTCGGCCCGATGTGCCGCTCGGTGGAGGACTGCGCGCTCGTGTTCAGCGCGCTGCACGGTCCCGACGGCCGCGACCAGACGGTGCACGCCGCGCCGTTCAACTGGGACGGCGACGCCCCGCTCCGGGGCCTGAAGGTGGGCTACGTGAAGAGCGCGTTCGACGCCCCGCTCGAGCGGCACCCCACCAAGCCGTTCGACGACGCCGCGCTCGGCGTGCTGCGCGGCCTCGGACTCGAGCTCATCCCCGTCGAGCTCCCCGACTTCAACTACAACGCGATGCGCATCATCCTCACCGCCGAGGCGGGGGCGGCGTTCGATGCGTTCACGAGGTCCGGGCGTGTGCGGGAGATGGCGCAGCAAGGGGCGGGCGCGTGGCCCAATCAGTTCCGCACCTCCCGGTTCATCCCTGCGGTCGACTACGTCAATGCGAACCGCGTGCGAACGCTGGCGATCGAGGCGTGGGACGTCCTGATGCGGCAGCTGGACGTCATCGTCACGCCGACCGCCGGCACACAGCTCACGGCCACGAACCTCACGGGCCATCCGGCGGTGATCCTGCCGAACGGCTTCCGCGATGACGGCACGCCCGTCTCGCTCACCTTCCTCGGCCGGCTCTTCGGCGAGGAGTCCCTGCTGCGCGTCGCCCACCACTATCAACGCGCGACGCCGCACCATCACGCGCACCCGGAGCTCGGATGACCGCCCGCCTCGCCCGCACCGCCCGCCCGCTCGCGGCCACGGCGCTCGCCCTCGCCCTCACGGCGGCGACGCCCCCGGTCGCCCGCGCGCAGTCGTGCGACTGCCCGGCGCCGGTGTATCCCGCCCGATGGTCGGTCTTCCTCGCGACCGGCGCCGGCACGATGGAGACGACGACCCTCAACGCGCTGCTCGCGGGCGCCGGGGGCTACTACGCGCTCTCGGATGACGCGATCAGTCTCGGCGTCGGCGGCTACACCTCGTTCGGGCCGCTCCGCCTCGGCGCGGAGTACGTGCAGCTCGTGGCCGGCCGCGAGAGCGCGCCCAGCGGGCGGCATGCCTGGCTCGAGTCGCGCTATGCGATGGCGACCGTCGGCTGGGACCTGCGCCCCTTCGGCCGGCTGAGCCTCGCGCCCACGCTCGGCGTCGGCCGCGGCCAGTACGTGCTCGGCGTGGGGGACCGCGCCGGCGGCGCGCCGGCGGCGGGCACCCCGACCTTCCCCGAACTGCTCGCCGACCCGGGCACCGAGACGACGATCGCGGGTGGGCACTGGATCTACGAGCCCATGATCGCCGCGGACCTCGTCGTCGTCCGGCTGCGCGGGCAGCGCGGCGGCATCACGATCGGCGCGCGTGCGGGCTATCGCATCGCACCGAACCGGCCCGAGTGGCGCGCGCGCGGCGAGGCGGTCGCCGGTGGCCCGGTCGATCAGGCCAAGGGACCGATCCTCCGGATCACGTTCGGGATCGGGGGGCGCTGACCGCGGCGAGCGCCGCGACCACACCGGCGAGCATCGCCTCGAGGCTGAAGCGCGATCGCGCCTCCTCCCGCGCACGGGCGACGCGCGCGGCCCGTTCGGCGGCCGGCATCGCAAGCACGTCGCGCACCGCCGCCGCGAGCGCCGCGGGATCGCCCGGCGGCACGAGCCATCCGCTCTCCCCGGCGCGCAGGATCTCGCGGACACCGCCGTCATCGCTCGCGACCACCGGGCGCCCTGCCAGCATCCCCTCCACGACCACGCGGCCGAACGGCTCGGCCTCGACCGCGGTGTGGAGCACGACGTCCGCCGCGCACAGCAACGCCGGCACATCCTCGCGTTCACCGAGGAACCGCACGCGGTCCCAGACCCCGAGCGCGCGGGCGTGGTCCACGAGTCCGCGCGCGTAGTCGTCCTCGCCGAAGAGCGCCTTGCCGATGATCCAGAGCCGCGCCGCCGGCAGCGCGGCGAGCGCCGCGAGCGCGACGTGCTGCCCCTTCCAGGGCGCGAGGCGCGCGCAGACGGCGAGCACCGGCGCATCGCCCGCGCCGAGTGCGTCCCGCAGCGCCCGGATCTCGGCGTCCGTCACCGCGTCGAACCGGTCGGACGCGAGGCCATTGTGCACGACGCGCGCGAGCCCCGCGCGGCCGCCCGCCGCGGCGAACGCGTCCGCGGTCGCACCCGAGTTCGCGATCACCGTCGCCGCCCGCGCGTTGGCGAGCAGCACCGCGGCCTTGATGTTCGTGACCGAGAAGTGCCGCGGCGTGAGGATGTCGCGCAGGTGCCAGGCCACCGGACGCCGCGCGAGGAGCCCGGCCCCCGCAGCGACGACGAACGCCTTCTGCGAGTTCGCGTGGATGACGTCGACCGCCGCCGCTTCGCGCGCGATCCGCGCCGAGACGCGCGCCGCATCGGCGAGCGCGCCGAGCCCGGGGCGCGCACTCTCGCGCCGCACCGCGCTCAGCGCGCCGAGCGGCATCACCTCGACGGGGATGCCGCGCGCGCGCGCCGCGGCCTCCATGGGCCCCTCGGCGAGCACGAGGAGCCGGCGTTCCGCGGGCCAGTGCTCGGCGAGGTCGAGGAGCGAACGCTCCGCACCGCCGAGCACGCCGCTGTGCGTGACGAAGAGGACGCGCGGCGCGGCCGGCGTCACGGGCGCCATTCCGCGCGCACCCGCCGCAGCAGCGCTTCCGCGCGGGCCGCGACGACCGGCCAATCGTACCGCTCGCGCGCGAAGCGCGCGCAGCGCGCGGCGTCGGGGGGCGGCTGCATCCCGCCGAGCGCGTTCACGAGGCCGCCGGCGATCGCCTCGGGGGTGCTGTCGCGCAGCACGAGCATCGGGTCGAGCGCCTCGACCGTCTCGGGGAGCCCACCGACGGGCGTCACGAGCGCCGGGGTGCCCGCCGCGAGCGACTCCGGCACGATGAGTCCGAACCCCTCGAGCGCGACGGTGGGCACGACGGTGATGTCGGCGGCACGATAGGCGAGCGGCAGCGTCGCCTCGTCGATGAATCCGGTGAAGCGCACGGTGCCGCCGACGCCGAGGGCGGTGGCCTCGTCCTCGAGGGCGCGGCGCTCCGGCCCCTCGCCGACGACCATCACCTGCACGTCGCTCACGCGCGCCCGCAGCGCCGGTACCGCCCGGACGAGGCGGTCGACGCCGGTGCGCTTCACGAGCCGGCGCACCGCCACCACCGTGGGCGCGTGTTCCGGCCATCCGAGCCGGCGACGTGCCTCGGCGCGTGACGGGAGGCCATCGAAGCGGGGCGCGTCGACGCCGCCCGGGATCACGTGGATGCGGGCGCGCGGGACGTGATAGCGCCGCGCGAGCAGGTCGCCGAATGCCCGCGAGAGCACCACGCAGGCCGCCGAGCGCGCGTAGACGCGACCCTCGAGCAGTCGGCGCACGATGACGCTCGTACGGCCGCGCCCCTCGACGCCGGCCTCGTCGGCCCACGGGCCGTGGAACCAGCTCACGAGCGGGTGCGTGCGGGCCGCGCCGAGCAGCGCGAGGCCGTACGGCGCGAAATGCGACACGAGCAGCGACTCGGGAGCGACCGCCTGGCCCACGGCGCGGCGCGCCGCGAGGAGCCGCCGCGGGAACGGGGCGGTCGGCGAGGCGAAGCTCCGCATCAATCCACTCGACCGCGATTCCACGTCCGGCGAGCCGGCGACGAGCCCGTCGGCATCGAC
Organism: Gemmatimonadaceae bacterium; assembly: GCA_019694735.1. Classification (GTDB taxonomy): domain Bacteria; phylum Gemmatimonadota; class Gemmatimonadetes; order Gemmatimonadales; family Gemmatimonadaceae; genus Pseudogemmatithrix. The sequence continues at coordinate 6,675 of JAIBBJ010000004.1, read as the reverse complement.
CCCGGCGTCCGCGAGATGGGCCAGGAGGTCGCGGAAGTAGCGGTTGAGCCCGCCCGCATCCTCGAGGTGCCACCCCATCCCGACCTGCACGGTGTGCAGGCGGTCCGGCGACCCCGGGCGGGCACCGGCGGCATGCCCGGCGGCGTGCCCGGCGACGCGCCCGGCGGCGTCCTTCGCGGCGCTCACGACGCGACCTCGCGCAGCACGGCGAGCGTCTCGGCGGCGATGCGGTCCCACGCATAGCGCGCGGACGTGCGCGCGATCGCGACGCGCATCCGCGCCCGGAGCGCGCTGTCGTCGCGGAGCTGCGTGACGTGGGTGCGCAGCGCTTCAGCGCCGAGTGCGCTGAGGAACCCGTTCTCCCCGTGGACGATGAGGTCCTCGGTGCCGTTGATCGCGTGGCAGACGATCGGGAGCCCGCACCCGGCCGCCTCGAGCGTCACGAGCGAGAACGCCTCGTAGCGCGACGGGAACAACAGCAGGTCCGCGGCCTGGTACCATCGCTCCGGCGTGGGGCTCGGCCCGGCGAACTGCACCTGTCCGGTCGCGCCGACGGCGGCGGCGTGCGCGCGCATGGCCGCCTCGTCCCCGCGACCCACCACGACGAAGCGCACGTCCCGGAGCCCCGCGACGGCACCGATGGCGTCGCGCACCCCCTTCCGCTCCCAATCGCCGCCCACGAACAGCGCGATGCAGGCATCGACCGGGAGCCCGAGCGCGGCCCGCAGCGCGCGGCGCGCGGCATCGTCCACCGGATGGAAGGTCCCGTGATCCACGCCATTGGGGATCACGGAGATCCGTGACGCCGGCACGCCGTAGAACTCCTCGAGCTCCCGGCCGACGCCGCGGGAGACCGCGATGACCCGCCGCAGGCGGGCCGCGCCGTACGCGTGCCGCTCGTCGTGCACGAACCGCGCCTGCACCGCGCGCTGCCAGAGCCCGCGGAGCGCGCCGCCGCCGCGCAGCCCGCCGAAGCGCTGCGTGAACGCCGCCTGGCAGAACTGCGCCGTGATCACGTCCGCCTCGCGCGCCGCCGCGCCGATGCTCTGCACGAGCGCGGGGCCGTGCTGCGCCGCGGCTTCCATCGCCGCCCGCGCGAAGAGCGTGGTGCGCACGATCGTCGGCGCATCGGGGAGGCGGATGGCATGGTGCGCGTGCGGCACCCCCGGCAGCTCGCAGACGTTCGACACGACCGTGAGCGCGAGATCCGGCGCGAGGCGCGTGAGGACCTCGGCGGCCGCGCGCTCCTGGCCGCCGCGCCGGTGCACCTCGAGGGCGATGAAGGTGAGCGCGGTCACGGGATGCTGGAACGGTAGAGGGCGACCGTGTCGTCCACCATCCGCATGACGTGGAAGCGTTCGAGCCCGCGGCCCGCGGCGCTCCGCCAGCGGGCGCGCTCGTCCGCATCGGCGAGGAGGCGCGCGAGTGCCTCGGCGAGCGTCGGCCTGGCGTCGTCGCCATCCGGTGCAGCGCCCGACCAGGGCCGCACCAGCAGCCCGGCCGCCCCGCCGTCGAGTGCCTCCGGCACGCCGTCCACCGCCGTGGCGACGACGGCGCAGCCGGCGGCCCGCGCCTCACCGAGCACGATCGGGAAGGACTCGCGGTGCGAGGCCAGCACGAAGACGTCGGCCGCACGCAGCCATGGCATCGGGTCGCGCTGGAAGCCCACGAAATGGATGCGCGCCGCCACGCCTGACGCGCGCGCCTCGGCCTCGAACCGCACCCGGTCCGGGCCGTCCCCCACGAGATACAGCGTCGCTGCGGGTGCACCTGCCGCCGCCTGTGCGAAGGCGCCGATGAGCTCGCGGATGCCCTTGCGCGCGTTCAGGCCGGCGACCGTCACGATCGCCGGGTGCGCGAGCGATGCCGGGGCGACCGATTCCGGGGCCGGGAGCCGTGGGCTCCCCACCGTCCCGTTGAGCACCACCCGCAGCCGGTCGGCGGCGACGCCGCGCGCGCGCATCTGCGTCGCCACGACGGTGCCGCAGCAGAGGACGACGTCGGCGACGCCCATCAGGCGGGCGGACCGCTGATAGACGTTGTGCACGTGCGCCACGAGGAGCGGCCCGCCGGCCGTCCGCGACCGGCGCGCCGCGCGCACCAGCAGCGTGCCCGTCACCATGTGCGCGTGGACGACGTCAGGCCGCAACGCCTCCAGCAGCGCGCGGAAGGCCCGCAGCGCCCGCAGCAGCGCCCGCGGGCGGCGCGACTGGTCGAGCCGGTGATGCGTGACGCCCCAGGCCGCGAGGCGCGTCTCGTACTCGCCGCCCGCCGAGACGACATGCACCTCGTGGCCGAGCCGCGCCTGACCCCACGCGAGGTCCATCGCGGTGTTGATGATGCCGTTGCCCGTCTCGCGCACCGTGTTGAGCACGTGCACGATGCGCAGCCGACCCTCGGCGGACGGCGACCCGGGCGCCGCGCTCACCGGGCCGTCCCGGCCGCGAGCGCGCGGAGCGCCGTGACGAGCTCGCGGGCGTAGCGCGCCGCCGAGAAGTCCTGAGCGCGCGCCCGTGCCGCCGCGCCGCAGGCGGCCGCGAAGGCGGGATCGCCCAGGAAGCGGCCGAGGGCACGCGCGAGCGCGGGGGCATCACCGAACGGGGAGAGCAGACCGTGCGTCCCGTCAGTGATGATCTCCGCGGGACCGCCCCGGTCCCCGGCGACCACCGGCTTCCCGAGGGCCATCGCCTCGACGACCACGATGCCGAACGGCTCGCGGTCGCTCGCGTGCACGAGGATGTCCATCGCCTGCATCCAGCGCGGCACGTCGGCCTGGAACCCGGCGAAGGTGACGGCACCCTCGAGCCCGAGGGTCCGCGTGCGCGCCCGGAGCACGTCGCCGTAGCCGGGCTCGGTCTCGTGCGCCCCCCCGATGATGGCGAGGTGCGCCCCGGGATGCGCGGCACGGACCGCCGGCATCGCCTCGATGACGGTGTGCATCCCCTTCCAGCGCTGCAGCCGGCCGACGATGCCGATCAACGGTCCCTGCGCGGGCAGGCCGAATGACGCGCGGAGCGCCGCGGGTGACTCCCCGCGCACCGCCTCGAATCGCTCGAGCGAGGCCCCGGGATAGACGAGCGGCATCGGCCGCCGCGGGGTGACGCGCGCCTGCGCGGCGCGCACGTCCTCCGACAGCACGACGATGCCGCGCGCCGGGCACCAGCTGGCGAGCCGGTCCAGCCAGTCGGGTCTCGGCAGCCCGACCTGATACCACGCGCCCGGCACGCCCGCGAGCATCGCGGCGGGGCCGGCGAGCAGCTGCGAGGCGACCATCCAGCCGAAGACGAGGTCCGCACGCCGCTCGCGCGCGAGCGCGGCGATCCGCCGGATCGCGCGGATCCGGCGCGGCAACTCGCGGATGCGCCCGGCCTCGACGAGGTGCGTCTCGACGCCGAGCGCGCGCGACTCGGCTACCATCGGGCCGTCCTTCGTGAAGACGGCGATGAACTCGGCGCCCTGCCCGCGCCCGTGCTGCAGCAGCTGGCGGAACATCATCTCGCCGCCGCCGAGCTGCTCACCGAGCGGCATCACGAGGAGGATGCGCGGCGTGCTCACGGCAGCGACCCCGGCACGGGGATCCAGCGCGGGGGAGGCCCCTCCGCACGGGCGGCGCGCACGGCCGCGCGCGCCACGCGGGCGGCCCGCCAGGCGTCTCCCGCCCAGCGGTGCCCCTGCAGGCGCAGGCGGAGCGCGCTCAACAGCCCCGGCGCCGCCGTCGTCCCCACGAGCCCGGCCCAGATGGTGTAGGCCAGCCAGCGGACGGGGGCGAGATGGTGCGCCAGGGCGCGCGCCTCGTTGTGCACCGCGTCGGCGTACGGTTCCGCCGCGAAGGCGCCGCGGTGGACCTGGTCCGCGCCGTCGCGCGGCGCGACGTGATGGTCGATCGCGATCGCGGGATCGTACACCAGCGTCCAGCCCGCGCGGCGCATCGGCAGGCAGAGCGCCAGCTCCCAGTGCACCTGCGCGCCGCTGCCGCGGAGCCCGGCATCCATGCCGACGGCGCGGGCGAGCGGCGCGCGGAACGCGCAGTTCACGCCCTTCAGCACATCCACCGTCCGCGCCGGACCCGCGCCGAGGTGGTGCCGGCCGATGACCCGGCCGAACCACTGGACCCGGCCGACCTCGGACGCGTCGCCGCGCTCATGCGGTTGCCAGTCCCGGCCGCCGACGCCCCCGATCATGCGGTCGCGCGCGAACGTCTCGAGCAGGCGCCGGATCCAGTCGGGGCGCGCCTCGGCGTCATCGTCGGTGAGCACCACGATCTCCCCGCGCGCGAGATCGAGCCCCGTCTGCAGCGCGGCGACGACGCCCGCCTCATGCACCCGCGGCAGGACGCGTTCGCAGCCCTCGGGCAGCGGCACCCGGCGGGCGACCTCGCGGCTCGGCTCATCGTCCTCGCGCGTCACCACGAGGATCTCGTCCGGGGTCCGCTCCTGCGCCGCGAGCGCACGCAGACAGCGGGCGAGGTCGTCGTGGCGCTTCCACGACGGGACGACGACACTCACGGTCGGTCCCTCGCGCCCGGGATGCCGCGGGAGCGGTCGCCGTGCGAAGGCGTACGACGGGTCGTCGGCCCCTGCGACACCCGCGTGGCCCTCGCGGACCGGAACCGGGAACTCCGCCGCGGCGGCGCGTTCCCAATCGGCCGCGTACCGGCGGACGACGCGCAGTTCCTCGAACAGGGAATGGAGCGCAGCCCAGGAGTCGGCGCTCCACGGCAAGGCCCGGATCGTCCGGAGCCGCATCGACGCGATGCCGCGCAGCATCCGGCGCGCCACCGGCCGCGCGGCGCCATGCTTGTACAGGTAGCGCACCTCGGCCGCACGGAGCAGGCCGAGGCGGGTGCCCGAGGGCTGCCGTCGCGGCGGGTGCTCCACGTGCGCGGCGGGGACCCAGGCCGTCTCCACACCCATCCATCGCAACCGCTCGCGGAGGTCCTGATCCTCCATGTGCGCGACGGTGAATCCCTCGTCGAAGCCCTCGACCTTGCGGAAGGTGTCACGGCGCACGGCGATGTTGCACGACCAGAAGAGGCCGCCGGTCTCGTTCACCGGCGCGTAGTGCATCGGCGTGCCGAAGCCGCCGGGACACGTCGTGCGGCCCTCGAGCGCCTCGGCACGCGGATGCGCCGCGGCGGCCGCCGCATAGGCCGCCAGCCATGTCGGGGCCGGCAGCGTGTCGTCGTCCGTGAAGGCCAGCCAGGCGCCGCGCGCCTGCGCCGCGCCGTGGTTGCGGTTCGCGGCCGGGCCGCGCCCGGGCCCTTCGATGTACCGCACCCACGGGAACCGCGCCGCGAGCAGCGCCCGCGTGGCCGGGAGGCGCGCGTCGTCGGTGACGACGACCTCATACTCCGCCGCGTCCAGCGTCTGCGCGCCCGGCGCGAGGCACGCGAGGACGGCCGACAGCGTCTCGTGCCGGGCGTAGGTGGGGATCACCACCGACCAGGCGGGCCGGGCCTCCGGCGCCGTCACGTGAGGGCCTCGATCGGCGCCGCGGCGGCCCGCTGGAACATCGCCAGGTACTCGGCGCGGAGCACTGCCCACCCGAAGCGCCCGCGGACCCACGCGTGCCGCGCCTCGGCGGCCGTCGCATCGGTGCGCGCCTCGAGCAGCGCGACGAGGCCGCGCCGCGCGTCCTCGACCCCGCCGATGGGCACACGCAGGCCCGCGTCGCCGACGACGTGGCGCGTCGTGGGGTCGTCATGCACGAGCAGCGGGAGTCCGGCGGCGAGCGATTCCGCGTATGCGAGCCCGAACCCTTCGCCGTGGGAGAGCAGTGCGCTCCGGTCCGCGGCCGCGTAGACGACGGACATCCGCTCGCGCGGCTCGCTGCGCCAGCTCCACGCGGCCCCGAGGCGGGCGGCCGCCAGCGCCCGCAGCTCCTCCGCGTCCGGGCCGCCCGCCCCGATGAGGAGCAGGTACGGGCGCGGTGCCGGAAGCGCGGCGACGGCCTCGATGAGGAGGTGCGTGCGCTTCGTCGCGCGGTCGAGCTGGCCGACGCTCAGCAGGATCTCGCCGGTCGGCGGGAGCCCGAGCGCGGCGCGCGCCGCCCGGCGCGCCGCCGCATCGGTGGGCACGAACGTCGGCGGGAGCGAGAGCCCGTGGGGCAGCACCGTCAGCCGCGCCGGAGGCTCGCCGCGGGCGAGGGCCGCCGCGCCGGCGGCCGGCGTCAGCAGCTGCACGTGGTCACAGCGGGTGAAGGGGCGCGTGGTGTTGCCGCCGTTGTAGAAGAGCAGCCGCCATCGGCCACCCACCCGGCGACGCCAGTGCCAGAGCGCGTTGCCGAAGTTCAGGTCGGCGAAGTAGATGAGGTCGGGGGCGCGCGCCAGCAGCCGCGGCAGGAACCCGAGGAAGAACGTGCCCTGCTCGATGAAGTACGGATCGCGCCGAAGCAGGGTCCCGAGGGCGCGGGCCGCCCGTGAGGCGCGCGGCAGGTTGGGCACCACCACCTCGCCGGGCACGTGGCCGTCCCGGCCGCCCGCGAACACCTCGAGTGCGACATCCGGCGCGCCGGCGAGCGCCTGCGCGCAGTCCCGCGTGAAGGTCTCGAACCCGCGCCGCTCGCGGCCGAGCCCGGTGCAGGCGAAGCACACCCGGAGCGGCCGCGCGGCGGTCATCCGCCGAGCACGCGCCGCACGCTGCCGGCGCCGACGCGGGTCAGCAGCACGCCGGGATG
>JAIBBJ010000136.1 GCA_019694735.1 Gemmatimonadaceae bacterium | reverse complement strand
CGGCCGCCGCCTCACCGCGAGTCGCACACCGCCACGCCCTCGCGCGCCGGACTCTTCCGCTCGTCCGTCGTCGCCGGCCGACGCGACGCCGGCACCGCGCCCACGATGAGCACGCACGACCGCCCCGCGAGCCAGTCGTGCGTCGCGCGCGCCGCCCACGCGTTCTTCGTCACGTACACCAGCGTCAGCGTCACCCCCGGCGACGGCGTGATCCGCACCCCGCGCACCGCCCCCCGCTCGAAGGTCTTCGCGTACTCCGCGTGGTCCGCGAACCACCGCTCCTGCGCCGTCACCAGCTGCTTCAGGTCCTCCGCCATCGCCGCGTAGAGCCGCCGGCGCGTCGCCACGTCCAGCTCCATCGGCGGGCCGCTCACCGACGGCGTCTGCGCCCCGGCGCGTGGCGCCAGAGGCGCCAGCAGCGTCACCGAGGCCAGCAGGGCAGGGACCACCGCCTGCATCGCGCGCCGCATCATGTCCCGCATCGCATTCAGCATCGGGTGTGCCATCAGATCTCCCTCCGGGGCGCCGCCGTCGCGCGGTCGCCGGTGTTGGGGGTGCCGCGTCGTTCGATCAGCAGCAGGTGCGCTTCCTCCTCCGCCACCGGGCAGTGCTCCACGCCCTGCGGCACCACGAACAGCTGCCCCGGCCCCAGCGTCACGTCGCCGTCGCGCAGGCGGATCGTGATCCGCCCCGCCAGCACCAGGAAGAAGTCGTCCGTGTCCGGATGCTGATGCCACACGAACTCGCCGCGCACCTTCACCACGAGGAGGTCGTGGTCGTTGAACTGGCCGATCACCCTTGGCTGCCAGTGCTCGGTGAACGCGGCCAGCTTCTCGGCGAGGTCGATCGCGCGCGCGGTCATGGGGGGCTCGGGCGGGACGTGGGGGCCGGGTACCGCAGTCGCCACCGGACGCGCGCGACGCTCGCCGCCCCGCGGCCGGTGCTGGGACGGAAGGTGACGACGCGGACGCCGTCCTGCAGGCTGCTCGCCTCCACCGTCGCGCCCGACGCCGCGACCTCGGGCGCCGGCCAGCCCGCGGGCTCGGTGAGGTAGAGCCGGTACGCCGCACCCGGCACCACCGCGCTCACGCCCGCGAGCGCGCGGTCCTCCCAGGTGAGGTCCTCGAGGTCCGGCCCGCCGCACGTCACGTGCCGGTCCGTCGCCAGCAGCTGCGGATGCGCCTCGCGCCGCCGCAGGCAGATCGCCTGCACCTGGTACGTCGGGTCCACCGCGCCCGCGTGCAGCGTGTCACGCACCACGCCGAGCGCGCGCCGCGTCCAGAACTCGAACCCCACGTAGTCCGTGCCCGGCTCCAGCCCGAGCTCCGCGAGCGGCAGGTCGGCGTCGCCGCCGGTGCGCGCCACCACCGTCCACGCCTCGAACGCGCGCGCGAGGCCGAGCGCGTAGAGCGGCACCGTCAGCCGCTGGTCCGCGTCGAACGGCCGCGGGCCCGCGCCGCTCACCGTGCGCCCCGCCTGCCCGAGCAGCGACGACCGCGACGCATCCACGTCGTACAGCTGCCCCGGCCGCGTGAACGGGATCGGCGCCGTCCGCTGTGCGGCCTCCACCCGGTCCGTCGCGTACACCTCCGGCGGGTCGGTCACCATCATCACGCTGCCCGTGAGCGAGGTCAGCGTCGTCGCCCGGTACCGGTCCGGCTGCCGCAGCTCGATGTGGTCGGGGTCGTTCCGCCACACGACGTTGTTGAACGAGTTGTACTGCGCGAACGCGCCGTAGCCGAACCCGTCGTCGCCCACGCGCATCCCGTCCACCAGCCCGATCAGCTCCGGGCGGATCCCCCAGCAGGCGAGCAGGTAGTGCTCCGGCCCGATGCTCGCCCGGACCTGGGCGACGACCGAGCGGAACACCTCCTCCCGGTCGAGCCGCCGCGCCTCGAACCACTCGCTGAAGCTGTTGTACCCCTCGTACCGCAGGTGCCGCAGCGCGTCGAGCTTGAAGTACGACCACCCCATCGCCGTCAGCGAGTCGTACACCGGCAGGATCAGCCGCGCGAGCGTCGCCGGGTTCGCGCCGTCCATCACGTAGCCCACCCAGTTCCCCTGCACGGGCGCGCCCGACGCATCGCGCAGGAACCACTCCGGATGCGCGAGCGCCGAGTCGCGGTGCGCGAACGACACGTTCGTCCAGATCCCCGGCTCCAGCCCGCGGTCCGCGATGTACTGCTGCAGCGCCGGCAGCCCCGCCGGGAACTTCGCGTTCGTCGTCAGCCACCGGTCCGGCGTGCCGATCGGCACCTGCTGGTAGCCGTCGTCGATCTGCAGGTAGGTGAACCCGTACGGCTTCAGCACCTGCGCCATCACGTCCGCCGTGCGCCGCACGTCGGCCTCGGTCACCCGGTCGAAGAACGCGTACCACGACGTCCACCCGGCCACCGAGCCCGCCCACGGCCGGTACGTCCACGGCGCGTACCGCGCGAGCCCGCGGTGCCGCTGGTAGAAGCGCGGCCGGAACCGGACCGCCACCTCGCCCCCCTCCGCGTCGAGCGTGTACGACGACACGGTGTCGCCGACCCCCGCGGCGCGCGCCCGCGCCCGCGCGGGGAAGTCCACCGACACCACCCAGTCCCCGTGCCGGTCGTACACGCCGCGGTCCAGTGCGCTGCTCGCGTTCCCCTCCGAATGCCGCACCACCGGCCTCGCGTCCTCCGCCGGGTCGGGCTCGGCCGCCCACGACTCGCCCGACGTCGCGATGCGCCCCTCGAGCCGGATCCGCCCGCCGCGCCCGCGCGCCGTCCACTTCACCACCTGCGTCACGATCCCGCCCGTCGTGTCCGTCAGCACCCGCACGTCGGGCCGGTCGCCGGTCGCCGTGATCCGCGCCGAGAGGATCGTGCGCCCCGCGTACTGCAGCGCGAGCGTGCTGTCCGTCCGCGTGATCGCCGCCGGCGCGTTCGGCGGCGGGGGCGGCGCCTCCGCCGCCTCGCGCGCGAGCCGCGCGTCGAGCGCGCGCCGCGACGCCTCCGCGTAGCGGCGGCACGCCGTCCGGTCCACCAGCGCCTCGCGCCCGCGCGCGAGCCGCTCCCAGAGCGCCGACGCCGAGGGATGCGGCGTCACGAGCAGGTCGCACCGGAGCGACTTCAGGTACCGCTCACCCCGATGGAAGTCGCCCACCGCCTCCGGGTACTCGCGGCCGTCGCTGAAGCGGAAGCCGTCGCCGGAGATCGGCGAGCGGCTGTCCGCGTACACGAGCTGGAGGCAGCGCGTCCCTTCGCAGCTCTCCCACGTCCACGTGGAGCCGCCGCGCGTGTGGCCGCCCGTGCGGTGCAGCGTGAGCGCGAGCGGCCCGACGCGCACCACGTCGCCGTCGCCGATGGTGCGGAGGCGGCCCGGGACGGGGAAGGGCAGCGCCAGGTCGCGCTGCGGGTCGTCTTCGCGTGGCCGCGAGGTGAGGATCGGCCGCGCCGCCGGCGTCACCACCATGAGCTCGGCGCCCGTCACGTCCTGCAACGCCGCGAGCCCGCCCGCGTGGTCGTAGTGCTCGTGCGAGTTCAGCAGGACCTTCACGTCCTCCGGCCGGAACCCCGCCTTCCGGATGTTCGCGAGGATCAGCGGCGCCGAGCTCGGCAGCCCGCCGTCGATGAGGATGTGCCCCGAGTCCGACGTGATCAGCAGCGACGAGAGCCCGTCGGTGCCGACGTACCACGTGTTCCCGAACAGCCG
>JAIBBJ010000171.1 GCA_019694735.1 Gemmatimonadaceae bacterium | reverse complement strand
AGCTTGATCCGCGCGACCGCGTCCGTGACCTTGCGCGTGACGAACTCGAGGCCGCGGCGCGGCGACTCGTGGTTGAACAGGATCCCGCTGACCGCGTACAGGCCGAACGACTCGCGATAGTTCACGGTGATCCAGTGGCCGTAGACCTTGGCCACCCCGTAGGGCGAGCGCGGATAGAACGGCGTCGCCTCGCGCTGCGGGGTCTCCTGCACCATCCCGAACATCTCGGAGGACGACGCCTGGTAGAAGCGCGCCGCGGGGACGACGCGGCGCATCGCCTCGAGCATCCGGGTCACGCCGATGCCGGTGAACTCGCCGGTGAGGACCGGCTGCGTCCACGAGGTGGCGACGAAGGACTGCGCGGCCAGATTGTAGATCTCGTCAGGACGGACCTCGTGCATCGCGTCCATCAGCGAGGTCTGGTCGAGGAGGTCGGCCGACACGAGCTCGATCCGGTCCATCAGGTGCGCGATACGGTCGTACGGCGTGGTGGAGGAGCGGCGGACGATGCCGACGACCCGGTACCCCTTGGCGAGCAGCAGCTCGGCGAGGTAGGAGCCGTCCTGGCCGGTGATCCCGGTGATGAGCGCGGTCGGCACGGAGGGAGGACGAGGGAGGGAGGGGCGGCGGGGGCTCCGGTTGCGCGAACGGGGGAAGCGTCAGCACGCTTCCCCCGTCCCGACCGGCGGATGCAACGGACCTCAGACGGCGGCAGCGGTCCCGCGCGGCGCGCGCTGGATCTTGCCGGCGTTCAGGCAGCGGGTGCACACCTTGACCTTCGTGGCCTTGCCATCGATCAGGATGCGCGCGACCTGGAGGTTGGGCTTCCAGGTGCGCCGCGTCGAGTTGTTGGCGTGCGAACGGTTGTTGCCGTGGGCGACACCCTTGTCGCAGACGTAGCAGCGGTTGCGGACGATGGGCATGGGATCAGCGCTCCACGAGTTCGATGCGCGCCATCTCCGCCCCGTCTCCCTTGCGGAAGCCGGTCTTCAGGATGCGCGTGTAGCCGCCGGCCCGCGTGGCGTTCTTCGGGCCGACCTCCTTGAACAGCTTGTCGGCGGCCGCGCGCTTCTGCACGTGGCGGCCGGCGAGGCGACGCGCGTGGAGGGTGCCTTCGCGGGCCTTGGTGATCAGGCGCTCGACGAAGGGCCGGAGCTCCTTCGCCTTCGCCTCGGTGGTCTCGATCGCGCCCTGCTCGATGAGCGAGGTCGCGAGGTTGCGGAGGAGCGCCAGGCGCTGCTCCGACGTGCGGCGGAGGCTCCGCCCGGCCTTACGGTGACGCATGGTGCCTTACTCCTCTTCGTCGTCGGGCGCGTTCGCGGCGGCACGGCTCGGCGGCGTGCCCCAATCGGCCACGCGGACGCCATCCGTCGACTCCTCGAACTTCATCCCGAAATTGAGTCCTTCCTTCTCGAGGAGGTCGGCGATCTCCTGGAGGGACTTCTTGCCGAAATTCTTGACCTGCAGGATCTGCGTCTCGCTCTGGCGCACCAGGTCGCCGAGCGACCGGATGCTGGAGTTCTTCAGCGAGTTGACCGAGCGGACCGAGAGATTCAGGTCGTCGATCGGCGTCCGGAGGAGCTCGGCGAGCCGGGCGCCCTCGGACGAGCCCTCAGCCCCCGGCACGGCGACGGCGGCCGCGGCGGAGGAGCCGAAGCTCGCGAAGTACTGGAAGTGCGTCTGGGCCAGGGCGGCCGCGTACGACACCGCCTCCTCGGGGGACACGGTGCCGTTGGTCTCGACCGTGAGCGTCAGGCGGTCGTAGTCGGTGCGCTGGCCGACGCGCGTCTCGGCGACGGCGAAGTTCACGCGCTTGACCGGCGAGTAGATCGAGTCGATCCGGACGAGGTCCACGGGCAGGTTGCGGTCGACCGGGTGCTGCTCGGCCTCGACGTACCCGCGCCCCTTGTTGACGTAGAGCTCGATGGAGAGCTCGCGATCGTCCTGGAGGGTCAGCAGGTGGTGGGCGCCGTTGACGACGCGCACGCCGGCCGGGAGGTCGAGCTGGCCCGCGGTGATCGCGCCGGCCTTCTTGACCTTGAGGCGGAGGACCGCCTCCTCGACGTCGGCGTCGAGCGCCAGGACGAGGGTCTTGAGGTTGCCGATGATCTGGTGGACGTCCTCGACCACGCCGACGATCGTCTGGTGCTCGTGGAGGACACCGTCGATGCGGAAGCCCCACACGGCGGCGCCGCGGAGCGACGAGAGCAGCATGCGGCGCATGCTGTTGCCGAGCGTGTGGCCGAAGCCGCGCTCGAGGGGCTGGAGACGGAATTCCGCGGCGTTCGCCTGGTCCTCGCGCTTCGTCATCTCGACGAGCTGCGGGCGGACCAGCCCGCGAAGGTCGATCGTAGTGGCCATGTTCCGGGATCCTGGGAAGTGTGTCACGAGGGCGGTGACGCGCCCCCGACGCCGTACCCCGCCCCTGACGCGCGGTACGCTCGTAAGACTGTCAGGGAGTCCGTGGGCGGCCGAACCGCCCGTCGGGCCGCGGCCGGTGGCGTGAGCCGCCACCGACCGTGAACGGCCCGGTTACTTCGAGTAGAGCTCGACGACGAGCTGCTCCTGGGCCGCGATCGGGATGGACTGCCGCTGCGGCCGCTCGAGCATCCGGCCGGAGAAGGTGTCCTTGTCCACGGCGAGCCAGGTCGGCGTCGCACCGCGGGCGGCGACCTCGAGGGCCTCCTTCACGACGGCGAGTTCGCGCGACTTCTGGCGCATGCGGATCTCCTGCCCGGGCTCCACGACGAAGCTCGGGATGTCGACCGACTTGCCGTTCACCTCGACATGGCGGTGCCGGATGAGCTGCCGCGCGGCCTTCCGGCTCGCCGCGAAGCCCATGCGGTACACCATGTTGTCCAGGCGGCTCTCGAGGGCCGCCAGGAGGTTGTGGCCCGTCACGCCGGGGAGCGTCGACACCTTCTCGAACGTGTTGCGGAACTGCCGCTCCGACACGCCGTAGATGCGCTTGATCTTCTGCTTCTCGCGGAGCTGCTTCGCGTACTCGCTCACCTTGCGGCGGCGCGCCGTGTTCTGGCCGTGCTGGCCGGGCGCGTACGGGCGCCGCTCCACCGGGCACTTCTCGGTGAAGCACTTGGTGCCCTTGAGGAAGAGCTTCGTACCTTCACGCCGGCACTGCCGGCAGCTGGGACCGGTATAACGCATCGCTTAGACCCTCCGGCGCTTCGGCGGCCGGCAGCCGTTGTGCGGGATAGGGGTCACGTCCTTGATCGACTTGACCTGGAGGCCGGCGGCCGCGAGCGCCTGGATCGCCGACTCACGACCCGACCCGGGGCCCTGGACCTTCACGTGCACCCGGCGGACGCCGAGCGAGAGGGCCTCGCGCGCGCACTGCTCGGCCGCGACCGTCGCGGCGAACGGCGTCGACTTCTTCGAGCCCTTGAACCCCGCCTTCCCCGCCGTCCCCCACGACACGGCATTGCCGTGCGCGTCGGTGATGGTGATGAGCGTGTTGTTGAAGGTCGCGTTGACGTGCGCGACGCCCTCGGCGTCCACGACCTTCTTCGTCTTCTTCCCGATCGCCATTACTTGGTCACCTTCTTCTTGCCCGCGATCGCGCGGCGCGGCCCCTTCTTCGTGCGGGCGTTGGTGTGCGTGCGCTGCCCGCGGACCGGCAGGCCGCGCCGGTGGCGGATGCCCCGGTACGAGCCGATGTCCATGAGGCGCTTGATGTTCATCGCGATCTCGGTGCGCAGCGCACCCTCGACGCGAAGCGACTTCTCGATCTCCTGACGCAGCTTGTTCACGTCCGCGTCCGACAGGTCGCGGATGCGCTGCTCAGGATTCACGCCCGTCGCCGCCAGGATCTTGCGCGCGGTCACGCGCCCGATGCCGTAGATGTACGTCAGGCCGATCTCGACCTTCTTGTCACGCGGAAGGTCCACGCCGGAAATACGCGCCATGGTCTCTTAACCCTGCCGCTGCTTGTGCTTGGGATTGCGCTTGCAGATGATCCGCGTGACACCAGCACGCTTGACCACCTTGCAGTTCTCGCAAATCGGCTTCACGCTGCTGCGAACTTTCACGAGGACTCCAGAAGGCCGGACGAACGGGACGGAAGTGCTTGGAACTGCCCGGTTTCGGGCAGACACGCAGGATAGCCGGGAGCGGCCCTTGACACAAGGGGGGCGACCGACGTGTACGGAAGTGGCGAACGCGGCGCACGGGCATGCCCGGATCCCGCCCGGGCGCCCGGCCGCTCCCCGGCAGCGCCCAGTGCCTTCCCGCGAAGGACCGGCCCCGTCAGCCCTGGACCGACAGCCCCCGGACCACGCCCGCCAGGACCGCGGCCGGATCCGGCGCGGCCGTCACCGCCCGACCCAGCACCAGGTAGGCCGCGCCGTCCGCGGCCGCGCGCTCGGGCGTCACCACCCGCGACTGGTCCTGTGTGGCCCCGCCCTCGAGCCGGAGCCCGGGGACCAGCGGCGCCAGCCCGGGATACGTCGTCCGCACCGCTGCGACCTCGAGACCGGAGCACACCACGCCGTGGGCGCGCGCCGCCTGCGCCACCGCCGCCAGTCGCGTCACCTCGGCGCCCATCTCCGGGACCTCGCGCCCGAGCGCGACGCCGAGGGCGCGGACATCGAGGCTGGTCAGCACCGTGACCACGAGGATCCCGGTCCGGTCCCCCGCCCCCTCCACCGCCGCGTCGACCATCGCGGCGCCGCCGTAGCCATGCACCGTGAGGAGCGACGCGCCCATCGTCGCCGCACTGCGCGCAGCCCCCCTCACGGTGTTCGGGATGTCATGGAGCTTGAGGTCGAGGAAGACCCGCCGCCCTTCGCGCTGCAGCCACTCGACCACCCGCGGTCCCTCGGCGGTGAACAGCTCGAGACCGACCTTGACGAAGTCGGCCTGCGGGCCGAGGCGGTCGATGAGCGCGCGCGCGGCGTCGAGCGTCGGCACGTCGAGGGCGATGATCGGCTGCGCCCGGAGGGCCGGCGCGGGAGTCACGTGGGCCATGCGAGGGTCCCGATGAGGTCGGTCACGCGCGCGACGCCATGCCGCGCGCACCACGCGTCGAGCTCGCGCACGACGCGCGCGGGGAGCTTGGGATCGGCGAGGCCGGCGGTGCCGATGGCGACCGCGTGCGCGCCGGCCATGAGGTACTGCACGGCATCGGTGGCATGCTGCACCCCGCCCGCGCCGATGATCGGCACCGCGGGCAGCGCCTGCCGGACGCGGTGCACGGCGAGCACCCCGACGGCGAGCAACCCGGGCCCGCTCACGCCACCGCTACCGAAGCCGATGAGCGGTCGACGACGCTCCACATCCACGACGAGGCCGGGGATGGTGTTGATCACCGTGATGCCGTCGGCCCCCGCGTCCACGGCGCGCTGCGCGACCTCGGCGACGCGCGGCAGCGTCGGCGAGAGCTTGACGAACAAGGGCTTCCGCGTGGCGGCACGCGCGCCCCGGATCAGGGCGTCGAGCGCCGCCGGGTCCGCCCCGAACTCGAGGCCGCCCTGCTTCACGTTCGGGCATGAGACGTTCAGCTCGAACCCCTGGTGACCGGCCGCCCCGTCCAGCCGGGCCACCACCTGCCCGAAGTCCCCCGCCTCGCGCCCGACGACGTTCACCAGCACGCGCGGCCGCCGGACATGCGCGGCGATCCAGGGCAGGTCCTCGGCGAGGACCGCCTCGACGCCGGGGTTCGCGAGGCCGACGGCGTTGATCATCCCCCCGGGGAAGTCACCGACGCGCGGGGCCGGCGCCCCGGGGCGCGGCTCCAGGCTCACGGCCTTGGTGACGAACCCGCCGAGCGACTCGAGCGGCATCACATCGGCGAGTTCGCGCCCGTAGGCGGCAGTGCCCGAGGCGAGCAGGATCGGGTTCTGCAGCGTGAGGCCCGCGAGCGTCGTCTCGAGGCGCGCGCTCATGGGTCGCCCGCGCGCTTGCGCCGCTCGTAGTGCTGCAGGTATTCGAGCGCGGCGGCGGCGATCGCCTTCGCGGCATCGGCCTGCCCCTGTTCGCTCGCCATCCACTTCGCATCGTCCACGTTCGAGCCGAACCCGATCTCCACCAGCACCGCCGGCATGTACGCGCGCGCCAGCACGGAGAGATTGCCCTGCTTGACCCCGCGGGACGGCCCGGGATGGAACGCGCCCAGATGCTGCTGCACCACCGCGGCGAACTCACTCGACTCGCGCAGGTGCTCGTTCCGCGCGAGGTCGTTGAGGATGAAGGCGAGCGCGTCGTCGCCCGCCGGCGGCGGCGCCTCGGTCTCGAACCGCACGACCTCGTTCTCCATCGCGGCCACGTGCTCCTCGTCCTCGGTCCGCGCGGTCGACAGGAAGAACGTCTCGTACCCACGCGCCCCGGCGGCGTTCTTCCACCGCGGGTTCGCCGAGTTGACGTGGACGGAGACGAAGACATCCCCCTTGGCCGCGTTGGCGATGGGGCCGCGGTCGTGGAGACCGATGAGCGTGTCGGTCGTGCGGGTCATCACCACGCGGAGGCCGAGCGCCTCGAGTTCGGTGCGGAGCCGGGTGGCGACCTGCAGCGTGATGCGCGCCTCCGAGAGCCGGCGCCCGTTGACGACCGCGCCCTGCATCCCGGGATCCACGCCGCCGTGCCCGGCGTCCACGACGACGGTGTAGCGCCTGGAGAGCCCGTCGGGGACGGGGGCGGCAGCAGTCGAGACGGCAGCGGGGGGCGGAGCGGGACGGGCGGGGCGCGCCGCCGGCCGCGCTGGAGAGCCGGCCGGGCCGGCGCCCCGCGCCGCCGGGACGCGCGCGTCGGAGGGACGAGTCGAGACGGTCGGGGTGGCCGTCAGGGGGCCCGCCTCCGCGGCACCCGCGGCCACCGTGGCGACGTTCGTGGGCACCGCGGGGTCGCCGGGTCCCTGCGGCAGCGACCGGCGGGCGATCCCCGTGAGCACGCGCAGTTCCGCGCGCGAGCGGTCCCAGAGGATCCCGATGCCGAAGCGCGGCACGATCTCGCTGAAGAGCTGGAGCGGCGCGTGCGGCACACCCTCGGCGAGGCGTGGCGCCTCGTGCAGCGGCAGGGCGAAGCCGTTGTACGTCGCGAACGGGCTCCCCATCCGGAGCTCGAGCGTCGCGCCGTAGAGGCCGACGCGCCACCGGTCGCCGCCGAGGGAATCGAGCGTCCCGCCGAGCAGGCGCGTCGCGACGACGAGGTCGAGGAGGCCGCCGCCGCTGGAGGGGCGGAGCGCGACCACGGTGTCGCCGGCGACGCCGCGGATCCGGATCGCGTCGCCCGGAGGCGTGGCGCCGATGCCCGCCGCGAGCGCGAGCGCGACGGCGCCGACCGTCCGGCGCGTCACCGGGCGCGCAGCGCGCGCTGCATCTCGCGCTCGTCGACGCGGGCCTTGAGGTCCGCGCGCTTGTCGTGGAGCTGCTTGCCGCGCGCCAATCCGATGCGGACCTTCGCCCGTCCGTGCGTGAAGTAGAGTTCCAGTGCCACGAGCGTCAGCCCCTTCCGCTCCACCGCCCCCACGAGGTGCCGGATCTCCTTGCCGTGCAGCAGGAGCTTCCGGGTCCGCGTCGGATCGTGATTGTAGATGTTGCCCTGGTCGTACGGGGCGATGTGCGCATTCAGCAGCCAGAGTTCGCCGTCCTTCACGACGGCATAGGCATCGCCGATCTGCGCGCGTCCGGCGCGGAGCGACTTCACCTCCGTGCCGGTCAGCACCAATCCCGCCTCCCACGTCTCGAGGATCTCGTAGTCGTGGCGGGCGCGCTTGTTCCGTGCGATCGTCTCGACGGCAGCGTCGGGGGCAGGCTTGGTCATCGCCGTGAAATAAGACGACTCAGCGTTGACTTCGGTATCTCGCCGGGGCTAGTTTTCCCGGCTCGCCGAAGTGGTGGAATTGGTAGACGCGCTGCATTCAGGGTGCAGTGGGCGACAGCCCGTGGGGGTTCGAGTCCCCCCTTCGGCATCGGTGGGGCGCACCATGGTGGATCGCGGCGGGGGACGTCAGCGGACGTCCCCCGCTTCGTGTCCGTACCCCGCGCCGGCCCTCTCGTCCCCGCAGGCGCACCACCGGCGAGCCGGGGCGGCCGCCGACGGCGCGCGCTCAGCGCTCGTGGCGCAGGACCGACGGCTTCACATCCTCGGGCAGCTTCGCCTCACCGAAGGCGGCGCGCAGCAGGTCGGCCGCCTCGTCGGTGTACCGCTGCAGCAGCTCGATCGCATAGGCGAGCGGCGCGCCGGCGGTACGCGCCCCGTCACTCGCGAAGGCCAGCAGGCACCGCCCCACGCGGTCCGCGGCCTGCAGGGAACCGCCGCGCACGGTCAGCGCCTCGCGATACGCCAGGAGTCGCTCCTGGAACTGGCGCTCCGCCAGGTCACGACGGTCGATCGCGATCCGCGGATCGTCGTCGAGCGAGCGCTGGTAGGCGTGGGTCAGATCGGCGACGGTCCGGTCATCGAGCGCATCGCGCTGCGCAACGAGCAGGCCGAGCGCGGCGCGCGCGTAGCGGAGCTCCCAGGCGGCGTGGTCGGCATCGCCGTTCGCCGCGGCATCGGCGAGCCACTGCACGTCGGCTCCGTCCGGCTCGCGTCGCAGCCCGTCGAGCACCGCACGCGTGCGCCGGTCGCGCGCCCGCGCCTCGCGCCACCCCGGAACGAACGGGAGCGGCACGCCCCCGCCTCAGGCCTGCAGGACGGGAAGGCCCACCCGCTCGCGCACCTGCGGCTCGGCATGCAGCAGGTCGGACAGCAGCACCCCCTCGAGCACCTCGTCGATTCGCCGTTGCAGCATCATCCACACCGGGCGGATGGAGCAATCGCAGGACTGGGCGCACCGCTCGGAGTCGAGCGGATGCGTCTCGCAATGGAGGTCGAAGGTCACGAGTTCGGCCGCGGTGATGATCTCCCGGACGGTGATCGTGCCCGCGGCGCGGGCGAGGGCGTAGCCCCCCTTCGCACCCCGCGTGCTCTGCACGATGCCGGCACGGCGGAGGCGGAGCAGGATCTGCTCGACGTAGTCGCCCGGCAACCGCTCGCGCGCCGCGATGTCGCGGCCCGTCACCGGCCCGTCCTCCACGCGACGCGCCAGGTGCAGCGCGCAGATGACGCCGTATTCGGCCCAGGTGGTGATCCGCATCGCCCGGAAGATGCCTCCGAGAGGCGCATCGGGACAAGGCCGCTCGGGGTTCTAGGGCTCCACGCCGGGGACGCCCGGTTCGGTGAGGCGCCGCAGGTCCAGCACTCGGGTCGCCTCCTCCGCGCTCAGCAGGCCCTCACGGACGACCAGCGTCCGGACGGAGACCCCCTCGGCCAGCGCCCGCTTCGTGAGGGCCGCCGCCGCGGCGTAGCCGATGCGCGGTGCCAGCGCGGTCGCGAGCGCGGCGGAGCGCTCCACCCAATGGGTCAGCATCGCCTCGTTCGCGGTGATGCCGCGCACGCACCGGTCCGCCAGGAGCCGCGACGCGTTGCCGAGGATCTCGAGCGCGGCCACGATGTTGTGCGCGATCACCGGCATCATGACGTTGAGCTCGAGCTGCCCGTGCTCCGCGGCTGCCGCGATGGTCGCATCATGGCCGATCACCTGGAAGACGACCTGGTTGACCATCTCGGGCATCGAGGGATTCACCTTCCCCGGCATGATGCTCGAGCCCGGCTGCACGGCCGGGAGGCGGAGCTCGTCGAGTCCGGTGCGGGGGCCGCTGGCCAGCAGCCGGAGGTCGCTGGCCACCTTCCCCAGATCGAGGGCGAGGGTGCGCCACGCGCCGCTCAGGGCCGCCACGTCGCCCATGCTCTGCATCAGCTGCACCGGGTCGGCCCCCTGACGGAGCGGCAGCCCGGTGAGCGGGCGGAGCGCCTCCACCATCCGCTCCGCGTACATCGGCTCCGAGTTGACGCCGGTGCCGACGGCGGTCCCGCCGATGCCGAGGTCGAGCAGGTAGTCGGCCGCCTCGCGGACGCGGCGCGCGCCGCGCTCGAGCGACCCGGCCCACCCCGCGAACTCCTGCCCCAGCCGGATCGGCATCGCGTCCTGCAGGTGCGTCCGCCCGGCCTTCACGAGGGGGTCGAAGGCGGCCGCGCGCTCCCGGAGCGCCGTCGTGAGGGCGTCCACGCCGGCGAGCGCCGGCCCGAGCGCCTCGAGCGCCGCGAGCCGGATCGCCGTCGGGATCACGTCGTTCGTCGATTGCGCGGCATTGACATGGTCGTTCGGGTGCACGGGCGCGTAGGTCCCGCGCGGGACGCCCAGTTGCGCGTTGGCGAGGTTCGCGAGGACCTCGTTCACGTTCATGTTCAACGAGGTGCCGGCCCCCGCCTGGAAGACGTCCACCACGAACTGGTCGCGGTGCGCACCGCCGAGCACGGCGTCGGCGGCCGCGATGATGGCGTCCGCGTGCGCGGCCGGCAGCCGGCCGGTGCCGCGATGCACGGACGCCGCCGCGCGCTTGATGCGCACGACGGCATCGACGAGCCGCGGATGCGGGCGGAGGCCGCTGACGGGGAAGTTGCGGATGGCGCGGGCCGTCTGCGCCCCGTACCAGGCGTCCGCCGGGACCTCGACCGCGCCGAGCGGGTCGTGTTCCGCGCGGACGTCGCCCGTCACTGCACGAGCGAGGTGATCGGCTGCGGGAACGAGCTCACCACCGAGAGCCGCGTGCGCGTATCGATCACGACCTCCGACCACCGGACGCGCACCGCCCGCGTCGAGCGGAGCCCACCCACGGAGGTCCGCCAGCCATTCAGATACGCCGTCGGGATGCTGGCCGATCCGTCATCGATGAACGAGCAATAGACCTGCTCGTTCTCCACCCCCGTGGCGAAGATGTTCGCGTACCGGAGCGAGAAGGTCATCCGCGAGCCCGCGGTGGGCGGTGTCGTCCACGTGAGGTCGAGCCCGACGCCGTCGGCGGGGACGCCGATCGCGCCGTGGGTGAAGGGCTCGGCGGTGCGGACCGTCACGGCCGACGCCGGGAAGCCGCGCGTCGCGCCCGGGACCGTGATGGTGAGGCTGTCGCCCGGGATGAACGGGATGCCGTTGGTGCGGAGCGGTCCGTAGACGCGGAGGCTGATCCCGGGAGCGGGCACGAGCGAGTCGACGCGCCCCGAGACGCTCGTGAACAGGTAGTCGCCCGCATTCAGCGTCTGCAGCGCCCCGTTCACCGTCGCATTCGGCACGTAGGCCGCGACGAAGCAGGTGTCGGACGGGAAGGTCGAGAAGCTGAGGTCGGTGTTGTCGTAGAACGCGGCCTCGGGCTTCATCACGTACCCGGCCCCTCCGTCGGAGATCGCCGTCGCGTTGATGGTGCCGAAGCGCCCATCCGGCGTCGGCAGCGGGTCGAGGCACGCGCCCGAGAGCACGGCGGCGGCGAACAGGATCGGAAGGCGCAGGCGCATGGGGACGTGAGGGTGGCAGGAAGGGGCAGCACCGGAATATGTACCCCGCCGGCGGTCCCGGTTGCCACCGGCGGGGCTCGGGGTCAGCCGCGGCGCCGGAGCACCTGCGCCGCGCCGGTGAGGAACGGATTGGTCGCGAGCTCGGCGCCGATCGTCGTCTCCGGCCCGTGCCCGGGGTGCACGACGAGGTGCGGCGGCCAGGCGGCCGCCCGGACGAGCGACGCGCGCATCGCCTCGGGGTCCGACCCCGGCAGGTCGGTACGGCCGATCGAGCCCGCGAACAGCAGGTCGCCGCTGAAGCAATGGGCGTCGCTGACGAACGCCACCTGGCCGGGCGAGTGTCCCGGCACGTGGTGCACGGTGAAGGTCTCGCCCGCGAACGCGAGGCTCATGCCGTCGGCGAGGGCGTGGTCTGCGGGCGCGGGCTGCTCGAACGGGATGCCGTAGAGCGCCGCCGCCTGCGCGCCGCGCGCGTAGACCGGGGCGTCGGCCGGATGCAGGTGCACGGGGACACCGGGCCACGCGCGCCGCAGCCCCTCGATCCCGCCGATGTGGTCGAGGTGCGCGTGCGTGAGCCAGATCGCCACGAGGCGCGCGCCGAGCCGCGTGATGGCGGTGCCGATGCGCGCCGCCTCGTCCCCCGGGTCGATCGCGACGACCTCGGCGCGCGCGGGGTCGTGGAGGAGCCAGCAGTTCTCCTCGAACGGCCCGACGCAGAGGGACGACAGGTTCATCCGGTGGGGACGAGCACGGGCATCGGCCGCGGCGCCGGCTGCCCGTTCCGGCGGGCCGTGAGGTACTTCTCGACCGCGATCGCGGCGGTCGTCGCGTCCCCCACGGCCGTCGTCACCTGCCGCGTCAGCTGCGCGCGCACGTCGCCCGCGGCGAAGAGCCCCGGCACCGAGGTCTGCATGTTCGCGTCGGTGACGAGGTAGCCCGACGCATCGTGCTCGACGTGATCCGCGATGATGCCGGTGTTCGGCTTGAACCCGACGAAGATGAAGATGCCGGTCGCGACGAGGTCCGACGCGGCGCCGGTACGGACGTTCCGGATCCGCGCGTGGGTCATCAGGCCGTCCTGGCCCAGGATCCCCTCGACGACGGTGTCGGTGATCACCTCGATCTTCGGGTTCGCGAAGGTGCGCTGCTGCACGAGCTTGGAGGCGCGGAACGTGTCCCGCCGATGGACCAGGTACACCTTCTCGGCGTAGCGGGTGAGGAAGTCGGCCTCCTCGAGCGCGGCGTCACCGCCGCCGACGACCAGGATCGTGTGGCCCCGGTAGAACGCACCGTCGCAGATCGCGCAGTACGAGACGCCCTTGCCGGCGTATTCGATCTCGCCCGGCACCTCGAGCTTCACCGGCGTGCCGCCCGCCGTGACGATCACGGTCGGCGACACGTACACGTCGCCGTTCTCGACCCGCGTCTCGAACAGCCCATCCTCGCGCTTGCGCACGGTCTCGACCGGCGTCGACGTGCGGATGTCGGCGCCGAACTTCTCGGCGTGCGCCTGGAACTTCGTGGCGAGTTCGTGGCCGAGCACGTGCTCGAAGCCGATGTAGTCCTCGATGACCTCGGTGTTGAGCAGCTCACCACCCGGGAAGCCGCGCTCGAGCACGACGCCCTTCAGCATGGAGCGGCCGGCGTACATGCCGGCGCACATGCCCGCGGGGCCGGCCCCGATGATCACCACTTCGAATTCGTGCGTCGCCACGAGCGGAACCTGTCGTCGGAAAGAGGTCGAAATGTAACGGACGGTGGGCGGCCCCAACCACTGGCGTCCACCGTCCGTCCAATCCGCGTCCCCGCTCGCGGGTTCCGGCGCGCGCCCCCGCCGCGCCACCCGCCGCGCCACCTCCTGCGGGCTCAGGGCGCCGGGCGCCCCCCGGCGGCGCGTGCGCGCCGCTGCGCGTCGCCCATCGCCTCGATGTCGGCCAGCAGCCGCTTCGCGTCGTAGACGATCCCGTCCTTGATCGTCCACTTCACGCCGCCGTACGGCTCCACCTGGCCGGTCGCATCGTTGAGCCGGAACCAGCCGGTGCCGTAGAGGACCTTGAGGTTCTGGAACGGATTCGCATCCACGATCACGAGGTCGGCGAGCATGCCGGGCTCGACGACGCCGGTCTCGATCGGCCGGCCGGTCGGCTTCGCGAGCGTGACGGCCGCGTGGTAGGTGCCGGCGCGGATCGCCTCGCCCGGGTAGAACCCCGCCTCCTGCAGCAGCTCGAGCTCCTGGATGGTCGAGAAGCCGGGGGTGTTGTAGATGAACCCCGCATCGGAGCTCGCCGTGACGCGTCCGCCCAGGTTCTTGTAATCGTTCAGGAACAGCATCCAGACGCGGTAGAAATTGCGCCAGTTCACCTCGTCGTCGGTCGTCCAATCGTAGAAGTACGCCCCGTGGTTCGACCGGTTGGAGACGTAGAAGTCCCACTGCGTCGGGATGGTGTAGCGCGCGTGCCAGGGCGCGTTGATCCGCGCCATCACGTCACGGCCGGTGAGGTACGTGGTCATCGTCGGGTCGAGCGTCACGTCCCGCTCGAGGAAGGACCGCAGCAGCCGGTTCCACTTCTCGCTGCGCGGGGTCACGAGACGCCACTGGCGGGCCACCTGCGCGAAGCGCACCTGCTCGTCGGCGAGGTTGGCGTCGAGCGGCCAGGGCTGCACCTGGTGGTCGTCGTACATGGACTCGAAGAGCCCGTAGAAGTGCGTGACGGTGCCGAGCCCCATGCGCGTCGCGACGTCGGCGTTCACCTGCGCCACGCCGCTCTGCTGCAGGTGCGCGGTCGAGCCGAGCTGCAGCTTCCGGGCCTCGTCGAGGTAGGCCTCCATGAGGTCGGGACGCTCGGCGCCGAGCTTGAGTCCGTCGGCGCCATTGGCCTTGGCCCACCGCACCCACTCGCGCGCTTCGGCGGGCGTGCGCGGCGTGCCGCGGCCCCACCCCGTGCCCGGGCGTTGGTAGACGACGTAGCGCGGCGCGGTGATCTCGTTGCGCGCGCTCCGCTCACGCTCACGGATGGAGTACTCGAAGCTCGCGAAGGGGACGCCGCGCACGGTGGTGATGCCGTGCGCGAGCCAGAGCTTGTTGTAGTACTCGGAGTCCGGCGCCTTCTGCTGCGTGCCCTGGTGCACGTGCAGGTCGATGAGCCCCGGCATCAGGTACATCCCGGTCGCGTCGAGCTCCCGCGTGGCGCCACGCGGGCGCCGCGTCGGGTCGATCGGCACGCGCGGGTAGCCCACCCCCACGACCGCCGTGATGCGGTTCCCCTCGACGACCACGTCCACCGGGCCGCGCGGCGCCGAGCCGTACCCGTCGATCACGTTCGCGCCGCGGATGATGAGTCGCTCGAACGGCCCCTCGCCCTCGCGCCGCGCGGGCGCAGGGGTCGGGTCCTCGCGCCGCTCGTTCGCGAGCCGGCCGAGCGCGACGGAATCGACGGGTGCCGGAGCGGCCGGACGGCGCTGGCCCTGCGCGGCGGCGGCCGGGGCGCTCCAGGGCGCGGCCCAGAGGACGGCGACGACGAGTGCCGCGAGCGGAAGGCGGGCGGATCGGTGGGAACGGCGGGAACGATGCATCGCAGCGCTGGTTGGGCGTGACGGGGAGCTCGGGGACCGCCTCTACTTACCGCGGCCCGTCGCACGCCGCCAGTCGGGGGCGCGCTCGCGCCGCCTCAGTCGGGCGCCGCGAGCGCGAGCAGTGACAGCGCGCCGTGGCAGTGCGAGACCGTCCCCACGAGCACCTCCGCCGCCCGCGCCGCCGCCGCATCGGCGACGAGCGCATCCGCGCGCAGCACGTCGGCGACGCCGAACATCCCGACCCCGTAGGCCCGATGCGTGCAGTGGAGGACGGCGGGGCCGTCGATGCGGCGTCCCGCGAGGCGGGCGGTCTCCACGAACGCGCGGACCGTCGTCGGCAGGCTCCACGCGCGCGCCCCGCGCGTGTGCGGACACCGCCGCGGCTCGACGCAATTGATCGGGCACTCCCAGGTCGCGAAGCTCACGTAGTGCGTCCCGTCCGCGCCCGGGCGTTGCCACGGCACGTCCACCGCCCCGTCGAGCGGTGCGAGCCGGATGCCGCGCCCGGGCCAGCGACGGCGCGCCCGGGCCACGAGCCACTGCGACATCAGGTGCGGCATCAGTGGCGACGGGACGATCGCATCGGCGGCGACCGCCTCCACGCCACGCCCGGCCGCCCCGGCGAGATACTCGTGGAAGAACAGCGTCCAGTCACGGGTCACGACGATGGTGCGCGCGTCGTGCCCCGCATCGTTCGCTCGGGCGTCCTGCTCGGCGCGCGCCACCGCACAGGCGGGATCGCGATCGACCACGAGCAGCCGGTCCCACGCGAGCGCCCCCGCGGCGCGTGCACGGCGGAGTTGCCGCACGTAGTACCCGCCGTAACAGCCCCCGCCCACCACCACGATGTCCCCGTAGCGCGTCGGCCCCGTGAGATCAGGGTCGGACACGCCGGCCCCCATCCACGTGCAGGACCTCACCGGTCACGAACGCGGCCTCGAGCAGATAGGCGACCGCATCGGCCACGTCGGCCGGCGCTCCACTGCGCCCGAGCGGCGTGTCCTCCACGAACCGCGCCACTGCGCCCGGCGGCATCCCGTCCGGTGCGAGGACGAGCCCTGGAGCGACCGCGTTCACCCGAATGCGGGGCGCGAGCGCCGCCGCGAGGTGCCGCGCGAGCGCCTCCACACCCGCCTTGCTCACGCCGTGCACCACGTAGCCGGGCCACGGTTCGGTGCCCATGTGGTCCGCGATGAGCACGATGGCGCCGGCGTCCGTGAAGCGCGGGACCGCCGCCTGCGCGAGCAGGAAGGGCGCCCGGAGGTTGAGCGCGATGATCGCGTCGAAGGTGGCCGCGGTCGTGGCGCCGACGGGGGTGCAGACCATCGACGCGGCCGAACTCACGAGGGCGGTGATCGGCCCGCAGCTCGCGTGGACCGCCTCGATGAGCCCGGCCGGCCCGTCGGGCGACGAGAGGTCCGCCCGGAACGCTTGCGCCCGCCCCCCCATCGCCACGATCGCCGCCACCGTCTCGTCGGCGCCCGGGCCCGAGCCGTGGTAGTGGACGGCCACGCGCCAGCCGCGCGCCGCGAGGTCGAGCGCGATCGCCCGCCCCACCCGCGTCCCCGCGCCCGTGACGAGCGCGAGGCGCTCCGTGCCGGCGGCGCCCGCGGCGCCGCTCATCCCGCCCGCCGGCGGGCCACGCACGCGTCCTGCGCCACGAGCCAGGCGAGGGGCACCTGCATCGCGCCGAGCACGCGCCCGCCGTGCATCGCGCCGTGCCAGTCCGAGCCGCCGCTCGGGACGAGGTCGAAGTGGGCGGCGAGTGCCGCCAGCCGCTTCGTGTCCTCGGCACTGTGGCTCGGATGGCGCACTTCGAGTCCGTCGAGCCCGAGGGCCACGAGCGGCTCGATGCGCTCCCGCCGGCCGTCCGGTCCCGGGTGTGCGATGACGGCGATGCCGCCCGCTTCATGCACCAGCGCGATGCCGTCCGCGATCTCGAGCCGCACCTTCTCCACGTAGGCGGGCTTCCCCGCCGCGAGATAGCGGTCGAACGCCTCGCGCGAATCCTTCACCGCCCCGATGGCGATGATCGCCTTCGCGACGTGGGGCCGCCCGATCGCCCCGCCCGCCGCGACGGCGAGGACCTGCTCCATCGTCACCGGGACTCCGACCCCGTTCAGTCGCGCGACCATCTCCTCGGCGCGGTCCCGCCGATGATCCCGGTACCGGACGAGCCGCGCCTGGAGCGCGTCGACGTCCCGGACGTGCAGGCCGAGCAGATGGACCTCGACCCCGTCCTGGTGGACGCTCAGCTCGACGCCGGGCACCAGCCGCAGCCCGACGGCGTCGGCCTCGGCCTGCGCCTCGGCGATCCCGGCGAGCGTGTCGTGGTCGGTGAGGGCGAACGCGGCCAGCCCGGCCGCGTGCGCCGTCCGCACCGCCGCCCGCGGCGCCAGTGCGCCGTCCGACGCGGTGGAATGCGCGTGGAGGTCCACGTGCGGGGCCGGCGGGACCGCCGTCCCCGGGCTAGCCGTCACGGCGCGTAGCCGGCCTCGGGCGAGGTCGCGCTCGGCTGCGAGAGCCCGAAGAGGCGGCGGAGGGCCGCGTCATCCAGCTCCGCGAGCGACTGCTCACGCGAGCGGGCCCCGGTGGGCGAGTAGCGCGTGACGCGCACCGCGCGCGTGTCGGCGACGCCGTGCACGAAGAGGAGTCCGTACTCGTCGCCGTCGTACTGCGTGATGTAGCCGGAGGGGTAGACCTTCCAGGCCTTGCCGTCGATGTCGAGTGTGCGAGTGGGCATCAGGAGAGCTCCACGAGGGAATGGAGGCACGCCGGGTCCGGCAGCGGGTCCGGCGAGGCCGCGTGCGCGGCCGTGAGGGAGCCGGCGTCGTTCGCCTCGCAGAACTCGACGAACGCGCCGGGGACAGCCTGCTCCTCGAACACCCAGTACCGGCAGCCGTGCCCCTGGAAGTGCCGCGCTCGGGCCCGGGCCCGCGCGAGCCAGCGCTCGCGCTCGGCCGGCGTCACGACGGTCCGGTGGATGGTCAGGGCGCGGGCCACGATCAACCGGTGACGGACTCGAGCGTGCGCTTGAGATCCGCCATGAAGCGGTCGGCGTCGGCGCCGTCCACCACCCGGTGGTCGAACGAGAGGGAGAAGTACGCGCAGGTACGGATCGCGATCGTGTCCTCGCCGTCGGGCCCGGTGATGACCTTGGGCCGCTTCTCGATCGCACCGAGCCCCAGGATCGCCGTGGTGCCGACCGGGATGATCGGGGTGCCGAACAGCGAGCCGAAGACGCCCGGGTTGGTGATCGTGAAGGTCGCGTCCTGGACGTCCGTCGGGCTCAGCTTCTTGCTGCGCGCGCGCTGCGCGAGGTCGTTCGCGCCCCGCGTGAGCCCGGTGAGGTTGAGGCCATCGGCATCCTTCAGGACGGGCACGATGAGCCCGGTCGGCTCGAGCGCGACCGCGATCCCGATGTTGTAGCGCTTCCGGAGGATGACGTCCGTGCCGCTCACGGTGGCGTTGAGCACCGGATGGCGGCGCAGCGTCTCGACCACGGCGCGGATGATGAACGGCAGGTAGGTGAGCTTCTGGCCCGTCTCGCGCTCGAAGTCGGCGCGCAGCTGGCCACGGAGCCGCGCGATGCGCGTCAGGTCGATCTCGAAGAAGCTGGTCACGTGCGCCGCCACCTGCTTCGCCTGGCGCATATGGTCGGCCGTGAGCCGCCGGATCTTCGACATCGGCTCCACCACGTCGCCGGCCCACGGCTGGAACGTCGGCTCGGCCCCGTGGCCCGCCGCCGGCACCGCGAGGGACGACGGGAGCCCGGCCGGCATGGGGGCGGGCGCCGCCGGAGTCCGCGGGCCGCTCTCGAGGTAGGCCACGAGGTCCCGCTTGGTGACGCGGCCGGCGATGCCGGATCCGGAGAGGACCGCGAGGTCGACACCGGCGTCGGCGGCCATCCGGCGCACCAGCGGTGACGACTTGGTGCGGATGCGCTCCTCGAACGAGCCCGCCGCGGCGGCGGGGCGCGCGGGGGCGGCGGGCACCGGGGCCG
>JAIBBJ010000155.1 GCA_019694735.1 Gemmatimonadaceae bacterium | reverse complement strand
GGTGGCGGACCTCGCGGCGAAGATCGCGTCGGCGCCGAAGATCGACGGCGAGGCGCCGCCGGACCGGGTGGTGCTGCGCGTCGGGAGCCAGACGCCGCGCACGGTGCTGTTCGTGAACGGCGAACAGGTGGGTCCGATCGGCGGGCTCGGCCTCCTGGAGCGCGTGGTCGCGCCGGGGCCGCTGCAGGTGTCGGTGAAGCGGATCGACTGTCGCGACTGGGACACGACGTTCACGGCCGTCGCGGGGCGCCGCTACACGTTCGTGGAGCGCTCGCCGCGCTGCTGACCCGGGCGCCCGGCGCGCCTTCGGGCCCGTCCCGCCCTAGGCGACCGACGCGGGCTGTATGATGTCGTGGCCGACCACGCGCGCGCGCCCGAGCCGCTTGGCGGCGAGGAGGCGGCGGTCGGCGATGGCGACGAGGTCCTTGCCGGTCGCCGCGTCATCCGGCGGCAGGCCGGCGATGCCGGCGGAGAAGCTCACGGTGAGCTCGCCGCCGCTCTCGAGCTCGAGCGGCGCGGCCGCGACCTGCTTGCGCATGGTCTCGATGCGCGCGACCGCGGCCTCGTGCGGCGTGAACGGCATCAGGATGACGAACTCCTCGCCGCCGTAGCGCGCGACGACGTCGGTGCGGCGCATGGAGCGCTGCAGCATCGCCGCGAGGTGCTGGAGCGCGCGGTCGCCCTCGAAGTGGCCGTGCGTGTCGTTGATCCGCTTGAAGTGGTCCACGTCGAGGATCGCGACGGCGATCGGCTGCATGGCGCGGCCGGCCTGGTCGATCGCGGCGACGAGCGCGCGGTCGAAGTGCCCGCGGTTGAAGAGTCCGGTGAGGCGGTCGTGCACGGCGAGGAAGAGGAGCCGCTGCGCGCGGCGCACGACGGTGACGGCGAGCATCGTCGCGATGGCCATCAGGATGAGCCGGGTCCACAGGTCCACGCTGATGTACGGTCCCGCCTCGGCGACGTAGGCAGGGTCGGCGAGGTCGTAGCGGGCGGCGGCCCAGGCCCAGAGGCCGGCGTACTGCGCGATCGCGATGGAGCCGGTGACGAAGCAGACGCGCGCGTCGTAGCGGAGCCCGGTGGCGAGGATCGCCAGGAAGTACATCTCGAAGGTGACCTTCGAGTTGAGCGCGACGAGCGGCGACGCGACGGCGAGGAAGCTGACGAGCGCCACCGAGACCATGGTGACGTCGAAGGCGCTGGAGGCGAAGGCGATCCACTGGCGCCAGGCGCCGCGGCGCAGGACGAGCCAGATGAGGCCGGAGACGAGCGCGGCGGCGAGGGTGACCTCGAAGCCGACGCGGAACATCGCGACGGAGGGGTCGCGGAGCAGGTTGACGGTGGGCGCGATCAGGAGGAGCCCCATCGCCACGAGCCGGATGCGCGCCACGACGAACTCGCCCTCGATGCCGGCGGCGACGAGGGCGTTGTCGGGAGGCGTCCAGATGCGCTGGACCGCCCATTGCTGGGTCAGGTTGCCCGGGAGGGGGGCGTTCACGGGGCGGAATTTCCGCCGCCGGGGGCCCCCGGGCAAGGCGGCGCGACGGAACGCCACCCTGCCCGTGGCCCGCCCCGCGGGCTACGCGACCGGCGCCGCCAGGACCAGCCGCTCCCGCGTGCTCACCACGACGCCGCCCGGGCGCTCCAGCGTGACCGCGAAGAGCGTGGCCTTCTGCACGGGGATGCGGGCGTCGATGCGCACCAGCACCTCGCCGTCCGGCCCGATGTCGAAGACGCCGCCATCCACCGGATAGCGCTCGTCGCGGGCGGCATCGAAGATCCAGAGCTGGTACTGGGCCTCGCGGGGATCGTTGGCGCGGAGCCCGGTGAAGCGCATCACGCCGCGCTGGGTCACCGGATCCCACAGGACCTCGCCGGCCGCGCCCGCCGCGTTGGGGTCCTTCGACGCGCCCCAGGCGGCGCGCACCACGCGCGGGCCGGTGAGGAGGGAATCGCGCAACGCCGCCACCGCGGTGGCGGGCGCGGCGGGTGCCGGGCGGGCCGGGCCGCGCGGCACGAGCACCCACGCCGCCACCGCCGCGGCCGCGAGGATCCAGCCGGAGGCGCCGAGCCAGTTCCGGCGCGCGGCCGGCACGGGCGTGCGCCCGGTGCGGGCGACCGCCGCCTCCCCCATCGCGATCAGCCGTGCGGCCAGCGCCGGCGGCAGCTGGACCTCCCGTTCGTCCGCGCGCAGCATCTCCGCCGTCAGCTCCCCTGCGACCTCGTCCATCGTGTCGTTCCCGTCGTTCGGCTCATCGTCCGGCCGTCCAGTCCGTTCCCGGGTCATCCGCGGGTCCCCTCCCCCCCGCGCCCGGTGAGGAGCGCGCGGGCGCGGAGCAGGCCGCGCCGGATGTGGGACTTCACGGTGCCCAGGGGCAGCGCCACGGCCTGCGCCACCTCGTCGTGCGTGCGGCCATCGAGCAGGTGCAGCTCGAGGCAGCGCCGCTGCATCGGCGTGAGCTGCTCGAGCGCCTCGCGGGCATCGAGCGCCGCCGCCGTGCGCTCCGCCGGCTCGTCGCCGTCCTCCATCGCGAGGTCGAACTCCTCCGGCAGCGGCTCGAGCGCGAGGGACCGCGACCGCCGGCGCATCCGGTCGATCAGCCGCCGGCGCGCCACCATCGCGATGAACCCCCGCTCGCTCGCGCGCGCCGGGTCGAACCGGTGCGCCGAGCGCCACAGGTCGAAGCAGATCTCCTGCACCGCATCCTCCGCATCCGCGGCGTCCGGCGACCAGCGCTTCGCGAGCGCCAGCAGCAGGCCGCCATAGGTCGCCACGACCTCCCGCACGGCGTCGGCGTCCCCCGCCGCGATGCGCGGGAGGAGGGGCGTCGGATCGGGGCGCGAGAAGGTCAGCACCTTGGGAGTTCGTCCGCGGGGACCCGTTGGATGCACTGCATCCACCGACCCGGCGTCGAGCGAATGCGGTTGCGTCATCTGCCGTCCGAACGACCACCCATTCCCAGAGGTTCCCGATGCGACGTACCCTCGGCACCGCCCTGCTGCTCACCACCCTCGCCCTCCCGGCGGGGGCCCAGCACCGCGGCGACCTGATCTCGACCGCCCGCAATGCGGGGCGGTTCGCCACCCTCCTCGCCGCGCTCGATGCGGCGAACCTGACCCAGACGCTGCGGAGCGGCGGCCCCTACACGGTGCTCGCCCCGACGGACGAGGCCTTCGCGCGGCTCCCCGAGGGGACCGTGGAGTCGCTGTTGAAGCCGGAGAACCGCGACCAGCTCCGGCAGATCCTGCTCTACCACGTGATCCCGGGCCGCGCGAACGCGGCGACCGTGCGGACGCTCGAGCAGGCGACGACGGTGGAGGGGCGCCCGGTGCGGATCCGCGCGACGGGTGGCAGCCTGCGCGTGAACGGCGCGACGGTGGTGACCGCGGACGTGGAGGCCTCGAACGGGGTGATCCACGTGATCGACCGGGTGCTGCTGCCGGCGGACGCGGAGGCACGGAGCGAGTCCCGGAGCGAGACGCCCGACGCGGGGGCGCGGAACGGGGCGCCGGCGCGGACGATGTCGCCGGACGTGGGGGCGGCGCGCGAGCTCCTCGCGCTGGCGGTGCGGCGGGGCGCGCCGCTCTACAATGACGGGGCGCCGGGCGCGACGGTGGCGGTGTACGAGGTGGCGGCCCGCGGCGCGCTCGCGCTGGGCGGCCTGCC
>JAIBBJ010000182.1 GCA_019694735.1 Gemmatimonadaceae bacterium | reverse complement strand
CCACCCGCGCGACGAGGTCGTGCGCATCCGGCCGCCCGGCGTGCCGGAGCGCCCCCCGCGCCGCCACCCGCGCCGCCCGCGCCACGTCGCCGCGCGCGAGCAGCTGCTCCGCCAGCGGCAGGAACACGAGGCTCGACGGGTCCGCCGCGAGCTGCTCGCTCATCACGTGGATCGGGTCACCGGACATCCGGCACCTCCCGCGCGAGGATGTCGCGCAGCGTCGTGGCGGCGCTCACCGCCTCCTGGATCGCCGCGACCCCCGGGTACTGCGGGACCGACTTCGTGAACTGCGTCCAGATGGTGATGCCCTCGGTCAGGTCGCCGCGGCGGAAGGCCGCGGCCCCGCGCCGGAGCGGCTCCACCGTCATGTCCACCGGGGTCAGCCGCGAGTCCACCACCCGCCCGGTCGGCAGCGGCGTCGCCCGCGACGCGCGCGTCGGCGCCTTGAGCCGGATCACCCCGGTGCTCACGAGCCCGTAGATGATGCGCGCCACGTCGAACTCGCTCATCGCCGCGCCCTGCGCGATGCCGCGCAGGTCGTGCTCCCCGTCGATCATCGCCAGCACCTGCCACTCCGTCGGCAGCAGGTCGAGCATCGCCGGATGGTCCTCGTCGGGCGGCGTGAGGTACGGGATCATCCCCAGGTGCGGCACCCGGTCGGCGATCCGCGACCACTCGTCGATCCGCCGCGCCCCCTCCATCAGCAGCGACTCGGTGGGGAACGCGAACGTCGCGTCGCGGGGGAGGTCGAAGGTGACCCCCTCCTCGAACCGGAAGTTCCCCTCCCGCCACGACATCAGCTCGAACACCACCGCCTCGATCTGCAGCCGCACCTGCCGCTCGATCTCCTTGTGCGTCACGAGCCCGAGCGCGACGAGGATCTCGCCCAGGCGCCGCGGGTCGCCGCGCTGCTGCGCCGCCTGCGCGCGCGCCATGTCGCCATCGGTCAGCCGCCCCGAGCGCACGAGCAGGTCGCCCAGCCGGTGCGGGTTCGACCGGATGCTCGCGCCGACGATCCGCCCGTTCTCGAACTGCACGAAGCCCTCGTTGTCCCGGAGCTCCGAGACGACCGTGAGGACCCCCGTCTTCCGGCTCAGGTCGAGCAGCTGGAAGACGTCGTGGATGCCGAGTTCGCGGAGCGGGCCCTCGATCGCCACTAGCCCTCCCCGCCGTCGAGGCGATGCTGGACCTTGCGGCTCTCGCGGAACGCGCGGCGCGCCCACTCGCTGTCCGGCGCGAGGGCCCCCACCTTCCGCCACGCCGCCAGCGCCTCGCGGAAGCGCTCGCGCGCCGCGAGCACCAGCCCGAGGTGGAAGATCGCGCCCACGTGCGTCTCGTCGAACCGCAGGATGCGCTGGAACGCGACCGCCGCGTCGTCGAGCCGGCCGAGCTCCAGCAGCAGCTCGCCGAGCGCGAGCAGCCCTTCGAAGCTGTACGGGTCGCGCTCGAGGAACTCGACCAGGAGCAGCAGCGCCTCGCGCGCGCGGTCCGTCGCGCGGTACACCCCGGCGAGCGCGAGCGTCGCGTCGGCATAGGTCGGCACCGCGTCGAGCGCCGCGTGCAGCTCCGCCTCGGCCTCCGTGAACAGCCCGCGCTGCGAGAGCAGCTGCGCGAGGTCGTAGCGCACCGCCGCGAAGTCGGGGTCGAGCGCGAGCGCGTGCCGGTAGGCCGCGATCGCGTCGTCGAGCTGCCCGAGCCCGCGCGTGATGTTCCCGATGCCGCGCTGCACGTCGGCGCGCTGCGGCGCGACCGTGCGCGCGTGGTCCAGCGCGGCGAGCGCGCCCTCCGCATCCCCGGACTCGTAGCGCGCGGTCGCGAGCAGCAGCAGCGCGTCGGGGTCGTCGGGCGCGAGGGTCGCGAGGGCGGCCCCCACCTCCCCCGCCTCGGCGCCGCGGCCGAGCATCAGCAGCGACTGCACCTGCCCGCGGAGCGCCCCCGCGTGCTGCGGGTCGCGCGCCCGCGCGTCCTCGAACCGCTCCAGCGCATCGCCCCACGCCCCCTGCCGCCCGAGCGCCTCGCCGAGCAGCACGTTCCCCGCGAGCGGGTCGGCGCCGCGCGCCAGCGCCTTCCGCGCCTCCGCCATCGCGCGGTCGGTGAGCCCCTTCGACAGGAAGTCCTGCGCCAGCCGGTACGGGTCGGCCTCGCTCGCCAGCGGCGTCGGCTCCGGCGGCGGCGCGAGCTCGGTGAACAGCGAGTCGAGCAGCGTCGGGTCGAAGGTGAAGGTGTCCACCTCCTCCGTCTGCCGCCGCTCGCCGCCGAGGTCCGGCACCACCGAGAGGTCCGGGTCCTCGTACTCGAGGTCGATCGCCAGCGCGAACTTCTGCGGCACGTAGTACGGGTCGAGCTCGAGCGCGAGCTTCGTCTCGCGCAGCGCGCCGTCGAAGTCGCCGAGGTTCGAGAGCGTGAAGCTCAGGTTGTAGTGCGCCTCGGCGAACTCGGGCTTCGCCTGGATCGCCCGCGCGAACGCCGTCCGCGCCTCCTCGAACTTCCGCAGCTCCGCCAGCACCATGCCGACGCCGTTCCACGCCACCGGGTTCTCCGGCGCCGTCTCCAGCACCTGCCGATACGCCTCCAGCGCGAGCTGGAACCGGCGGTGCCGGCTCAGCAGCAGCGCGAGGTTGAGCCGCGCCTTCACGAACGACGGGTCGCCCTTGAGCGCCGCGCGGAACGCGTCGATCGCATCCTCGGCGTTCCCGGCGTGGAAGAGCGCCACGCCGAGGTTGTTGCGCGCCAGCGCGTACCGCGGGTCGGCCTCGAGCGCCTGCCGGTAGCTCTCCGCCGCCGCGTCGTGCTGGCCCGCCTGGTGCAGCGCCACGCCGCGCTCGTTCCAGAGCTTCGGGCTCCCCGGCTGGTCGGCCAGCAGCGTGTCGTACAGCTCGATCGCCGGCCGCGGGTCCTTCTGGATCAGGTAGAGCTCGGCCATCGCCTGCATCACCAGCGCGCGGTCCTCCCCCTTCTCCAGCGCGTTCTGGTAGGCCCGCATCGCCTCGGCGACGTACCCCTGCTGCCGGTACGCCAGCCCGAGCGTGTACTGGGCCAGCGGCTCGTTCTCGGCGATCGCCATCTGCTGCTGCGAGCGGCGCGCCTGCCGCCCCGGCAGCAGCGCCTCGTAGCGCTTCGGGTCGTACTGGTCGAGCGAGAGGTTCGCCTGCGCCCGCTTGAGCGACGGGTTCAGGTACACCGCGCGCTTGGACGCCTCGCCCGCCTCGGCGTGCTGGCCGAGGTCGCCGAGCACGAACGAGAGCAGGAAGTGCGCGTCGGCGTTGTCGGGATTGAGCTGGATCGCGCGCCGCAGCGCCGCCAGCGCCTCCTCCACCGCGCCCTGGTTGTAGAGCGCCTCGCCGATGTAGAGGTGCAGCAGCGAGCTCTCCCCGTCGTACTGCAGCGCGGCGCGGAACCACTGCAGCGCGTCGCCCAGCCGCCCGCCGGCCTTCTCGGCCAGCCCCAGCTGGATCATCGCCGGCACGTCGGCCGGGTGCTGCTGCAGGATCGCGGCGAACTCCGGGATCGCGTCCTCGTGCTGGCCGAGCAGGGCGAACGCGCGCCCGAGGTCCCAGCGGGCGTCGCGGTCGTCCGGGCGCAGCCGGATCCGCTCGCGCAGCTCGCTCACCCGCTGGTCGTAGTACCCGGTGTTGAAGTACGCGACCTCGAGGTTCCGCTGCGCGACCTGCATCTTCGGGTCGAGCTCGAGCGCCTGGGTGAAGCAGGCGACCGCCTCCTGGTAGAGCCCCTTGTTGAAGTAGAGGACCCCCAGGTTGTTGTGCGCCCCCGCGTCCGCCGGGTCGATCCGGCGCGCGAAGCCGCGCAGGACCTCACGGTCCCGCTCGGAGAGGGGCGAGGCGGCGGCCGGCTCGGTCACGCGACCCGGATCGTCGTCAGGATCCGCCGCAGGCTCGGCGGGTCCGGCAGCAGCAGGAAGAAGCCGCGCAGCCGCTGCGCGTCCTGCTCGAGCTGGAACTCGCTCTCCACGCACATCAGCTGGTTGCCGCCGTGCGCGCTCGCCACGTACGTGGACGAGAGCACCGCGTCGCTCATGTCCACCGCCAGGCTCGGCGGCGACGGGAGCAGCGTCATCTTCATGAAGTCGGCCAGCGCGTTCAGGTACGCCGCCGAGAGGATGTTCCCCGCCTCGCGCAGCGCCGACTCCTCCACCGCGCCCAGCTCGGTCACCGGGCGCCGCATCATCAGGCCGGCGATCCGCAGCGCGATCGGGTGCGGGAAGACCAGGAGCGTGAGCCCCGTGAGGTCGCCCTCCATCCGCATCAGCACCGCCGCCACCGGCTCCTCCGGCTCGGCGATCTGGTTCGGCATCTCGTCCAGCGAGGCCACCGTCAGCTGCGGCACGCTGATCATGATCCGCTGCTCCGTCATCTGCGAGAGCGCGGTCGCCGCATGCCCGGCGCCGATGTTCGCGACCTCGCGCAGCGCGTCGAGCTGGCGGGCCGTGAGCCGGCGCAGGTCGTCCGGGTCCGTGGGCGCGCTCACAGGAGGCTCCCCACGTCCACGATCAGCGCCGGGGCGCCGTCGGCCAGGATCGTCGCCCCGCTGAAGAGCGCGGTCCCGTCCCGCACCGCGTCGAACGACTTCACCACGATGTCCTCCTGTCCCGTGAGCTCGTCCACGACCAGCCCGGCGCGGCGGTCGCCGCGCTCGATGACCACGATCTCCTCCAGCCCGCCGCCGCCCGCCGGCAGCTGCACCACCTCGCGCAGCCGCAGCACCGGCAGCACCTCGTCGCGCAGCACCAGCACGTCGCGCCCCTGCACCTGCGTGATCGTCGCCGGCGCCCGCTCCATCGTCTCGCGCACGTGCGCCAGCGGCAGCGCGTAGCGCTCGTCCCCCACCCGCGCCAGCAGCGCGCGCACGATCGCGAGCGTGACCGGGAGCCGGATCTGCACCGCCGTCCCCTGCCCCGCCTCGGTCGCGATCGCCACCGCCCCGCCCAGCGTCCGCACCTTCGCCTGCACCGCGTCGATCCCCACCCCGCGCCCCGACACGTCGGTCACCTGCTCCGCCGTCGAGAACCCCGGGTGCGCGATGCACCGCATCAGCGCCTCGTCGTCGAGCCGCGTCGTCCCCTCCTCCACCAGCCCGATCTCGAGCGCGCGCGCCAGCACCCGCGTGCGGTCGATCCCCTTCCCGTCGTCCCGCACGCTGATCACCACCGCCGAGCGGTCGCGCGACGCCGAGAGCACCAGCCGCCCCATCCGCGGCTTCCCCGCCGCCTCGCGCACCTCCGGGCGCTCCAGCCCGTGGTCGATCGCGTTGCGCAGCAGGTGCACCACCGGCTCGCCGATCTCGTCGAGCACCGAGCGGTCGAGCTCGATCTCCTTCCCCTCGATCACGAACTGGACGTCCTTCCCCAGCTGCCGCGCCAGGTCGCGCACCAGCCGCGGGAAGCGGTCGAAGACCTGCCCCACCGGCACCAGCCGGCTCGTCATGATCTCGGCCTGCAGGTCGCCGATCAGCCGCGTCGCCTCGCCGAGCGCCTCGTGCAGCGCCGGCTCCGGCAGCCCGCGCACGAGCGCCTGCAGCCGGCCGCGCACGATCACGAGCTCGCCGATGAGGTTGAGGAGCGTGTCGAGCCGGGAGAGCTCGATGCGCACGTGCCGCGTCCGCTGCGCCGTCGGGACCGCGCGCTCGGCGGTCGTGAGCAGGTCGTCGGCGTCGGCCTCGCGGCGGGCGAACTGCGCGCCGTGGTCGGCGGCGCGGCGGTTGAACGGCGGCGCCGAGATCGTCTGCACCGCGCCGCGTGACGGGGTCGAGCGCCGACGCTCCCGCGCCGCGCCCTCGGGTGCCGCCGGCGCCGCCGGCGGCGCGGGCTCGCGGCGCTCCACCGTCACCTCGGCGACGTCGCCGGCGCTGCGCGCCGCCTGCTCCAGCGCCGGCCCCTCGGCGTCGGTGCGCAGCGTGACCGTGAAGCGCTGCGGCACGCTCGCGGCCTGCAGCGCCTCCACCGGCGGGTCGCACGCGACGATCGCGCCGAGCGCGCGGAGCTTCTGCACGACCATGAACGCCCGCACGCCCGGCAGCAGCGCGCTCGACGCCTGCGTCACGCGCACGACCGTCGTCGCCCCGGCGCCCTCGGCGGCCGCACCCTCGGCCGCCGCGCCCGTCCCCGGAACCTCGTACTCCGACGTCATCCGGAACGCGTCGCTCTTCCGCACCACGCGGAACTCCGCGGTCGCGCGGCCGCCGGTCAGCTCCTGGAAGCGGTCGAGCGTCCGCACCATCGCCGCCGAGAGCGGCGCCGCCTCGGCCGCCTGCTCCACCCCGTCCTCCAGCGCGTCCGCCGCCGCGAAGAGCGTGTCCATCAGCTCCGTCGTCAACGCCTGGTCGCCCGAGCGCACCTTGTCGAGCAACGACTCCAGCTCGTGCGCGAACTCGGCCACCGCGGAGTAGCCCATCGTCGCGCTCATCCCCTTGATCGTGTGGACGCCGCGGAAGATCGCGTCCACCGGCGCACGCGGCGCCGCGCCCTGCTCCAGCTCGAGCAGGGCGGCGTTGATCGCCGAGAGCTGGTCACGGCTCTCGGTGCGGAAGAGTTCGGCGTAGCGGGACTTGTCCATGGCGCGGGCGCGCTCGGCGGACGCAGGTCAGCCCAGGACCCGCTGCACCGCCTCCAGCACCCGGCTCGGCTGGAAGGGCTTCACCACGAAGTCCTTCGCCCCCGCCTGGATCGCCTCCACCACGAGCGACTGCTGCCCCATCGCGGAGCACATCAGCACCTTCGCGTTCGGGTCGAAGCGCGTGATCTCGCGCACCGCGTCGATGCCGCCCATGTCCGGCATCACGATGTCCATCGTCACCAGATCCGGCCGGAGCTGCTTGTACTTCTCCACGGCCTGCGAGCCGGTCTCGGCCTCGCCGACGATCTCGAATCCCGCCTGCTGCAGGATGTCGCCGACCATCGTGCGCATGAAGATCGCATCATCACAGATCAGCACAGTCGGAGCCACGCGTCCCCCTTCCTCGGTGTAGGTGCCTGTCACGCCGTCGCCAGCACCGACCGGCACAGCGCCGCGGCATCCACCACCGCCGCGGGGCCCTGCGCCAGCCGGACCATCCCCGTCACGAGCCCGTCGGCCGCCCGTGCGGCCTCCACGGGCTCCACCACCGCATCCTCCGAGCTCGCCACCGCCCGCACGCGGTCCACGCGCACGCCGAGCGACCGCTCGTCCACCTCGAGCACCACGACCGATTCGCCCGCGCCGCCGGGCAGCCCCACGCGGGCCGCCAGGTCGATCACGGTCAGCACCGTCCCGCGCAGGTTGAGCAGGCCGAGCACCCACGTCGGGGCGCCCGGCAGCCGCGTCACCGACCGGGCGGGGACGATCTCCCGGATGACCGTGAGCGCCCAGGCGAAACGCTGTCCCCCGACCTCGGTCACGAGGTAGCGGGAGGCCGTCGTCTCATCCGGTCGCTCTATAGAAGCCAAGGTAGTCCAGGGGATCGGGGTGGGCAAACCAATCGGGCTCGCCGGCCGCGGTCGCGAGCGACCGCTTCAACTCCTCCGGCAGCGGTGAGCGGAGGTCCATGCGGACGCCCGACACCGGGTGACTGAAGACGAGCCAGGCGGCATGAAGGAAATGCCGCCTCGGCGGGAGCCCCACCAGCCGCCGCCCGCCCCCGCCCCCGTAAGTGTCGTCCCCCACCACCGGATGCCCGAGCGAGGCGAGGTGGACGCGGATCTGGTGCGTCCGTCCGGTGTGCAGGTGCGCCCGCAGCAGGTCCGTCGCGTCGAAGCGCGCCAGCCGCTCGAAGTCGGTCCGCGCCTGCCGCCCCTCGGGCCGCACCGCCACCCGCGTCCGGTCGTTCGGGTCGCGGCCCAGCGGCTTGTCCACCGTCACGCGATCCTGGTCCAGGTGCCCCCACGCGAGGCAGGCGTACCGGCGCGTGATCCGCCGCGCCGCCAGCTCGGCGCTCAGCACCCGGTGCGCCCGGTCGGTCTTGGCCACCAGCAGCAGCCCCGAGGTCTCCTTGTCGAGCCGGTGGACCAGCCCGGCGCGCTCGGGGCCGCCCCCGGTCGCGAGCCCCTGGCCCCGGCCCATCAGGGCGTTCACGAGGGTGCCGGTCCAGTTCCCCGGGGCCGGGTGCACGACCATCCCGGCCGGCTTGTCCACCACCACGAGGTCCTCATCCTCGAACGCCACGCGGACCTCGATCGCCTCGGGCACGATCTCGCGGCCGGGCGGCACGGGGATCGTCACCGCGATCGTCTCGCCGGGCTCGCACCGGAACGACGCCTTCTCGCGCCGTCCGCCCACCGTGACCTGCCCGGTGGCGATGAGCGTCGCGGCCTGCGTGCGGGAGTGGTGGGTGAGCCGCGCGACCGCGAGGTCGAGCCGCTCGCCGGCGACCGGGTCGGTCGCGAAGGTATAGGCCCCGGGGGCGAGCGGGTCCGTCACGGGCGCGCGCTCAGGCGGCGCCCGCCTCGACGTCCGCCCCGGTGCCGGTGCCGGTGCCGGTGTCGGCGCTGGCGCTGGACGCCGCCGGCGCGGCCGCGGCCGACGCGCGGTCGGCCGCGACCTTGTCCTCCTCCTCGCGCCAGAGCACGACGGCGAGGATCACCGCCCCGGTGGAGACGGCGATGTCGGCGACGTTGAAGGTCGGCCAGCGGGTCGCCCCGAGGCCGACGTCGAGGAAGTCCACGACGCCGCGCGCCGAGCGGATGCGGTCCACCAGGTTGCCGACCGCGCCGCCGCAGACGAGCGCGAGCGCCCAGGTGCGCCACGGCGCGTCCGATGGCCCGGTCCGGTAGAGCCGCCACATCACCACCAGCGCCACGAGCGTCAGCCCCATGAAGAGCCACCGCGAGTACGGCCCGAGGTGCAGACCGAACGCGGCGCCCGGATTGTAGACCAGCGTCAGCCGCACCCACTCCCCGAGCACCGGGTGCGGGACGTACGCCGGCGTCAGGCGATCGACGGCGAGCAGCTTCGTGAAGGCGTCGAGCAGGACGACGGCCGTCGCGATCCCGAGGAACCGCGACGGCGCCATCCGCCAGCCGGGGTCACCGCTTGCCATCTTCCTCTTTCTGCTTGCACTCGATGCAGTAGCGGGCGTGCGGGAGCGCGTCGAGGCGGTCGAAGCCGACCTCGCCGCCGCAGCTGTGGCACTTCCCGAACTCCTCGGGCGTGCGGTACAGCCGGCGGAGCGCCTGGTCCACGTGCCAGAGGAAGCGCCCCTCCTTGCTCGCGAAGAGGAACGCCTTCTCGCGCTCCATCGCGTCGGTGCCCTGGTCGGCCATGTGGAAGGAGTACGCGCTCAGGTCGCCGTCGGCGCCCTGCGGCGTGTTGCCGAAGGTCTCGTCGTAGTGCCCGAGCTCCTTGAGCACGCGCCTGCGCTCCTCGAGGAGCCGCTTCTCGAAGTACTGGATCTGCTTCTTCGGGAAGGGCTTGAACTTCTTCTCGCCGCCGCCGTTGGTCGGGGTCGCCGCCATCGTCACGAGTCCTGGGTAAGGGCGATGCGGGCCTGCGGGCCGTCGAGCT
The DNA here is from genome assembly GCA_019694735.1 of Gemmatimonadaceae bacterium. Classification (GTDB taxonomy): domain Bacteria; phylum Gemmatimonadota; class Gemmatimonadetes; order Gemmatimonadales; family Gemmatimonadaceae; genus Pseudogemmatithrix. Next base: position 9,600 of record JAIBBJ010000182.1, on the reverse strand, counting down.
CCACCTCGGCGGTCGCGGGCCACGGGGGGGATGCGGGCAGCGCGTCGGTGATGACGCACTCCCGGGCCAGCGTCTCTCCTGCGATCCACTGCGCGTGCGCGCGCAGGGCCTCCTGCACCTCCGCCGGCCCGGCCACCACGAGCCGGATCCGGTCGCTCACCGCCAGCCCGCTCTCCTTCCGGAGGCGCTGCACGCGGCTCACCACCTCGCGCGCCATCCCCTCGGCGCGGAGGGCGGGCGTGACCGCCGGGTCGAGCGCGACCGACAGCCCCTCGCCCTGCTGCACCACCAGCGACGTGCTCGCCCGCGCCGTGATCGTCACGCGCGACGCGTCGAGCGCGAGCCTCCCGTACCCCGGGACCTCGACCTCGATGCTCCCGCCGGCCTCGATCGCGCGCAGCTGCGCCTGGTCGAGCCCCTCGACGATCGGCTTGGTCGCCTTCATCGCCGGGCCCACGATCTTGCCGAGCACGGGGAAGTTCGCCTTCCCCTCCAGCCGCACCCAGTCGGCCGCCGAGTCGGCGAAGGTCACCGTCTTGATGTTGAGCTCCGCGGCGACGAGCGGCGCGATCATCGCGTGCCACGCCGGCGCGATGCCCGGCGCCACGCAGGTGAGCGCCGCCAGCGGCTGGCGCACCTTGATGCCGGCGGTCTCGCGCGCGGCGCGGCCGAGCGTGGCGAGCGTGCGCGCCGCGCCCATCGCCGCCTCCAGCTCGGCATCCGGCGCCGCGACCGGCGCTGCCGCAGGCGCGCCCGCCGGCCGCCCCGCCGAGCTGCCGCGCCGGTACGGCGCCAGGTGCACGCTCGTCCCCGTCAGCTCCTGGTGGATCCAGTCGCTGATGAACGGCGCGAACGGCGCCAGCAGCCGGCACGTCACCACCAGCACCTCGTGCAACGTCGCGAACGCCGCCCGGTGGTCCGCGCCGTCCACCTCGTAGAACCGGCTCCGCGAGAGCCGCACGTACCAGTTCGCCACGTCCTCGGTGACGAACTCCATCAGCACGCGCGCCGCCGCCGTCGCGTCGAACCGCGTCAGCGTCGCATCCACCTCGGCCTCGACCGTCGCCAGCCGCGACAGGATCCAGCGGTCGAGCACCGGCCGCTCCGCCACCGCCGGGTCCGCCGCGCCCGGCGCCCACCCGAAGTTCGCGTACTGCGCGAAGATCCCCGAGTACACGTTCCGCAGCGTCACGAGGAACCGTCCCGCCGTCTCGCGGATCACCGCCTCGTCGAACCGCCGCGGCACCCACACCTGCGAACTCGCCATCAGGAAGAGCCGCACCGCGTCCGCGCCGTGCCGCGCCATCACCGCCCGCGGGTCCACGGTGTTGCCGCGCGACTTCGACATCTTCTGCCCGTTCGCGTCCAGCACGAGGTCGTTCACGACCACCGCGCGGTACGGCGCCGCCGCCGTCGCGCCCGCACCGGTGCCCGCAGTCGCCCCAGCACCCGCGGCACCCCCGCCGTTGTTCGGCAGCGCGTCCCCGAGCCCCGTCGCGATCGCCAGCAGCGAGTAGAACCACCCGCGCGTCTGGTCCACGCCCTCGGCGATGAACTCGGCCGGGTAGTACCGCGCCACCCGCTCGGCGCTCCCCGGCTGGTGCGGATAGCCCCACTGCGCGAACGGCATGGACCCGGAGTCGAACCAGGTGTCGATCACCTCGGGCACGCGGCGCATCGTCCCCGTGCCGCTCCTCGCCGGCCAGGTGTAGCCGTCGATGTGCGGCTTGTGCGGGTCGAAGTCCGCCGGCAGCGGCGCCCCCACCTTCTCCGCGAGCTCCGCGAACGACCCGATCACCTCGACCTCGGCCGGGTCCGCGTCGTTCACCCACACCGGCAGCGGCGTCCCCCAGTAGCGGTCGCGGCTGATCGCCCAGTCGATGTTGTTCTCGAGCCAGCTGCCGAAGCGTCCGGCGCCCACCTCGGGCGGGTTCCAGTCCACCGCGGCGTTGCGGGCCATCATCTCGTCCTTGAACGCCGTCGTGCGCACGAACCAGCTCGACCGCGCGTAATACAGCAGCGGCGTGCCGCACCGCCAGCAGTGCGGATAGCTGTGGACGAACTGCTGCGCCTTCCAGAGCTGGTCGCGGCGCTGCAGCTCCTCGATGATGAGCGGGTCCGCGTCCTTCACGAACCGGCCGCCCACGAGCGGCATCGCCGCCGGGAACTCGCCGCGCCCGTTCACCGGGTTCACGAACGCGAGCCGGTGGCGCTGCCCCGCCGCGTAGTCGTCGGCGCCGAACGCCGGCGCCATGTGCACCACGCCCGAGCCGTCCTCGGCCGAGACGAACTCCTCGCCGACGATCACCTCGCGCGCCCCCTCCGCCGGGTACTCGATCCAGTCGAGCGGCCGCCGGTAGCGCTGCCCGACGAGGTCGGCCCCCTTCATCGTCGCCACCACGTCCCAGCGCTGCGCGTAGTCGTTGCCCAGCACCGCGCCGGCGCGCGCGTCGGCGAGGATGATCGTCCAGTCGCTGACGTGCTTCTTGCGCAGCTCGACGTACGTCAGCTCCGGATGCACCGCGAGCGCGACGTTCGACACCAGCGTCCACGGCGTCGTGGTCCAGACGATGATGCGCCGGCGGACCGGGCCCGGCCCCCCCGCCGCGTCCTGCAGGTCGAGCGCCACGTACACCGACGGGTCCTCGACGTCCTCGTACCCTTGCGCCACCTCGTGCGAGGAGAGCGCCGTCCCGCAGCGCGCGCAGTAGGGGAGGATCTTGTGGCCGAGGTAGAGCAGGTTCCGGGTGTGCAGCGTCTTGAGCGCCCACCACACCGACTCCACGTACGCGTTGGCGTACGTGATGTACGGGTCCGAGTAGTCGAGCCAGTAGCCCATCCGCTCGGAGACCTGCTCCCAGTCGCCCTTGTACGTCCACACCGACTCGCGGCAGCGGCGGTTGAACTCCGCGACGCCGACGCGCTCGATGTCCTGCTTGCCGGAGATGCCGAGCGCCTTCTCGACCTCGATCTCCACCGGCAGCCCGTGCGTGTCCCACCCCGCCTTGCGCGGCACGTGGTAGCCGAGCATCGCGCGGTGGCGGCAGAAGAGGTCCTTCACCGTGCGCGCGAACACGTGGTGGATGCCCGGCTTGCCGTTGGCGGTCGGCGGCCCCTCGAAGAAGGTCCACGACGGCGCATCGGCGCGCAGCGCCTGCGAGGCCGCGAACACCCCCTCCTTCGTCCAGCGCGCCATCACCTCCTGCTCGAGCGCATCGCCCGAGAGGTCGCTCGGCAGCAGCCGGTACCGCACGGCAGGCGTCGTCCCGGTCACAGGCGCTCCAGGACGCCCTGCACGAGCGCGGTCAGGTGGGGCTCGGCGCGGCCGGCGACCGCGAGGATCCGCTCCAGCGACGCCTCCTCGAGCGCGTCGGGCAGGCACTGGTCGGTGATGATCGAGCAGCCGAGCACGCGCATCCCGGCGTGCCGCGCGACGATCACCTCGGGCACGGTGCTCATCCCCACCACGTCGGCGCCCATCGCGCGCAGCATCCGGTACTCGGCACGCGTCTCGAGGTTGGGCCCCGGCACCGCCACGTACACGCCCTCGCGCAGCGCGAGCCCCTGCGCGCGCGCGACCTCGTGCGCCAGCGCGCGGAGCCCCGCGTCGTACGGCGCGCTCATGTCCGGGAAGCGCGGCCCCAGGGCGGCGTCGTTGGGCCCGATCAGCGGGTTGTCGCCGAGCAGGTTGATGTGGTCGGCGATGAGCATCAGGTCGCCCGGCGCCCAGAGCGGATGCATCCCGCCGCACGCGTTGCTCACGATCAGCGTCCCCGCCCCGAGCGCACGCAGCACGCGCACCGGGAAGGTCACCTGCTGGAGCGAGTAGCCCTCGTAGCGGTGGAAGCGCCCCTGCATCGCGACCACGCGGCGCGCCCCGAGGGTGCCGAGGAGCAGCCGGCCGTGGTGCGACTCGACGGTCGAGAGCGGGAACCCCGGGAGGTCGTCGTAGGCGATCTCCGCCTCGACGCGCATCGCCGAGGCGAGGCCGCCGAGCCCGGTGCCGAGGATGACCGCGACCTCGGGCGCGAACGCGGTGCGCGCGCGCACCGCCGCCACGGCGGTCGCGATCGCGGCCGGCGTATGGAGCGTCACCTCGGGCGCCTGCGCCACGCTCATCCCGTCACTTCTCCTCGAAGAGGCTGCCCTGCTCCTCGTGCGCCTTCGCCTCGGCGAGGTGCCGCTCGGCGAGGGCGCGGATGTTCGCGAGGTACGAGCGGCGCGTGCGCTCCAGGCGGTCGAGCTCGGCCTTGAGCAGCTTCACCGCGTCGCGCGTGTCCCCGTCCATCTTCGCCGCCTCGGCGCGCGCCGCGTCGACGAGCCGCTGCGCCTCCAGCCGCGCCTCCTGCAGGATCACGTCGGCCTCGCGCCCCGCCTGCTCCTTCATCTCGGCGCGGATCTGCTGCGCCGACACCAGCGCCTCGTTCAGCGCGCGGTCGCGCTCGCGGAACGCCCGCAGCTGCTCGTGGAAGCCGCGCGCCTTCTCGTCGAGCTCCTGGTTCGCGCGCATCAGCCGTTCCATCTCGTCGGCCACCTGCTGCTTGAACTGGTCCACGCGCGCGCGGTCGTAGCCGCGCATCACGGTCTGGAACTCGTAGCGGCGGACATCGACCGCCGTCAGGTGGAATGCGTCGTCCTGTTCCATTCGCCTCAGCTCCTTGCGCCGAAGAGGACCGTCCCGAGCCGCACCAGCGTCGCGCCTTCCTCGACCGCCACTTCGTAGTCGCCCGACATCCCCATCGAGAGCTCCGTCGCCGGGAGGCCCGCCGCGCGGAGCGCCGCGGCGCAGTCCCGCGCCCCCGCGAACACCGCGCGGAGCACCCGCTCCTCCGCATCGAACGGCGCCATCGTCATCACGCCCCGCACGCGCAGCGCCGGCATCGCGGCGAGCCGCGCCGCGAGCGCCGGCACCTCCGCCGGCGCATACCCGCCCTTGCTCGCCTCGCCCGACACGTTCACCTGCACCAGCACGTCGAGCGCCGTCCCCGCCTTCTCCGCCACCGCCCGCGCCGCGTCCACCAACCCGTCCCGGTCGAGGGCATGGAAGAGCGCGAACCGCGGCAGCGCCTTCGCCTTGTTCGTCTGCAGGTGGCCGATGAGGTGCCAGCGGATGCCGCCCGTCGTGCACGGCGCGCCCGCGAGCGCGTCCATCTTCCCCGCCGCCTCCTGCACCTTGTTCTCGCCGACGTCGGTGATCCCTGCGGCCCAGGCGGCCTCGACGGCCTCCGGTCCGTGGGTCTTGGTGACGGCGATCAGCCGGACCGACTGCCCGTGCCCGCCGCGCCGCACCGCACCCGAAATGCGCTCACGCACCTCGGCCACGCGCTCGTGGAGGCCCGGAAAGTCCATAACTCCTAAAAATACCGGAGCTTAGGTCCGGAAGGTAGGGCGGTCGGACGGGCGCGCGCCGCGCGCGCCTCAGAACCCCGGCGTCACGCGGAAGCGCACCACCCCGGGGAGCCCGTCCTCGTCGCGCACGAGGGCCCACACCCGGTCGCCGTCGGCCTCCATCAGCGTGGTGCGCCGCGGGAACGTCACGCGGCCGACGAAGCGGCCATCCGCCTCGAACACCTCGAACACGGCGGGCGAGCGCCACCGCGCCGGCGGCGGCCGGTCGGGCCGCGCCTCGTCGCGCGCCTCCGGCGGGATCGGCTCCGACGGCGTCGCCACGCGCACCCAGATCCGCCCGTCGCGCGTCGCGCGCACCGACTCGATCGGCGGCTTCGTCGCGGGGAGGTCCACGGCCCCCGACCACGCGGGGTCGGTGCGCCGCATGCCGAAGAGGATCCGCTCCCTGTCGGCCGCGATCTCGTCGGCGGGCACCGGGATCGCCGGCGCGTCGCGCTCGATCCGGACGGGGCGCGGCCCCTTCCCGAGGTGGACCTGCGCGCGCGTCCCCGTGGCGGACACGAAGAAGCACTGCGGATGCCACGCCCAGGAGTCGTTGGGCGAGTACGCCGCGCGGTACTGCGTGCGCCCGCCCCCCTGGGCCGCCACGAAGGTGACCTGCCGCGTGCCCAGGTCGGGCGGCACGAGCGAATCGCCGACGGTGCCGTCGGCCGAGAGCCGCACCAACCCGCGACGTCCGATGATGTCGGTGTCGGTCGGCGGCGTCACCGGCAGGACCATCCGCAGCGTGCCCGCCGCGTCCGCCACGAGCTGGTCGTTCGCGAAGTGTCCGGTGGGCACGCGCCAGCTGGTCTCGAAGTCGCCGGTCGCCGAGAAGAACGACACGCGGGCGTTCCCCACGTCGAGCACCGCGAGCCGGCCGTCGGCCAGCGCGCGGAGGCCGTTGAACTGGTCGAACTCCCCCGGCCCCGCCCCCTTCCGCCCGATCGTCCGCACGAGCGCGCCGGCCGAGTCGAGCACGAAGATCCGCATGGACCCCTCGTCGGGCACGAACACCCGCCCATCCGGCCCGACCACGAAGCCGTAGGCCTGGGTGAAGAGCGTGGTGTCCTCGGCGTCGGGCTGCACGCGCCGCTCCTCGGTGAGCGTCCGCACCTTCGCCGCCGGCACCTCGCCGGCCACGCGCGCGACGATGGTGTCGGCCCGCGAGGAGTCGAACACCGTGGCGAGCCCCGACGGATCCGCCGACGCCGCCGGCGCCGCCCCGCCGCACGCGGCCGCCCCGAGCCCCACGAGCGCGATGAGCCCCGCGACCACACCGGCACCAGCCCGCATCATCCACCGTCCCCGAGGAAGGAATCGTCCATTCGACACCCGCACGCCGCATCCGGTTGGCGCACCCCGGAGAACGACGACGGCGACGCGGAGTTCCGCATCGCCGTCCCGTGCCCTGCGCTGCGCTTCGCCGCGCGTCAGCCGCGGCTCACGCCGGCGACGGCTCCGGCCCCGCGAGGGGCGGCAGCACCCGCGCCGGCGTGGGCGTCGGCGCCACCGGGATCACCGGCGGCGTGGTCGGCGGCTCGAACCGCGGCGGCAGCGGCTCGCCCTTCTCGAGCAGCGCGATGTCCTCGCGGGTCAGCGTCTCGCGCTCCAGCAGCGCCGCCGCGAGACGGTCGAGCAGGTCGCGATGCGTCGTCAGCGTGTCGGTCGCGCGGTTGTACGCCTCGGTGATGACGCGCGACACCTCGTCGTCCACCTGCTGCGCCGTCCGCTCCGACACCTGCCGGCGGCTCGTCAGCTCGCGGCCGAGGAAGACCTCCTGCTCGTTGTCGCCGACCAGGATCGGGCCGATCGCATCCGACAGGCCCCACTGGCTCACGTAGCGGCGCGCGATGCCGGTCGCCTGCTGGATGTCGCTCGCGGCCCCCGTGGTCACGCGGTCGCGGCCGAAGACGATCTCCTCGGCGACGCGCCCGCCGTACGCCATCACGAGCCGCGCCTCGAGCTGCTCGCGCGTCACCGACACGCGGTCGTCCTCGGGGAGCGTGAACGCGAGGCCCAGCGCGCGGCCGCGCGGCACGATCGTGACCTTGTGCAGCGGGTCGTTGCCGGCGACGCGGATCGCGCAGACGGCGTGCCCCGCCTCGTGGTACGCGGTGAGGCGGCGCTCCTCCTCCTTCATCACCAGCGACTTCCGCTCGGCCCCGAGCATCACGCGGTCCTTCGCGTCCTCGAAGTCCACCATGTAGATGCGGTCGTGGTTCCGGCGGGCGGCGAGCAGCGCGGCCTCGTTCACGAGGTTCGCGAGGTCCGCGCCGGCCATCCCCGGCGTGCCGCGCGCGAGCTTGTGCACGTCCACGTCGTCGGCGAGCGGCTTGTTGCGGACGTGCACCTTCAGGATGCCCTCGCGGCCCTTGAGGTCCGGGGCATCCACCACGATCTGGCGGTCGAAGCGGCCCGGGCGCAGCAGCGCCGGGTCGAGGACGTCCGGCCGGTTCGTCGCGGCGATCAGGATCACGCCGTCGTTCGACTCGAAGCCGTCCATCTCCACGAGCAGCTGGTTGAGCGTCTGCTCGCGCTCGTCGTGCCCGCCGCCCAGGCCGGCGCCGCGGTGGCGGCCCACCGCGTCGATCTCGTCGATGAAGATGATGCAGGGCGCGTTCGCCTTCCCCTGCTCGAACAGGTCACGGACGCGCGACGCGCCGACGCCCACGAACATCTCCACGAAGTCGGAGCCCGACATCGAGAAGAACGGGCGCCCCGCCTCGCCGGCGACGGCCTTGGCGAGCAGCGTCTTGCCGGTGCCCGGCGGGCCCACCAGGAGCGCGCCCTTCGGCAGCCGGCCGCCCAGCTTCGTGAACTTCTGCGGGTCCTTCAGGAACTCGATGATCTCGCGCAGCTCGACCTTCGCCTCGTCGGCGCCGGCCACGTCGGCGAAGGTGATCTTCGGCGTGTCCCCCGAGAGCAGCTTCGCCTTCGACTTCCCGAACGAGAACGCCTTGTTCCCCCCGGCCTGCATCTGCCGGAAGAGGAAGATCCAGATGCCGAGGATGAGCACCCACGGCAGCAGCGACACGAGCACGGCGAGCAGGCTCGGCCGCACCTCCTCGGCGCGCATCGCCACGCGGTGCTCGCGCAGGCGCTTCACGTCCTCGGGGTTGTTCGCGATCGGCAGCCGCGTCTTGAAGTGCTTCACCTCGCGCCCCTTGATGAGCACGCGGTCGCGGAACTCGCCGGTCACGAGCTGCCCGCCCGTGATCGTCACCCGCGAGATGTTGTCCGCCTCGAGCTGGCTGTCGTAGAACGACGTGTCGATCTCCGCCGCCTGCTCGGTCGACTTCATCGCGAACTGGATGAGGACGATCGGGATCAGGAAGGCGATCAGCCAGAAGGACAGGGTCCGCGAGAAGCGGCCGAGTCCGCCGGGCTTCTGGGGCGTGCCGGGTTGGGCCATGGGGCTCCTTTACTGCAGGCTCGCGACGTACGGGACATGGCGGAAGTCCTCCGCATGGTCCAGGCCGTAGCCGACGAGGAATTCGTGGGGCGCATCGAAGCCGGTGAAGCGCACCGGGTGATGCAGTTCCGTGGCGATGTGCTTGTCGAGCAGGGCGCAGATCTCCAGCGAGCGGGGCGACCGCCCCTGCAGCAGCGTCACCAGCTTCTGCAGCGTCCGGCCCGAGTCGACGATGTCCTCGACCAACAGGATGTGCTTGCCCGTCAGTTCCGTGTTGGGGTCGTACACCAGCTTCACGTGCCCCGAGCTCACCGTCGCGTCCCCGTAGCTCGACGCCACCAGGAAGTCCACGTGGAGCGGCCGCTCGATCTGCCGGACCAGGTCCGACAGGAAGATGAAGGACCCCTTGAGGAGCCCCAACACCAGCAACTCGCCGTCCGGATAGGCGGCGGTGATCTCGCGGCCGAGCTCCTGCACTCGGCGGGCGATGGTCCCCTCGTCGAAGGCGATGCGCTTGACGGCGCGGCCCTTCAGACGCGGGTCGGCGACGGGCACGGTCATTGCTCCAATATATAGTCGGGACCGCCGTCCGTCGTTCCCGGCGCGCGCGCCGACGGCGCGGCGCTCACCACCCACGTGGACGCGGTCCGAACGATCCGCGCGTCACCCGAGAGCGGGATCGCCTGCCCCGCCGTCGCCCCCGGCGCCCACGCCGCCGCCCGCGCGATGCCGCGCCGGTCCATCACCACGCCGGCGCGCGCCGCGATCGCGGGCCAGAGCACCGCCCACCCCTCGGC